>NZ_JACHVC010000008.1 GCF_014230145.1 Pelagicoccus albus
AAAAAGGCTATTACGCAGGGTGGCGCCTTGGGAGTGATGTCCTCGTACAACGACTACGACGGAATTCCGGTCCAAGCGAGCAAGCTCTTCCTACAGGATATTTTAAGAGATGAATGGGGCTTCGAGGGCTATGTGGTCTCGGACAGCGGAGCGGTAGAGTTCCTCTATGAAAAGCACAGAGTGGCGGCCACTCCGAAGGAAGCGATACGTCTTTCGGTCGAAGCTGGATTGAACATCCGCACTCACTTCACGCAACCGGAAGAGTATGCGGAGCCATTGGCTGAGCTGGTGGAAGAAGGTCGCCTCTCTATGGATACGATCGATTCGCGAGTGTCCGATATTCTTCGGGTGAAGTTCCGATTGGGATTGTTTGACGATCCATATGAAACCAAGTCGATCGATACCGACTTGGTGGTGCGTTCTGAGGAGAATCTAGCGATTTCCCATCAGGCTTCCCGTGAATCGATTATTCTTTTGAAGAACGAGGGCGAGCTGCTGCCGCTGGAAGGTGACTATCAGAAGATTCTCGTTACTGGTCCGATGGCGGACGATCAGCGGGCGTGGTGGAGCCGCTACGGCGCTCAGCGTCTCGACTACGTCACTCCATTGGAGGGCATTCGCTCCGCGTTGGATGGCAAAGTGGAGATCGTATATGTCAAAGGCGTAGAAGCGGCGGATGAGAATTGGCCCCTGAGCGATATCTATAAAGAGGCTGCCTCCGCTGAGGTACAAGCCGGCATCGACGCTGCCGTGGCAGCTGCAAAGGATGTGGACGTGATCATCGCTTGCGTTGGGGAAACGGATGCTCAATGCCGCGAGTCGCAAAGCCGCATCAGCCTTGATTTGCCGGGTTACCAGAACGAGCTCTTGCAGGCCCTGAAGGCAGCAGGCAAGCCGATCGTTCTCGTTTTTTCCAATGGTCGTCCTCTCAGCGCTCAATACGCTATCCGTAACTTCCCATCTATCGTTGAAATGTGGTTCCCAGGGGAAGATGGGGGAGAGGCCCTGGCTGACGTATTGTTTGGCAACTACAATCCGGCGGGACGTTTACCAGTCACTGTCGCTCAATCCGTGGGGCAGCTGCCGTTGAATTTTCCGAGCAAACCCGGTTCTCAAGATGTGGACTACGGGCAGGTCAACGGATCGCTGTTCTCTTTTGGACATGGCCTGAGCTACACGAAGTTCAAATACGAAGGTTTGTCTTTAAGCGATGATGAGATCACCGCTGGCGATGAAGTCACCGTCGAACTAAGCGTCAAGAACGTTGGCGATCGCGATGGAGACGAGGTTGTGCAGCTGTATTTGAGAGACGATTACAGCAGCGCTACAACCTATGACCAACGTCTCGTCGGCTTTAAGCGAGTACATATCCGAAAGGGCGAAACGGCTAAGGTCGAGTTTACCCTCTCGAAGGAGCACATGGAATTTTACAAGACCGGAGAGGGCTGGCTGATCGAGCCAGGTGGGTTCACGGTTTGGGTGGGCGCTTCGTCGTCCGATCTGCGACTTCGCAGTCATTTTTCTGTGACCGACGAAAATGGAGAGGTGCCCGAGGAGCATGAGATCCAGGAGGAATGGGTCGATCCTATCTAATTTGGGTTATATTAGTGTGTTAATCACTACTTGATGCCAGCGGTGGGGTAGCCGCTGGCATCTCACATTTAGGAAGCTGGTTAGGAGTGTTGAAGATGATGGTTAGAAAAGGGGCGAGTACGAACGAGTGCGGGGTTGAATTAGCGTTGATTGGCAAAACCAGACCGATTTTAGGGAGGGGCTGGGTTGTTCTTCTTTTTGCAGTATTCTGTTCATGTTTGGTATCTGCGAATCAACGCCAAGTTTTGAATTTCAATTCCAATTGGCTTCTAGGGGTTGGAGATTTTGAAGGGGCGCAGGAAGAAGGTTTCGACGATTCCAACTTCGAGGCAGTGACTCTGCCGCACGCTTGGAATGAAGACGATGCCTTCCGATTGGATATCCATAATCATCGTACTGGAATTGCATGGTATAGGAAACAGTTCGTGCTCCCGGAGCAATCCGAGGAAGGGAAGGTATACATCGAGTTTGAAGGAGCGCGCCAGTTGGCTGAGGTCTGGATCAACGGAAACCGAGTCGGGGGCCATGAGAACGGAGTCATGGCGTTTGGTTTCGATATCACACGTTTCGTCCGGTCCTATCCGGAGACAAATGTGATCTCAGTTCGCACCGATAACGCTTGGGATACCAAGGAGTTCGTTTCTGGGCAGGGGTTTCAGTGGTCGGATCAGAATTTCAATGCTAACTATGGCGGACTTCCTAAGAACGTTAAGCTTCACCTGACTGGAATTCTGCATCAGACATTACCTCTGTATTCGAGTCTAGGGTACACTGGTGTCTATGTTTACCCGAGCGACATCAAATTGGAGCAGGGGACTGCGGTTATAAATGTCGAGTCGGAGGTCGTTTTCGAACCAAGGCGCAATCAAGCGTTTGAGTTCGAGGTGGAAATCTTTGACCGCGATGGCAAGTCGGTTTCAGTCTTTTCAGGGGGAGAATTTGTTGCCCCGCAGCGTGGTCGAGTTGTAGCTAAGGCCTCGTCTCGCGTAGATGGGCTGAACTTTTGGAGTTGGGGCTATGGATATCTTTATAATGTCGTGACTCGGCTCAAAGTCGATGGTGAAGTAGTTGACGAAGTCAGGACTAAAACCGGATTCCGGAAAATGGAGTTTCGCGACGGAATGGTCCTCTTGAACGAACGGCCGATCCATGTGAAAGGTTACGCTCAGCGAAGCTCGAATGAGTGGCCAGCGCTTGGCTTGTCTGTTCCCCCTTGGCTTAGCGATTACTCCAATGGTCTGATGGTTGAGAGCGGAGCAAACATGGTTCGCTGGATGCACGTCACGCCGTGGAAGCAAGATGTGGAATCCTGTGACCGCGTTGGCTTGATGCAGATGTTGCCTGCTGGAGATTCGGAGCGTGATGCGGTAGGTAGAAAGTGGTTACAACGTCTCGAGCTGATGCGTGACGCGATCGTCTATAATCGCAATAACCCGAGCGTTGCGGTTTACGAAGGTGGAAACAACGATATCAGCGAAGAGCATATGCGTGAGCTTCGTCTCATAAAGGACCAGTTCGATCCGCATGGAGGTAGAGCGATCGGTAGTCGAAACATGTTAGGTTCCGAAGAGGCCGAATATGGGGGGGAGATGCTCTATATCAACAAGAGTGCCGGCATTCCGTATTGGCAAACCGAGTACTCGCGAGATGAAGGGCTGCGCAAATATTGGGATGAACTTTCGCCTCCGTACCACAAAGATGGAGACGGACCTCTGTACAAGGGAAGTTCTACTGCTTCATACAACAGGAATCAGGATTCGCACGCTATTGAAAACGTCGTCCGTTGGTACGACTACTGGAAAGAGCGTCCGGGAACAGGGAATCGTGTCAATGGCGGTGGCCTCAATATCGTCTTCTCCGACACCAATACCCACTATCGAGGCGCGGAGAATTATCGCAGAAGCGGCGAGGTCGATCCTATGCGGATCCCGAAGGATGGCTTTTATGCCCACCAAGTCATGTGGAATGGTTGGGTCGATCCCGCCACTCCGAAGGCTCACATCATTGGGCACTGGAATTACGAAAAGGGAACCGTTAAGGATGTTTATGTGGTTTCCAACTCCGACCAGGTCGAGCTTATGGTAAATGGTAAGTCGCTCGGAGAGGGAGAACAAAGTAGCAGGTTTTTGTTTACCTTTAAGGATGTCGCATGGGAAAGCGGAACGATCGAAGCCCTGGGGAAGGATTCTCAAGGAGCGGTTGTTTGCCGAGCAAAACACGAAACCGCAGGAAAGCCGTACGCCTTGCGTCTGTCTCAAATTGGTCCCGCTGAGCTGAAGGCGGACGGTGCGGATGTGTTGCTTGCCGAGGTAGAGGTAGTTGATAAGCAAGGACGTCGAAACCCGATTGCCTTGAACGAAGTCGATTTTTCTCTCGATGGACCGGCTGAGTGGAAGGGTGGCATCGCTCAAGGGCCGGATAATTATATCCTTTCTAAGAAATTGCCGGTCGAGTGCGGTGTGAATCGGGTGCTTGTTCGAACTTTGACCGAAGCTGGCGAGATCAAGCTTACCGCGAAGTCTAAGGGGCTGAAGTCAGCGTCGATCACTGTGGATTCCTTACCATTCGAAAGCGCTAATGGATACAGCGATCGTTTTCCTGACGAGAACCTTAAAGGTAGTCTCGCTCACGGCCCAACTCCAAGTGGAGCTTCGATCACCATGACTCGGGTTCCTGCAGAAGTGGTGAAATCCAGCTCTGATTCCGAATCTGATTCTGCCTTCGCTCATGACGACAACGAAGCGACGGCCTGGATAGGAAACGACGCCATCGAGTTTACCTTTGGCCGCGAGGTAACCTTGACTGAGCTTACTATGAAGGTCGGTGGTTTCCGCGCTCGTAGCTATCCTATTAGGATTATGGTCGATGAGACGGAGGTCTTTTTCGGAGCGACCGAACGAAGCCTCGGTTACATAACTCTGGATTTAAAGCCCATTAAGGGTTGGACTTTGAAGATCGTTCCTCTCGCGGGTGGGGAAGCTCGAGATGCTTTCGGAGACATCACGGAGCTCGTCGACCAGGGAAATGCGACTACGGGTGAAGAGAACGTAGGCGATCGGGAGCTTTCGATCATCGAAATCGAGTTTTACGAATCAATGCCCAATGAGCAGGCGTTTGACCTCTACCTCCTGATGGGGCAATCCAATATGGCGGGGCGGGACCTGACAGGCTTGCCCAACCAGACCACAAGTGGGCAAGTTCTAGCCTATGGATATGACGGAGAGTGGCTTGTCGCCAAGGATCCAATACATAAGCAGACAGGCAGGATTAAGCCTGGAGTAGGTCCCGGAATCGCTTTCGCTCAAGCGATGCAGGCAGCCCATGCGGATACGACGATAGGTGTCGTGCCTTGTGCTGTAGGTGGATCTCCCTTGAGGCGTTGGGTAAAAGGTGGCGATCTTTACGAGGAAACCCTGTTGCGTGCTCGGGAAGCGATGGCCTATGGCAATCTCAAGGGTGTGATTTGGCACCAAGGAGAGTCGGATTCTGATTCTCAGAAGGAAGCGGAAACTTATGAAACGCGGCTAAGGCAAATGATCGCAGACTTGCGAGAGGATCTTCAGGCTCCGGATTTGCCGGTAGTGGTCGGTCAACTTGGTGGCTTCTTGTTACCTGAGAAGCAACCATTCTCCGGAGCCGTTAATCAAGCGATACGCAATATCGACCTAAGTGTATCGCATGTTGGATACGCCTCATCGGTCGGACTGAGCCACAAAGGGGACGATTTGCATTTTGATGCGGCTTCTTCCCGAAAGCTCGGGGAGCGGTTCGCGGTCGCCATGCAAGAGCTTCAAGCTCAAGCCGACGACCCTGATGTTTCGGTCCGTCAGGTTGATGCGGACCGCGTCGTTCCTCTCTGGCCAGAAGGGCAGATGCCGGGCGTTTCGCCCGAAGGCGATGAAGAGGATTTACCTTGGCGAGGCGATCGGGTGCAACGGATTACCAATACAGGTGTTCCAGCTATTTCGCTCTATTTGGCTTCTTCCGGAGATTCAACTGCACCTACTTTTATCGTATGCCCAGGAGGTGGGTACAGTTACCTTGCTTACAACAAGGAAGGAGTAGAAACTGCCGCCTGGTTGAACAGTTTGGGCTTAAATGCTGCGATCTTGAAATATCGCACTCCAAATAATCGGGAAGGGGCCTTTCAAGATGTGCAGCGGGCGGTGAGGCTTCTGCGATCAAATGCAGATGCTTTGGGACTTGATGAAGCGAGTATTGGCGTAATTGGATTTTCCGCAGGAGGTCATTTGAGCGCGCGAGCTAGCGCTCTTCATGGAAGGAATTCCTATGAGGCGATAGATGAGGTAGACGAGTTTAGTTCTCGCCCGGATTTTACTATCCTAGTGTATCCGGCATATTTAGACAATCGGGACGGAGCGATTTCGGAAGACTTTACTCAGCTGGATGACGTCCCGCCAACTTTGATTGTTCATTCTGAGGACGATGAGAGCTTTGTTTTGGGTTCAAAGCTCTATGATGCTGAACTCACAAAAGCTGGGTCGGCGCACGAATATATTCTGTATCAAACGGGTGGACACGGGTTCGGGCTTCGCAGCGATCGACAAGCCAAGGTATGGCCTCAAGACGCTGAGGATTGGATGCGCAAAATTGGAATTCTGCAGAATTCCGAGACCGAATAGAATTTGTATGAAGTTAATAACGATCAAGAAAAAGCACGTCTTGGCATTGTTGGCGTTTGGCGTTTTGGGAACTCTTACGCGCAGCGATGATCTTTACTCTGCGGAGGCAGAGGTTGAATGGCTGGAAGGGGTGCCCGAGGAAGGCATCTCTGGTGGTACTTGGGGAGTGCCGTGGCCAATTGGAACGCTTTCATCCGCCAGTGCTTTGGGAGTCTTAGACGAGAAGGGTAACTCGGTATCTAGCCAGACCTGGCCACTCGCTTATTGGCCAGATGGCTCGTTGAAGTGGACCGCCCATGCCATTGCGGCAAGTGATAACGTGGCTCAGTCTTACAAGGTTGTATCGGGGAAGGCCCACGCTCCTGAAAAGGTAGTCTTGGTGCGCGAAGATAGTGAAACGGTTTCCGTCGAAACCGAATTAGCCAAGTTCACTTTTAATCGAACCGGCGAGTCTCTGATTCGTAGCATTGAACGTTCAGGAAAAGTGGTTGCCCATAATGGGCGTTTGATCGCCCTTAGCCGTGATTCTGCGGAGATGCGCGGGACGTGGGCGGAAACTAGCTACGCTTCCAAAATTGAGGCAGTTGTTGTCGAACAGTCTGGACCGATTCGAGCTGTCATCAAAGTCGAAGGCAGCCATGCAAATGACGCTCGAGAATGGCTGCCTTTTGTTGTCCGGTTCTATGTCTATGCTGGATCCGATACGATGCGTATTATGCATAGTTTTATCTATGATGGGGATGAATACGCCGACTTTGTTAGTGGAATGGGGCTACGATTCGAAGTCCCCATGGGCGATCCCCTGTATGATCGCCATGTTCGTTTCGTTGGCGAGGGTGATGGACTGTTTGCTGAAGCGATCAAGGGGATCACTGGCCTGAGGCGGGATCCTGGCGATGCTGCACGTGAAGCTCAGATAGCAGGTCGCTCGACTCCACCATTGGAAACTTGGGACCAGCGGGTTGTGAACGGCTTGCCGTACGTACCAGCTTGGGGCGACTATTCCCTGAGCCAACTGTCCTCGGAAGGATTCCGTATCCAGAAAAGAACACAGGAAGGGCACGCTTGGATTGATTCCGCGACCGGACATCGTTCCGGCGGCGTTGGTTACGTTGGCGGAGCTTTACAAGGCGGGGTTTCCTTCGGTATGCGGGACTTTTGGCAGAGCCATCCAAGCCAGATGGATGTGCGAAATGCTGAGAGCGATACGGCTGAGGTGACACTTTGGATATGGTCGCCAGTAGCTCAGCCGATGGACTTTCGATTTTTCCACGACGGAATGGGGATGGATACCTACCCAAAGCAAATCGATGGATTGAACATCACCTATGAGGATTACGAGGATGGATACGCGACTCCTTACGGGATCGCTCGAACTTCAGAATTTTATCTGAAAGCGGAGGACGTCACTCCAAGTCGAGAGTCTTTAGTTAGCTTTGCCGACCAGGTGCGTCTTCCAGCGCAATTGACCGTAGGTCCGGAACACATTTTGGCGAGCGGTGTTTTTGGCGCTCAGTGGAGTTTGCCAAAGCGAGACACCAAAATCACGCAATGGTTGGAAGATCGTTTGGAGTTCAAGCTCGATGCTTATGTGGCTGAAGTTGACAAGCGAGATTGGTATGGGTTCTGGCATTACGGAGATGTTATGCACACCTACGATACCGACCGCCATGTCTGGCGTTATGACGTAGGTGGCTTCGGTTGGGATAATGCTGAACTGTCTCCTCCTATTTGGCTTTGGCTGAGCTATTTTCGTACTGGAAGAGCGGATGTCTTCCGATTTGCCGAAGCCATGTGTCGTCATAATTGCGACGTGGATACTTATCACCTAGGGAGATTTAGGGGGCTAGGCACGCGTCATGGAGTCCAGCATTGGGGAGATAGTTCCAAGCAGACACGGATTAGTACCGCTAGCTATTTCCGGCACTACTATTATCTGACGGCGGACGAGCGTACGGGAGATCTCCTTAGAGATTCTCTCTTTGGAATCGAAGCGGAGAAGAAAATTAACGTGGGCCGGAAGGTCGGAGGGAAGACGGAGTTGCAGCCGCTACCACCAATCGAAGCTCCGGAGCCCGGTGGCGAAGTCGTCATCAGCGGCTTGGGAATCGGAAACTTCATGGCTTCATGGATAACTGAAGCTGAACGCACGAATGATCCAGTATGGCATGATCGAATCTTGAAGGTTATGAAGGGTCTTTCGGAGCATCCATACGGATTTTTTGGTACCAGTGTTCTCAATATTGATACTGGAGAGATCTCTCCGCTCGAGGGTGGTAAGCCTGTGCAGAGTCATCTGCGCTCTTGCTTTGGGCTCCCCGAGATCAGTCTGGAGCTAATCCGAACTTATGGAGAAAAGGTTCCAGAATACGCCGATAGATGGGCGGAATATGGCCGACTCTATAATGGTACTGCAGAAGAGCAGAAGGAAGTTCTCGGTATTTCGTTCCGCAATGCGAACTTGCGTGATTCCCATAGTCGACATACGGCTTATGCCGCTTTGCACCTTAAGGATCCGAGTCTCGCGAAAAGGGCATGGAAAGAGCTCTTGAAACGTTATGATGAGGAATCTCAAGCAGTGCCTGACGCTCTAAGCCTGAAAGGTCCTGAGGTCTTGAATCCAATCGATGAATACGTATTAGGAACAAATGGCTCGCAATGGGAAATTGCGGCTCTGGAGTGTCTCGCTTTTCTGCGTGAATGGACGCCGGAAAATTGGGACGATGTAAAGTAGTTCTCAAAGGTTGGAAGCAAGCTGAGCTCTTCCTCAGCAAAATACGGGCCCCGCATCAAGCGGGGCCTCTTTTTTTGCTCTAAGTATGTAGGTTGAACGGGCTGAAGCCAGCGAGCCGTTTGATTGGCTTCCATAAGTGCTCGAAGATTAATTTCCGCTCTCGTTTTCCCGCTCCACTATATCCTTGAAGCGGATTCTATCGCCTAACCGTGATGTAATTTGGAGTGCCGCTTCATGCCATGCGGTTAGAAACCACTCGTTTGTAGGCTGATCTTGGGGATCGCTCTGTCGAGATCTTTGGACTGCGCTACCCGTTTTAAAAAACTGAGCCTCCATCTTTCGATGGAGGCTGTTTTTGAGTTAATCTATTCGGCGAATTCTTAGAACTCGAAAGTGGTGGTGAAGAAGAATTCTCTTGAGTCTACTATTCGATAAGCGCTGGCAGACCCGTCTGGGTTGACGCCAACTGCTTGGAGGCCGCCATCTTCGAATAGGTCTCGAACATTGAACTGGAATTTGACGTCCACTTTATCGCTGAATGCTTTCATGCGATAGGATGCCCAAAAATCCACATGGTATTGGGAGTCGTCATACACCGGGCTGTCAGCATCTAGCTGACGTACTATCCCATCGCTGTCTGGCTCACCTCCGAGGTATCCGATTGCCGCTTCATCTTCCCAGCGGAGGCTGCCACCGATACCGAAGTTCTTAAGTGGACCATCTTCGAAGGCGTAGTTGGTTATCACGTTCCAGCGCCATTCGCGTTGCGATGGCGACACTTTACCTTCTAGTTTCTTTTGCAGTGCCATATTCGCATCTACGTTGATATTAAACCACAGTTCTGGAGTACGGGTAGATGCTCCGCCAATTCCTGCGATACGGCGGATCTGGTCTGGCGCGGTGAGGTTGTCGTAAGTCCAGAAGTCTTGGTAGCCTTCTGGCATGGCGTCTGAGTGTGCAGCCATCCAGATAGGCAGGCGGACGGCCTTCCAGCGATCGTATTGTTCTGCTATGTTGTCATAGACGGTTTCCTGCTGGGCGACGTTGAACTTGATATTCCAGTTGTTGCGGGGGTTGTAGGCTAGGTTTAGCTCCATCCCTTTGGCTTTGACGTCTGAAGTTCCCACTACATTGGAGCGGTAGTCGTTAAAGTTGTCTGGTAGCTGAGTTATTTCTTTAACGCGGGCGTCTGCTGCGGCTCCGGTTAGGCCTTCGTAGCGAGCTGCCAACACGGCCCAATCGTAGAAGGCGTCGTTGTCGTAGTAACCCATGCGCCAGATGAATGTGCCAGTCGGACCTGCGCGTGAGTCGCGCTGGGTCGTCTCAAACCAATTCAGGCGGGCGTAGAGTTTGCCATCTGGAGATTCGAAAGATACTCCGTAGTCTTTGCCTTCACCGGTTGGCAGTGGAAGAAAGCTTCCGTCGTTGATATCGTATGCGACACCGGCTGGCTGGAAATTGTCTGACTTGTTATAGTGGAGAAACATCCAATCGAGGGGTTTGGCGACTATCCCTACGGAGCTGGTGTTACCCGATACTTCTTGCCAATCTCCCCATGAGGTACCGAGGTCGCTTGGGTTTGCTCTGCCTGTGGCGGGATCGACGCTTAAGCCAGAGGTTGACCGACCTCTGTTCGTGTCCTTACGCCATCCAAGGGTTGTTATTATCTTATCCTCTAGGAGATAGTTTTGCATGACAATGGCTTCCGAATCTATCTCACGTTGTCCGATAGAGGAAACGAAATGAAGCTCTCGTGTCGTATCCACCGGTTCGTTACTCCAAGTCCAATCGGTGTACGGGCTTTCGTCTGTCGCTCCGCTGGCCGCGACTCCGCGGTAAAGAGGGTATGAGAGACTCCCATTGCGGACTACACCTGGGTCGTACTGGATGGTGGATCCGCTATCGCTAAGGTAGAAACGACGGTAGATTGCTCCTCCCGTGCCTTGGGATAGGTTGGAGTCGTTGACCCACTCGTTGTCTGAGGTGACCATGCTGCGCCAGCGGTAGTAGCCATCTTCCACCTTTCGACTGGATGCGAGTCCGAGGAGGCGGTGGTGGCCCAGCCACTTCAACTTGTCGTCTCGATGGGTGAAATCGAGCTCGTAGGCAAGGGTCGCTCTGAGGTTCTCGTTTGTTTCCCACTGGTCCATGTCGTCCGGTTCACGTATTTCGATGAATGTCCGTCCAAAGTAGGGGTTGATTGATCCATCAAGACGATGGGTGTTCGGATCCACTTGTATAGTGGCCCCGGTTTGCTGGGATATGTACTTTGAGTTGTCGGAGGTGAAATCTTCGAAGTAGTATCCGGCATTAAAGTACAGATTTGGGAGGATTGTTTGGTCAAACTCTATGCCATAGGTGTCTGCAGCATCTTCGCCGACGTTTCCTGATATGACATTGATCGATTCCCAATCGTAGATGGAATTGTCGGTTATCCCTGGCGCGACCCAGAGTGGCCCCTCTTGGTCGAAACCGCTTACTAGCGTCCGGTACGGGGTTGATCCTCCGTCAACGCGGCTCGGATCCGTCGTAAGCCTACGCATGGTGAAGGCTTCAAGGTTTCCTTGGTTGTAGAGATAGATGGGACCGTTTGCATATTCGTCCCAAAGAACGGAGGGGAGACCCTCGTTTGTGTCGTATGGACCAGAAGTTGTACCGTCGACCGTAACTGTTCTTTCTACAGGATTCCAAGCTGGAGATCCTGCCTCTAGCCATGGTGTTACCAAATCTCTTGGGGTTACGTTATTGGGCCTTCGGTTTTCGTTTTCGTAGCGTTCGTAGAAGGCTTTGATGTTAGTCTTTTCTAAAGGGCGATAACTGAGGTTTAAATAGTATCGATCAGTACGGTCGTAGGAAGGTTTGCGTTCGAAACCCTTCTCGTCGTGTACGCCTGCTATGAATACAGCGAGCTTGTTGTCGACCAGATTACGATTTGCGTTGAAGCTAGCTCGGATGGCTCCGTGATTTCCGACTCTGATTTGAGCTTGGTTTGAATTCCCTCCAATGTTTGCGTATGCAAGCGATTGGTTCATTATGCCAGCCGCGTTTCCTAGGCCGAAAAGGATGGAGTTAGGGCCTCGGTTGATTTCGAAGGTAGCGGTGTTGTAGGCATCGAATGGGATTCTGGAGATGCTTGGAAAGTAGTTCCTCGCGGTTTCCGCTGGGCCGATGCCTCGTACGCGGTTGGCGGTCTGAGGGGAATTTGCTGCCGTGTCTTGCACGCCGCCATTCTTGTCCAGTGAATAGTCGGTGTAGTTTCCTGTTCCTTCGGTGTTGGCCTCGTAGAGGAATACATCGTTGATGTCTACGGATGCGGTATCTTCGAGCTGTTGTGCTCCTACGATTGAGATCGAGGCAGCTAGGTCTGAGACTTTGCTGTTTAAGCGACTACCAGCGAGTGTGTTTTCCGAATGGTAGCCGACATCGTTTTCAGAGGCTTGTACTTCGAAGGGGGAAAGTTCGAAGACTTGATCCTCATCGGTGGACGGTGCCGTTTGGGCGGCGGCGTTTTGGGAAACCCCAAGGATGCCCATCATAATGGAGACGAACATCCGGGATTTCTTGTTCTTATTGGGGGATTGAGTATTCATGTTAGGACTATTTTCAGGTTTGGTTGCGACTCCATTGCCTAGACTGTTATCCGGGTTGACCGCCCGGATCGCGAAGATGCGGTTCCGGTGGGTCTGTATGGTTTCCAGTCCAGTGTTCTCTAACATGGCCTCCAGCGCTTCTAGGGTAGTGAATCTACCTTCGATTGCGTTGGTTTTTGTTCCTTGTACCGCCTCGTCTGAATACATGATTTGAGCGTCCCCTTGGGCTGCAAGCATCCGAAGGGTCTTTATCGCGTCTCCCGACGGGAGTCGCCAATCTTGCTTCTCGCTAGCGTTAGCGAGTTGTATTCGCGGAGCTAGGACGCAGCAAAGCGTAACGATCACAGTGATCGCTACACTGCGTAGTTGCGAATGCCATAGCATCAGAGGGGTATAAGGAATTTGGTGGTAACGTCATGAGTGCAATGGGTCGCACTCTTACACGAACGGTGGTGGGGAAATACTCAAAATTAACTCAAAAATTGCTCACTTTCTAGAGATGATTATCAGTCCATTTATGTCGCTTTCGATACTCACGTTTGCTGTCAGTTCTAGTAAGTTTAGGAACTCTTGCTGGTTTTCTGGGCTTACGGTGACTGACATACGCATATCTTGTAATGAATTGTCGGATATACGTATTTTTTGATCATTCCGTAGGTTGAATTGGCGGATTATTTCGGAAAGTGGAGCGGAGACGAGGTCGATGATCTCGTCTTTCCAGGTAGTTTTTTGAGAGTATTCTGCGTCAGTGAAGGGAATCGGTTCTATGGCGCTGATTGGTGAAGAAACGTCTACTGTCGCTTTGTGCCCGGCTTTAAGTTCTGGAATTAAGTTCCTCTTTTTATTCTCACCACTTTCTTGGCTCGTGTTTGAATCGAGCCTGACACGGCCTTCGGCGACGTACACTTCACATAGCTCGCTATCGGTATTGACTGAGAAAATCGTACCCAGGGCGATGACTTGGGCCTTGGTTGTCGTGACTTTGAATGGGCGGGCTTTATCGTGGGCAACTTCGAAAATAGCTTCGCCTTGCGCAAGGAACAGGTTCCTCGAATCTGAACCGAAATCTACTTCGATCCGGCTGTTATCTTTCAGGTAGAATGAAGAACCGTCAGGAAGGAAATGTCGTTTTCCGCCTGCAAAGTCACTGTTATGGTATTCAACGTCATAGCTCGAAGTAGAGTCCGAGCTAGGTGTGTAGAGGTAGCCAAACAGTAGCGCTAGGCAGGCTGCGAGCGCGGTGTATGGTAGCCATCTCCAAAAGATTCGTCTTTCATTTCCGATGAAGAGGTTGGGGTCTGGATCCTCGCTGGCTTGAGGTGTCCAGAATTGCATGAAGTCTAGGCCGGTCCAGCTCGACTGGCATTCTATGAAGCATGCTTCGTGGGTAGGATCTTTTGCTATCCATTCGTCGAAAGCTTTTTTCTGTTCCGCTTCCAGTCCGTTCTCGTGGGCTAGTACCCAACGACTCGCTTCATCGACTGTCTTTTTGTCGAAAGAATTCTTCATTGTTTCGGATCCCTTGTTTCCGCGTGGAGCTCGTTTTCCAGCTTCTGATAATACTCGCGGCATTTCTTAACTCCGATCAGCAATTGGTTCTCTACTGTGCGACTCGATAGGCCAAGTTTCTGTGCAATCTGTTTGGCGGAAAGTCCGTAAACTTTTCGCAGGGTGACGACCTGTCGGCACTTTTTCGGCAGGGAGCGAATTGCGTCGGTAAGAATTTGGAAGTGTTCCTTTTCGATCAGAATCTCTTGTGTTGATGGGCTGGATACTGGCATTTGCTCTTCATCGACTGGAGTAAGTGGACGAAAGCTTACAATATTGTCCCTTCTGAGGGCGTCGACGCACAAGTTTCTAGCGATTGAAAAGAGGTACGGTTTGGGTTCCTCGACAGGGCGGACGCGGTTTACCTTTATGATTCGGACGAAGGTCTCTTGAACTATTTCCTCTGGACTTGGAATGGATGGGTATCGTTTACGTATCCAGCATCTTAGCTGGTCTTTGTGCGGATATGCGTTTTGGAGAAACCACTCGGATTCTAGAGGTTTGGCTTGAGTGATATGCAAGGGGGATTTGGACATAGGATCTAGCTCCGTTGTTTGTGGAGGCTGACGAGTGGTCCTTACCAATGTCCTAGACGGTTGGCTCGGCGATTCTACTCAAGTGCTGCAGATAACAATTTCAGAAGGGGTAGGTTACCTCTAAGTTCACTGGAAACGAGCTGCAGATTCACTTCAACTGAAATTAATCGCTGACGCAAAATGGCACTTAGTGCTACGTGAAAAAGCACCGGAAAATGATTGCTTCCTCCAAGAAGAGTTGTGCAGCCCATCGAGATTTCGTCGTGCCCAAGCCTGAGTGCCACATCACTCTTGGCGGAGATAAGTCCAACTCGTGGCTAGCGGCTTTGCCTTGTTTCGCTAGCTTTTGGGGGTGGGGAGAAGCCTTAGGGTGTGATATCCTGCTTGTAACTCAATTTTGTTGTCGTTGGGTTCTATTATAGTTGCAGCTGAGTTAGGTGGTACGGTGACTTCAAGGATGATGCTGCCGTCGGCTCGCTTTTGCCAAGAGCTGCTGGCTTTGCCGTAGGGAGTTTCGAGTTCGGCCGCAGCGGAGTCGAGGGGCACGCTTGTGAGGGGTCGAATGAAGAAATGCTTGTAGCCGGGGTGCTCGGGATCGGGAGACAGGCCGGCGAGGCGTTCGTACATCCATTGGCCGATGGCTCCGTAGGCGTAGTGGTTAAATGAATTCATGCCAGCGTCGCCGAATCCGTCTTCATGGCTGTAGCTATTCCATCGCTCCCACATGGTGGTGGCTCCTTGGTTGATGGAATAGAACCAAGATGGATAGGTCTCTTTGATGAGGATAGAGTAGGCGAGTTCGCTGTGGCCGATTTTGTCTAGGGCGGGGATGAGGTGTGGCGTGCCCAAAAAACCGGTACGCAAGTGGCCGTCGGCTTCAAGGACGAGGCGGGCGAGGTGGTTGCCGGCTTTTTTCTGAAGATCTTCGGGCAATAAGTCGAAGGATATGGCTAGGGCGTAGGCCGTCTGGGTTTCGACCGGGAGCTTTAGAGACCCGTCGCTAGCGAAGTAAAGTTCTTGGAAGGACCTTTTTAGCGAGTCAGCCTCAATGCTAAGCTGTAATGCCTCATCCTCGAGTCCTAGTATGTTCGCGGTATTTGCTAGGATTTGGGAGCTTCGGGTGTAGAACGCATTCCCAAGGTAATTAAGGTCAGTGTCGCCTTTTCTGTCGCTTTCTCTGTCTTTCGGATCCGGCGGCGTGATTTGAAATGGTTGGAGCCAATCGCCATATCCCTTTCTTAGATCGGTTAACATACCATCTGCGGACGCTTGGTTTTGATACCAGGATACGAGACGCTTCATCATTTTGTAGTTGTCTTTCAATACGCTTAAGTCACCCGTTCTTAGGTAGGATTCCCAAGGAATGATGGTTGCGGCGTCCATCCATCCTGGCGCTCGATTGCGCCACTTTTTCCGAGCTGTGGGAATGATGTCGGGGATCACTCCGGTACTATCTTGCTCCAGTCTCATCGACTCGAGCCAGCTTTTCCAGAAGGCGAGAGAGTGAGTTAGAAATAGTGAGGTCGGGGCGAATACTTGGGCGTCGCCTGTCCAACCGGCTCGCTCGTCGCGTTGGGGACAGTCGGTGGGGATGTCGAGCGAGTTGCCCTTCCATCCCCAGAGGATATTGCTCTGCAGCTGGTTGAGCTTCGGGTTTGATGATTCGAAATCTCCCTTGAGGTCCATAGACGACTGGAGTACTACTCCAGTCACCCAATCGCTTTGTGGTGCGCTTCCATTGGGGAGCCCACTTATCTCGACGTAGCGAAATCCGTGGAAGGTAAAGCTGGGCTCCCACTCCATTATCCCGTCTGAGGCGGGAGTGATTGAGTCGGTCGATTTCGCGGTGCGATAGTTTTCCGTGTAGAGGTTTCCGTCTTTTTGTAAAAGCTCAGCAAATCGAAGTGTGATGGTCTTTCCTTTTTCCGCGGGTACTTTTATCCGTGCCCAGCCAACCATGTTTTGTCCAAGATCGAAGCTGAATTTTCCCGGATCTAGTTCCGTAATGGAAATAGGACTACGAAGGCTTTCCTTCCGGATGGGTTCGAAGGGCTTTGGTTTTAGCATCGCGGCTCCCAGGTTGCTAACGCTCTGAACGTTCTCCCAGTCGCCAGTTGCTCGCTCAGCATCGTAGATTTCTCCGTCGTAGAAACTAGACGATTTGATGGGGCCCTGGTAGGTGCCTTGCCAGTCACCGTCGCTGATGATGGTGGTGGTCGAATCGTCACTGTATTCGATTTCCAGCTGCAAAAGGAGTTCGGGGACGACTCCGTAGGGTCCGCGAACTTGCGTTTCAAACGGGAGGCGTCCCGCGTACCAGCCAGTTCCTAGAGCAGCTTGGATCAGGTTTTCTCCTTGCTGGAGCAAGTCAGTAACGTCGTAGGTCAGCGTATCGATTCTCTGGTCGTAAGGAGTCCAGCCATTGGCGAAGTGGTCCTGTCCCACGCGTTTGTTGTTTAATTTTAGTTTAAAGACGCCGCGTGCGGTTGCGTATAGTCTCGCTTCACGGATAGCTTTATTAAGCTTGAAGGCTCGGCGGAGGTAGGCGACCGGTTCTGAATGGAGGTCGATCTCTTGGTGAGGATGTATCCAATGGGCGTGCCAATCCTTTTTGGAAAGGAGCCCGATTTCCAAAGACGCTTCTTCGCTCCATTCGGATTCGGTACCATCTTGGTCTTTGACCTTCACTCGCCAATTAAATGATTGGCGGGATTCGAGGGGGGCGAATGGAAAGGGGATGAAGAGGGATTGGTTGCTCTCTATCCACCCTGTATTGAGGTCTGTGCCGTCTGTACGTGCTTCGATCTTGTAGGCGGACTGAGCTGTGAACTCTTCTGGAAGTTTCCATGACAAATCAGGCGATTGATCGTGAAAACCTATCGGGTCCGAAAGGAAGGGGCCCACCGTAAGCGAGTGGGCTTGTTGCGAATAGGAGGAAAGGGAGAGGCAGAGGTAAAGTGAACCGAAGGCGAGCTTCTTCATCTATGGATTCCTTATTCTTGTGGAGTTACTTTTAGAAAGGCGACTCCGTGTGGACTTATCAGGGCCGAGAAGGTGTCAGTCAGTTCGCTAAGGTTCTCCTGGCGCCAGAGGTCGCGTATTGTTCCTCGGATACCGAGTTGTTCTGCGGTTAAGGATAGTGTTGCTTCCTTGTCAGATAGGTTGAAGAGGGCAACCGCTTTGGAGCCATCAATGAGGTCTTTTGCCCATATTTCCCAACTGCCTGCTTCGCTAGCAATACGGTATCCTTGGGAGCAGAGTGGGTCTTGATTGACTGCGAGTACTTCGTCGTTGGTGACTAGGTTCAAATCGAAGTCATCCATGGTCGATATGTCGCAGGAGAGGAGAAGTGGTTGAGTTAGGATGCTCCAAAGCGTTACTTGAAAGTACTGCTCGTTGGCGGTTAGTGGTGAAGGTTTGAATACAACTTCTGCTCTGTTTGGCTTTCCAAGCGGTCCGATTTGCAACATGTCTAAGTCTCCATATGCTCCGGGGCGGGTTAGGGCGAGGCGGTCTTCCATTTCGAAGGGAGCGATGATTCGATGCCATTCCGCTTCTATGTCTCCTGTGAGGCGCCAGAGGTTGCTGTACTCGGGCATGAAGGTGTCTTCATGCTCGTCGTGGTTGGGCGATAGGCTAATTACGATATCTCTGTCGAGAGATTGAAAATCGTTGTAGAAGCGCTGGATGATACCTGACTCTTTTGTCTTATGCTGTGGCTTGTCGTCGCTTGGCCAATACCCTTTTTCAGTCTTTTCAAGCGTCCATTCTTTCCAGTCATACTTGACATAGTCTATTCCCCAATCCGCGAATTGCTGAGCATCGCGATCCACGAACCAGGCCGGCCCAACTTTTGCTAGGTTTTTCCGGATACCATTCGGGTAGCGGCCAAAAACTTGATGCGGATTTTCTCTTTCCTCCTCGGGCAAAAAGAACTCCGAGTAGTCACCTTCTTCATTTGGAGCGGATCCGCCGACGTATCCAGCGTAAGTAGACATCCACGTGGTGGAATAGATGCCAAGCTTGAACCCCTGATCGTTAACGTACTCTGCGAGTCCCTTCATGTCGGGAAATTTTGAATTTGGCTCGATCGTCTTTGTTTCCGTATTTCGCAGACCACTCCAACAGTCGTCGATGTTTACGTAAGTCCAACCATGGTCGCCGAGACCTTTTTCGTTCATCGCCAGTGAAATCTCGCGGATGGCGGTATCGCTAACCCCCTCGGATTGGACGTACCAGCTATTCCATCCCATGGGAGGGGTCAGGCAAATGGTATCGCCGATTCGCAGCTCAAGTTGGCGAGTCGATTGCCCAGACTCATTTGAGGCTCTCAGATCGATGAGGTAGGATCCTTTCTTTTGCGGAGCTCGTCCTGTTATCCAGCCGCTAGCAGCGTCTATTGACAACCCATCTGGTAGGCCGTGGGCCGTGAAAGTGATCGGCTTTTTTCCCGTAGAGGTGACTCTGAAGTAGACTGGTTTTCTGGGGCGAACACCGAAAATCGATGCTCCGGTGATTTGCGGCGATTCGCCAGGAGTCGGGGTCAATATTTCTTTGCCGCGGATTCTAAAATCGTATCCAGAAACAGGAACAATGTCGGTTGTCATCAGTTGATTGTCGGGACTCGCTGAGAGTAGAGTCATTAGCGCTGTAGAAGTAGCAATCGAGAGGATTGGTAACTTTATCATTTTATCTGTGAGGGAGAAACATCGTAAATGTAAAGGCGGGCTCAGGGAGTCCGCCTTTTGGTTCGCCTAAGCGACTTTGCGAATTGGAATGCCTAAGTTATGCCGCGTCTTCGCTGATTTTTGTACGATACTTTGTAGGGGTCATGTTCAATTCTCGGGCGAAGGTTCTAATGAAGTGGTGCCGGTTTGAGAAACCGCAATCGTAAGCGATGGAATCGATTTTTTCATCAGTAGCTTCCAACAGGAACTTGGCATGGTTGATTCGGAGGCGGACGAGCTCGTCTGACATAGTGAAACCAAGGCTGTCCCGGAAAGAGATCTGCAGCCTCCTAGAGGAGAGGCCAACCATTTCGGCAACTTCCCTTATCTTCAGATTTTCGCGGAACCTTTGGCGGATAAGAACGAGGGTTTTTCGAGCGATCTCATCTTGAACTCCGAGCGTGTCGGTAGAGGCCCTGGCTGAGACGCCTTTTGTGCTTACCTTTATGTGGCTTTGGTGAATTGGATTGTTGCACAGCAGTGAGTCGAGTATCTCGGCAGCCCGGTAGCCCTGTTCTTCAAAGTTGCATCGCACGCTGGTGAGTGGGACTTCGGCGTGTTCGCAATAGATCTTTGTGTCATCCGCTCCGACTATCGCAACTTCATTAGGTATGGAGAGCCCCATCTCGGAGCAGATCCGCATGACTTCGATCGCGTTTGTGTCGTTGGTTGCCATAAGCCCGATGGGCTTTTCAAGTGTCAGAAGGACATTTCTGAGAGACTCTACGTTTATTTCGAGGGAGCTTAGTCCGGCCTCCGCTGCTGCTTTCCTAAAGCCTTCGCATCTTGCTTTTTCCAGATGGTTTTCTGCGCACTTTACAAATGCGAGTGTACGAAATTCTCTGGAAATCAAATGACGGGCTCCCTCGCGACCCACCGCTTCGTGGTCGACCACTACTTTTGCTAAGCTCTCGTATTCGCCGAACGCTTGCAGCCCTACGGTAGGGATTCTCGACTCCTTTATGCGGGACACCAAGGATTTTAGAGGCGCTGTGAATCCGGGGTTGGCGATGATTCCATCTCCTCGCCAGTTCGCCAGATACTCCTCGGAGTGGTTCCACCGCATTCGGCTATCAATGATCCAATCGCGTTCGGCCGCATAGCGTGCGACGCCATCGAAGACGCGCTCTTCCCACCAGTACATGGCGAGGAGGATTCGCGGGCGTTTTTGTTGGGGATGGTTGGGTTTTGAGTTTTTGCTAGGGGGTAGTTTATCTAGGGTATCGATCATAGCGAGGGGGGATGAGGCTGCTATTTTCAGTAGTGAAAGTCGGACTTCTTGAGCTGTCTGACATAAGTACTCATGTCGATTTGCTTGGTGAGAAGCGATCATTTGGTGGTTTAACCCGTTAAATAATGTTGTGGTTCGTTTGTCGTTATCCGTTCTGGGGGAGTAGCATTCGTTGCCGGTAATGAATAGAGAAATTGGATACGGTTGTTGTTCTTCGGTCCCGTTCGGTTGGTCTCTGCACGTATTCTCCGATTGGTGGCTTTTGTTGAATGCTATTATTATATTATCCTGTCCGTCCTCTGCAGCCTATATATAGCGGCAGATTTAGTTGATGACGTTTCGCCAAAAATCACCCGATGGACGTCAAAACACACTTGGATATTGTGGAACAAGTAGTCTGGTGGCGTAGCGTTCGATCATCCCCCTTGTTTCGACTCTACCCACTAGGTCCCCATTTCTTTCTGATATTGGCTATAGGCTCTTTGGGAAGTGTATCGGATATCGGGATACTAGTTTATGCTTCTCCTTGTTTCATATAATCCCGAATTTTCTATTTCTGTTAGGTGGGTAGTATTTGATGTCCTAGCAGATTTCTCACTGGCGGCCTTTCGTTGGGTAGCGAAAGGCCGCTTTGGGTTAGCGTTGTGGAAACGTCGGGAGCGTATCGAGAACCAGAAACGGCTCTTTCTTTCAACCTGCTAATACAAATAGAGATACAATGAAAAAACTGAAAATACCCCACAAGATAATCGCGTATTCCGCGTTGTCTTGTTTCGTCGCCTCTGGCCTGTACGGCCAAGAGGAGTCGGAAGAGGAAGACGTATTCGAGCTTTCTCCTTTCGAAGTAAAATCCTCAGAAGATGACTTCGGCTATCGTGCGACTAACACACTTGCCGGTTCTCGTCTCAATACAAACTTGGCTGACATCGGTGCTTCGATCACGGTCGTCACGAAATCGCAGATGGATGACACTGCATCGACCGACCTGAATGACTTGTTCAGATATGAAGCGAGTACGGAGGGATCATCTACCTACACCCCAGGGGTTATGTCCATGCGTGGTGATGGTGTGGTAGACGTAAATGCCGGATTCGCAAATGGTGGCACCGGCATTCCGCAAACCAACGCCACCGCTAATACGGTTCGTGGTCTCGGTGCTCCTGATTCGTCGATTAACTTCTATCGCTCCATCTCCCAGATCCCTCTCGATACGTATAACGTTCAGTCGGTCGAGATTAGCCGTGGGCCAAACTCGATGCTGTTCGGAATCGGTACCCCAGCGGGTGTCGTTAATCAGAGTCGCTCAAGTGCAGCACTCTCCGAAGACGCGTATGGCGTAAAGATGAAGATCGACGATCTTGGATCGACCCGTTTCAGCCTTTCGGCAAACAAGGTTTTGATCGATGATAAGCTCGGCTTCTTTGTAGCGGCTCTCCAAGAGAACAAGGAGTTTGCTCGGAAGCCATCCTATGATGATGCGGAACGTTACTACGGCACGTTCACCTACAAGCCTTACAAGGGTGCGAAGTTGACGGCGAGTATGGAAAATATGAGCCGTGCCGCGAGCCGTCCGAATTCACTCACTCCACGAGACGTGGTCACAGAGTGGCGCGACGCTGGGATGCCGATGTACAACCCTGTCGATCGCACGATCACCAGTCTGACTACAGGTAAGGTCGTTGGGCCTATCACACGTAGCACGCAGTCTATCAATATGGATGCTGCACGTGACTTCGTCATGAGCCAGCCAGGCTACGATGCGAGTCTCTGGAATGATGATCAAACGTCCTACGATGGCGTTCGCATATACGGTGATCCTTACCGTGATGACGAATCTCCTTTCTACATGCCGGGGATCAACCGTTCCAACAGCCGTCCAACGATGCAATTCGCTGATGGTCAGATCGTGAACTGGTTCCAAGCTCAGCCAGGGCGTTACCGTTTCGGTTGGGGCACCGAAGAGGATCCAACTGCCAACCAGAACCTAGGCCAACAGAATGCTGATCTTCGCGGCGATCCGATCACAGCTCCAGTCTACGATCAGATCTGGACCTCATCGGCTTTGTGGTCCGGCAACGGCAACGGTATCGGTGGATACGCGTATCCAGGTGTTACTGACAGATCGATCTATGATTGGGAAAACCTGAACTTGCTCGAGATGAACTGGGGTGAGGAAGACGCCCAGACTTACAACATTGAGTTCGAGCAAAAGTTGACCGAGAACCTCCACTTCTCCGCAGGTTGGTTCCGTCAGGAGTTTGACTCCTACTCAAGTTTTACGGTTTCACAGCTGAACGTGGCGACTCTCTACGTTGACACAAATTCTCATCTGCCTGATGGAACTGTAAACCCGTATGCCGGTGCAGTTTACATGGAGGACCAAGATCCGGACCGTTTCTATCGTGATATAACAAATGACCAATATCGCGGAATACTCGCCTATACACCGGATTTCACAGGTAACGACAACTGGACGAAGTGGCTCGGTAAGCACCAGTTTGTAGCTTATGGATCGCGCGAGTTTGAAGTGCGTAAGACTGTCCGCATGCGTACACACTTTGACTACGAGAGTGAAGAGCCTCAGTCAGGTATGATCCGTTTCCTCCCAAACCCAAATGACAACGCGGATGGAACTCCAACTGGTTTCCGTAACCGTGGATCGTTCTCCCGTCGCTCGTTTTACCTATCGCCTCCAAACTTGGACGTAGCTGACTACGGCCGCGCTCTGGTTAGCAGTGGTCAAGACCGTAGTGACAAGTTCTCTGCTCCGATGTCAGTCTATAACTGGGAAGCGAAGGAGTGGCAGGACGTAAATTACGTTGGCCGATTTAAGGCGTATGAAGCAGGTACAGGCGCATCTGAAACCGAAATCGACTCGTGGAACTTCGGTGGCACAAGCCATCTTTGGGACGGACGCATTGTTGCGACATATGGTGTCCGTAGTGACCAAGCAGGTAACAGGTCGGCGACGAAAGGTGCCATCCTTGATTTCGAAGGTAACGTGATCGAGCCTGCATTAGAGACGGTCGATTATTATAGCGGCGGAGACTTTCTCCCTGAAATGGCTCAGACCCGTTTCCGCCCTTGGACCAATATATCTGACGAAACCACAACCACAGGTGTAGTTTTCCGTCCATTCAGCAATTGGGACGGCATCAAAAGTAGGGCTAAGGAAGGCAGTTTGTTTCATCAGTTTCTCGATGATCTTGGGTTTACTTATAATGTATCCGAAACATTCGATCCCCAGAGCTCAGTGAACGTCGATTTCTTCGGTCGTCTGTTGCCGAAGCCAGGCGGAGACGGTAAGGATATCGGAGTACAGTTTTCTCTTTTCGACCGAAAGTTGTTTGCTCGCGTAAACTATTATCAATCGAGCAACGCTAATCAGCATGTAAGTGCTGGAGCGGCTGGGTCCCGCTTCATCGGGCAAATCGATCAGAACCAGTTCCGTGCTTGGGCTAACGTGATTACGAAGATCAATTGGGGGCTTGATCCTCGCATTAACGACGAGTTTAATGCGGAGTTGACTACAGAGCAAGAGGAACGTCTCGAACGGGAATCTGAATTGATCTGGGGGCTTCCTTATGATTACTACGCCGATCTCCCAGGTAGTATCATGGGTACGCGTAGTGTTTCAGCGGAAGGAACTGAACTGCAGCTAACCTACAATCCGATGAAGAATTGGACGATCAAGGTTACCGGTTCGAAGCAGGAAACGATATACGACGATGTTCTTAACGAATATTTAGAGTGGAAGGAAGTTCGTATGCCTCAGTTCCTCAATGCTAAGGCTTCAGACTATCTGTTGCCTGAGTATCAGGACCTCGCAACTTACGTTACCGAGGGTGGCACCGAAGTTAATCTCACTAACTTCTGGAACAGTTATGGTTACACTAGTGCGGCTCGTATTACTGACGAAAACGGAAATACATCAATTGAAGGTTACTTCAACAACATCGTGACGCCACAGGAGGCGGTTGCCCTTGACCTGTCTGGTCAAGTAATCACAAACCAGCCAAAGTACCAAGCGTCTCTAATATCCAACTACAAGGTTGTTGATGGTAAGTTTGGTGGTACCTCCTTTGGTGGAAGCCTTCGTTGGATTGATAAAAAATCCATTGGCTACTATGGTAAGTCCAGTGGTGATCCATCGCGTGACGAGGGATACCTCGACCTGACGGATACTACTCGACCGATCTTCACTCCGGCGCAAACGTACTACGACTTCTGGGCAGCCTATGCGTTCCCAATCTGGGACGGAAAGGCCGACATGAAGGTTCAGTTGAATGTGGTAAATGCCTTCGAAGGTGGCGGTTTGCAAACTGTCGGTGTTAATAAGGATGGTTCGCCTCACGCTTTCCGTATTATTGAGCCAAGACGATTTGTGCTCTCTCTTTCACTCAATATGTAGAGATATATTAATCCTACCTGATATACGCGTCCCAGCTTCACCGCTGGGGCGCTCTTTTCGTATTACGAATCTCGGTTTATTTATGTTAAAAAAGGTGCTCGTCCTTCCCGCCATGCTTGTCGTTTGGTTATCGCTGGTTATACCGCTTCAAGGTGATGGTTTTTATGCTGTTCCCGAAGGAGGAGATATTCACCTGCTAAATGGGCATTGGAACTTTGCCGTCATCGAAGCTCTCGAGGCGGAATGGGATGGTGATTTTTTTGAGGCGGAGTTCGATGATTCGAGCTGGTCGCAAATCAAGGTGCCAGCCAACTGGGAGATGGAAGGCTTTGTGGAGCCGCACTATGGCAAAAATCCTCCCGACCGGACGGGCTATTACCGGAAAACGCTTCGACTGCCGCAGAACTGGAAAAATGAGGGCCGCACCTTGATCCGATTCGATGGAGTGGCGTTTGGCTTCGATCTTTATGTAAACGGACAGAAAATCGGCTCTTCTACTTCTGGAGCTTATACCCCGCACACTTTCGATATCTCTGACGCTCTCGCGAGCCGCCCAAATGGCGAGCATCTGATCGCGATGAAGGTGGAAACCAAGCCGTTGGCTTGGGAATTTGATAACAATGATGATTGGTGGCTTTCCGGGATTTTTCGGGAAGTATCTATTTTTACGATACCAGAAACGCACCTGACGGACTTCACCTTTGTTTCAAAGCTTTGGGATGACGGATCGGTCGGTGTCTCGGTTAGTGTTGAGGTGAACCGGGCCGGAGCGGAAATAAGCGGTGAGCTTTTTACGCCGCAGGGTGATGTGGCGGCGGTCTTTGGATTTGGGGAGAGTGGAGAAGAAGAAGGAGATGAAGATGAGGGTGTTCGGTATCATCGATCCATCGTAGTAGAGGACCCGATGCTTTGGACCGCCGAGACTCCGTCGCTTTATAAATTGAGACTGCGTTTGAGGGACGAATCGGGGGCGATTCTGCAAACCTTTGAAAAACGGGTGGGGCTGAGGGAGGTCTCGATCGAAAATAAGATTCTGCTCGTGAACGGGAAGCCGGTGGAGCTGCGAGGAGCCAACCGTCACGACCTTGAGCCGACGACTGGGCGTGCGGTAACGGAAGAGGGTATGCGTAAGGACCTCGAGATAATGAAGGCTGCCAACATGAACTTTGTCCGCACCTCCCACTATCCACCGCACCCTCGCTTTATCGAACTTTGCGATGAGCTAGGTTTTTATGTGATGGACGAGGTCGCGATTGGAAGAGGTGAGGAGCATCAAGCGGATCCGGCCTATCTCGATTCGATGATGGCAAGAGCGGAGGCGTTGCTGCGCCGCGATAAGAATCACGCATCCGTCATTATCTGGGCGGTCGGTAATGAGAATCTGGTTACCGATCTCTTGCTGCAAACAGGTGAGCGAGTAAAGGAGATAGATCCAACGCGTCCGATCTGTTTCCCTATGTCGCCTTATCAATTTGACGATGATTGGGAGAAGTTGCCGGAGTTCGTCGACATTTACGCGACCCATTATCCGCTAAACTCTCGCTTGCTGGAGTATGTGGATTTGTTGAAGCGGCCGGTCATATTGACCGAGTACGCTCACGCCCTTGGGTTGGCGACGGGACGCATTCAGTATCAGTGGGATGTTATCCGTCGCACGCCACATTTTGCTGGCGGAGCGATTTGGCACCTGATGGACCAAGGCATTTTGCGGAAGAGTGATACGCCGGTGGACCGCAGCAAGCCGACCCGCGAAGCCTGGCTCGATGCGAACCATTATTACGATAATCATGATTCTTTCGGGCAAGACGGCATCGTTTACACGGATCGATCGCCGCAGACCGATTTTTGGCAGACGCGAAGCGTTTATGCGCCGGTGCAGATATTGGAGGAGTCGCTCGAGCTGGATACTGGTAAGCATGGTCTAGAGCTGACTGTCGAGAACCGCTTCGATTTCCGATCTTTGCGTGGCATCGAGATGATTTGGTCGCTGATGGCCAACGGTGCCGCGGTGGAGGAAGGTGTGGTCGACCTAAGCGCGAAAGCACGGGAGCGCGAGACAGTGGCGATTCCTGTTGAGGCGCTCAGTGAGACTGAGAACCGTGTTGCCTACTTGAAAGTACGTTTCGTCGACGATAGTCGTTGGCAGATTTCCGAGCGTTCGTTGCGTATCGGAAAATCCGTTACGGGTTTTGATCCAAAATCTGTTCTTCCTTCAGCAGCTTCAATTGAGGTCTCGGAAACAGAGCAGGAAATTGCGATCGTTCATCCCGACTGGAAGCTTGTGGCTGATCGTACGAGTGGAGCGGTGCAGATCTATGGAGTAGACGGCGAGGTCCTCGTCGACGGGATTTATCCGCACGTCGGGCGTCGCTTAACGCTCTCCGAACATTTCAACGCGAGGGAAACCGAAACTTGGCGAGAGACTATCCTGACCGATTCTAGTGATACTGAGGTGACACTGAAGCGAACCGACTCGCAAATCGAATTGTCGGTAGGTGGACGCTTCGAACGCCCCGGTTCCCCGGAGCAAGCGATTCGTGGAGGCTTTGTTCTCACGGTTCCCGACTCGGGTCCAATGTCGTTGGGATATGAATACACTTTCGAGGGCGCTAAAGGTCCCTTGAGCGAAGTCGGCCTGTCGTTTGTCGCCCCTGAAGAGCTCGACGAGTTCAATTGGATCGGTCAAGGGCCATACGCAGGTTACCCTGGCAAAGATCGACTTAATGGATTCGGGATTTTTCAGCTCAATCTGGCTGATCTTTGGTTTCAAGGGAATCGTCGTGCGACGGAGCTAGCTGTCTTGGCAAACGAGAAAGGGGAGGGCATTGCTCTTGTCCCGGAAACCGCTAGCGACATCGCAGTTGAAATCACCGGCGAGCAGACGTTGCTAAAGCACAACGCCATGATCTCCGGTTTGGGCAATAAGATCGGTCGAGCAGAGACGCTTCTCGAATCAGCAGAGATCAAGTCGTTTTCCGGTGTGTTCAGTCTTTCACTATTCAGCGAAGCGTGGCCGAGAGCTTTGATCGAACTAATCGGCGAGCCGGGACGCTCCGAATCAATCTACCAACCCTTTTATCATAGCTACGACCAATGATGTTAGTCTGGTCCTCGAGAATTATTCGTAGGCTGTTCGGGACGACGGCTGGCTTGTCGGTTCTGGTATCCGCTGTTGCGTACGGTGATGGTGCTCCGTCATCTGATGCCCCAGCTCCGACCCCGACGTTGAGCGATGTGCCTTATGGCGATCATCCAAGGCAGGTTATGGATTTTTATCAGGCGGAGAGCGAAGGGGCCGCTCCAGTCGTGTTTTACCTCCATGGCGGAGGCTGGATGGATGGCGATAAGTCGAAGGTCAACAAATGGGATACCAATCGCATCCTCGAAGCCGGGATATCGATCGTGTCCATAAATTATCGATACGTTTCCCATGCGAAGGAAGCTAGCGTCTTCCCTCCGGTAAAGTGGCCGATGGATGATACGGTTCGCGCTTTGCAATTTCTCCGTTCGAAGGCGGATGAGTGGAATATCAACCCAGACCGCATTGCGGGAATGGGAGGTTCGGCTGGAGCCTGTTCACTGCTTTGGGTCGGCTTGCAGGATGATTTAGCCGATCACGATGCAGAGGATCGAATCGAGCATTACTCCACGAACTTGTATTGTTTAGCCTTGGACGGGGTGCAGACCACGCTCGATCCGGTAGTCACTCGAGAAATGAGTCCGAACGCTTGGTACGGCGGGCACGCCTTTGGATTCGACTATTCGCTGGAAAAAGGAGAACGGGATGAGTTGTTCGCGGTCTTCTACGAGCGCAGAGATGAAGTAGATGAGTGGATACAAAAATATTCTCCAATTGAATACGCCTCCGCCGGTGATCCGCCTATCTACCTCTACTACAAGTACGAGCCAGGTTTTGGCGCGAGGCAGAAGGATCCTACGCATTCTGCGAACTTCGGTGTGCTACTTTATGAGAAGCTGCGAGTGGTAGGTGTGGAGTGCGACTTCTATTACCCAAACTCAAAGCTCACCACCTACGATAGTATGGAGAATTACGTGATCGATAAATTGCTAGAAAAATAAGCGATCAGTTTCGGAGAGAATATTTATGTTTAAGTTGAATAGTAAGAGAATCTCTTTTGCCGCGTTGATATTTGTCAGTGCTCTTTCTGCGAAAGAGAAGCGGCTTGAGATAACGGAATTCGGCGCAGTCGGAGACGGGGTGACGATGAACACTACTTCCATCCAGTCTTTGATCGACGATCTGGCTGCGGAAGAAGGCGGCACGATTATTGTGCCGGAAGGTATCTTCATGAGCGGGGCTTTGGACTTTCGTCCAGGAGTTGATCTTTACCTAGACGAGGGTGCCGTTCTGAAAGCGTCGACTGATATGCAGCATTTCCCTGAACGTCGTACGCGGATCGAGGGCCACTTCGAAGAATCGTTTAATCCTGCGCTTATCAATGCCGACGGGTGTGATGGGTTTTCAATTACGGGCACTGGTACGATTGATGGTAACGGACGCGCGGTGTGGGATATCTTCTGGGCCCGGTTTAACGCTTCCGAGGACAAGAAAGGATTTAAGAATCTGAGTGTGCCGCGAGCCCGTTTGGCTATCATCGAGAATTCGCGAGACGTGCTTGTTGAAGGCGTTACCTTCAAGGATTCGCAGTATTGGAATCTCCACCTGTACAATTGCCAAGACGTCTTAATTAAAGACGCACGTTTCGTGGTGCCCGATGACTACCGGCAAGCGCCGAGCTCGGATGGTGTAGATGTCGATAGTTGCCAGGATGTCGAAATTGTCGGCTGCTACTTTTCGGTCACCGATGACTGTGTGGCGATGAAAGGGAGCAAGGGGCCTTATGCTCTTGGCGATGAAGCCAGTCCGGCGGTGGAGCGAGTGACAATTCGCGACTGTAACTTTAGGCGCGGGCATGGCGCGGTTGTCTTCGGTAGCGAAGCAACGGTAGTTCGCGACGTGCGGGTCGAGAATTGCGAAGTCAATGGAGCAATGCCGCTGGTTCGACTCAAGCTGCGCCCGGATACTCCTCAGCTTTACGAAAATGTAGTCTTCGACTCAATACGGATGAATTCGGACGGAGCCGAAATCTTCGAGATAAAGAAGTGGACCCAGTACTTCGATCTGAAGGGCGAGGGCGAGCCCATCTCTTACGTGGGAAATATCGAAGTGAGCAACGTGACTGGATCGATTGAGAATCTTGGAATCATCGAAGGTAATACCATGACCCGCTTCGGTCCGATCTCATTGAGTCAGGTTGATGTGGAAGCGAAAAAAGACTTTTTCAAGGTTTCGGATAGGGTCCTGAGTTTGGAGCTGCAGGATGTTGTCGTGAATGGAGTTGAGATTGGTGTGCTGTGACGAAAGCTATCATCCGATGGAATACTCGTCGCCTACATTTCCAAGGAAGCAGAAAAAGAAATGTTTCTAGAGTACGAAATGGGGCTCCGTAGTCGACATCAGTTTTTTGAAGATCAACGAGGATAGGCTTCTCATTATCTGTGTGGATTGATCGACGGAAAAGTTAGACTGAGACTTATGTCCTTTCGAAACTCTTTTTTCGCGTATTGGCACATTTTTTCCGGAAAAAGACACTTGTAATTGATCGCCTCTGAAGGGCAGCGGTAACTTGATTCGAAGCGTTCTGTACTATCCAGCGTGTTCTGGATCGAAACTTCTCACCCCACCCCACTATGAACTCCTATTTGCCAAGGAATCGGGCCATTGTAGTTATGGCCTCGTTACTGTTTACCCTATTCATACCGTTCCTACAGGGACAGCGATTGATGGAGAACCTCGGAAGGGGGGTTGTAGCATTGCCCACCGACAGCGACACTGTATTCGTCAGTTGGCGACTGTTGGGGTATGAACCACAGGATCTAGCCTTTAACGTTTACCGTTCGACGGGAGGAGCAGCTCCAGTAAAGCTGAATCCTGATCCTCTCACTGAAGGTACTAACTTTATCGACACAGGGGTAGACCTCACTTCTGAAAATAGTTACACCGTCAGCTCGGTAGTGGATGGAGTGGAGCTCACGCCTAGCGAACCTTTTGTCGTCGCGGCGAATTCGGGAGTGCAGCCTTACTTGTCTTTGCCATTGCAAGACGCCGGAGATCGCCACGTACATGTGGTCTGGGTCGGCGATCTGGATGGAAATGGCGAATACGACTACATCGTTAGCCGTATGCAAAATAAGGCTTCTGACAGTTCACTTCTGGAAGCCTACCTTGCGGACGGAACTTTCCTCTGGCGAATGGACTTTGGAGAAAATTCTAAAGACCGAACCAACATCGAGCCCGGTTCGGCTGCCGTCAACGTCGGTCACGCTGACGGAATCACCGTTTTCGATATGGATGGCGACGGTAAGTCGGAAGTCATCACCATCGGAGCCGATGGTGTGATCTTTGCCGATGGCGAAATGATCACTGAAGCCGACGACGACCGCCAATTTGTCTCGGTACTTGATGGTATGACAGGTGACGAGCTCGCGCGTGCCCCGGTGCCTGACGACTATCTTGTCGACGGTTCGCTGACGATGCACTTCGGTATTGCCTACTTGGATGGAGTGAATCCGAGCTTCGTCTTAAAAGGTAAGAACCGTATCGGAAGCGGCGACTTTAATCTGCTCGTGGCTGCTTACGATTACGACGGTACCAATTTCACCGAGCGCTGGAGCTTCATCCCTGGACCACGGGAAGACGTGTATCCAAATTTCCACCAAATCCGAATAGTGGACGTTGATGGCGATGGTCGTGATGAGATCTGCGATGGTGGTTACGTTCTAGACGACGATGGTTCTGTGCTCTACACACTTTCTGAGCAAGGTGTCGTGCACGGCGACCGCTTTCACATCGGTGACCTCGATCCGGATAGACCAGGTCTAGAAGGATTCGGTATCCAGCAAAACAATTCATCCGGCCTCTTGTACTATTACTACGACGCGGGGACCGGCGAGATCCTGCGAGGTCATTATGGTGGAATCGAAGACGCTGGTCGTGGTGTCGCTGCTGACGTTTATCCCGATGCTCGCGGCTATGAGTACTGGTCCTTTCATGGTATCCACAATGTTCAGACAGGTGATGTGTTGTCGCCCGAACCTTACCGTCCATGGCCTAACATGCGTGTTTGGTGGGATGGCGACGTTCTCGGCGAGAACATGAATAAAGAGGTGGTGAACAAATGGAATCCAGAGACCGGCGGAGAAGACCGACTGCTTACCGCCTATCGTCAAGGCGCGGTTTACACTACTCGCGACGTTCCTACGTTTTACGGGGACATCCTCGGTGATTGGCGTGAAGAGATTATTTTTGAGATGAACGACCAATCTCGTTTGATGATATACACCTCGACGATCCCATCCGATACTCGCCTCTACACCTTGGCTCATAATCCCGAGTATCGCCAGTGTTTCACGGTTAAGGGATACCAGCAGTCCCATATGGTGGACTACTATTTGGGAGAAGGAATGGCGACACCTCCGATGCCGAACATCCTGCCAATCGTAACTGCGGAATCTGATGCTCCGGCGATCGCATCCATCATGGATGATAATGGGTTTTTAGATACAGACCGCATCACCAACGACGCGACTCCATCTCTGATCGGTATTGCTCCGCCAAATGTATCCGTGATCGTATCACGTGTGGGCATAGGCGACGACGCAACCGTTAGCTCGGACGCTGATGGATTCTGGTCGTACGACTATCCAACGGATTTGGCAGATGGAGTTTACCACTTCGTTGCCCGAATCGATGATGGTAACAATATCTATTCGTATCCATGCAAGCTGACAATCTCTACGGTAGCTCCGCTTGATCCAGCTCTTGGAGCAATCGTTAGCAACGCTGAAGGTGGATACACCGCATTTGGAAACGCGACTCCAGGACTTTGGGTCGAAGTTGAAATCGACGGAGTCGGTTCAGTAGGTGTGGCAGAGGTCGGAGGAGACGGCGTCTGGTCTATCACGTCAGACGCTTCGTTGCCTGACGGTGTTGTTGGTTTTTCCGTTACTGCGATGGATATCGCTGGCAACCTGAGCAACCCAGTAAGCCGCAATGTCGATGCGTCGGTCGCCGCTCCAAGCCTAGTATCAATTGATGTAGATACCGGAGCATCGTCTTCCGATTTCGTAACAAACGATAATAGCATCAGCTTCCAAGGCACTGCGAGTGCGGGGGAAACAGTACAAGTTTTCAAAATTGGACAAGGTTCGCTCGGATCCGCGACCGCTGATGCGAGCGGCAATTGGTCCTTTGACTACTCCGCGGTCGAGCTCGCCGACGGTGAGCATAATTTTACCGCTTACATCGGAAGCAGCCTCGGAGCTGAACCTCTAAAGGTCACTGTTGATACGGCAGCTCCAGAGGTGGTTTCGATCGTACAAACTGACCCAGAAGTGGATACCTCTCCAGCAGTGCGTGTTACCTTCCAAGTCACTTATGACGGCGAAGTAAGCGGCGTAGATTCGGCAGATTTCGAACTCGAATTTACGGGGGGGCTGACCGGGGCGATCTCGAATGTCTCAACTGTCGATGGACTTGTCTACGACGTTCAGTTGGAAGGATTGGCCGGACCCGGGACTGTCATGCTCAAACAGATCGCTTCCGGAACTGGAATCGAAGATGTCTCTGGCAATGTACTAGATTCTGGATACGACGGTCCGGTATTCACCCGAGTCCTCCTCGGGGACGGCCAGTGGTCAAATCTCTCCACGCTTGGTCGTTGGGAGAATAACAGCAACTGGGTCGACGGTATCGTGGCCGAAGGCGAAAGCGCCGTGGCTGACTTCGCGAGCCTCGATCTCCTCGCAGACAACACGGTGGTGATGGACCAGGATCAGACGGTCGTTGAACTACTGTTTGGCGATACCGATCCAGCGACTCCCGCGAGCTGGACTCTGAGTGGGGAAGGTAGTTTGTCACTTGTCGGAGAGCTTGGCGAAACTTCGAAAATCGTCAGCGACCTACCTGCCGGCGAGCGTGCTAACATCGAAGTTCCGATGAGCAGCGGTTTCGTAGTGGAAAAGAAAGGACCAGGCGAGGTTGCGATCTCGGCTCCAGTCACGATCAGCGATCGTTTCTACGTACGCGACGGTACGCTCCGATTCTTAGAAGGTGCGGTCACCGATACTAAGGACATGGACGTTTCATCTGCTACTAGCGGAGTGCGCGGTACTCTCGCAGTCGACGGAGGTGAAGTTAACGCCAGCGGAGCGACCGATATCTACAGTGGCGCAAAGATCGAAATCAACGGCGGTATCGCAAACTTCCAGTGGATTCGACTGATGAATAACACTGGTGGTCTCGTCCAAGTGAATGGAGGTGTATTCAACACTGAAAGCATCCAGATGAGCCGAAGTGGCGGTTCGGGAATCAACTTCAACAACAACGGGTTTATAACAACTGGTGGTGTATCCAACCTTAGCTACATGTTGCTAGGTACTGCGAACTCGACTGGAAATATGTCTGTCGAAGGTGGGGAAGTAAATCTATCCCGTCATATCGTGCTCGGTCAGCAGAACACCAGCGGCCGCGGTGGTAATCTTCGTGTTATTAATGATGGACTTCTAACTATTCTGGATACAGATGACGAAGGAGGACTGATCCTCAACGGAAAGTCTAAGAATGCTGCGACCGCTAGCTTCTACGATGGAACTTCATACATCGAAGAAGTTACCTTTGGTAAAAGTGATCAGATCACCAGCGGCATCGGAACCTTCCTTATCTCAGGTGGCGACGTTTACCTTGGGGCTGGGGGAATCCAACGCCGAGGCGTCGACGAATACGTATCCGAAGTGATTCTTGAGTCCGGTTTGTTGGGCGCGACCGCGAGCTGGTCGACGGAGTTGGCCATTGATCTACCGGAGGGTGGGAACATTACGATCGCCCCAGATGCGATCGAGGAGGCTCCTGTTGTTATCGGGCTTGCCGGTGAAATATCCGGACTAGGCGGCTTCACAAAGTCAGGTGCCGGTACGTTGGTTCTCTCTGGCGACAATACTTTCAGTGGAGCAGTGGTCATTGAAGGAGGTATGCTGCAGGTTGACGGCAGCCTTGGAGCTGGCGAGCCAATCTTGCTACGCAACGGAAGCGTTTCGGGCGAGGGTACGATTGAGAGAGCGATTGCGCTAGATACTGAGGTACTAGTGGGGGATGACTACTCTGGTGTGGTCGGTATCCATTCTTTGACTTGGAACTCCGGCCAAACTTTATCCATCTCTTATGGTGATGGAGTTTCCGATACGCTTACTCTAGCCGGAGCTCTCCTCAAGTCGGGAGAAGGACCTTTCGAAGTAGCTTTGAATGGCAGCGGTGCGGGCACGTTTACGATAGCTGAATTTGGAAGCACCGATTTTGAGGCGACTGACTTCGTGGCCACCGGGTTGCCTGCTAATACCTTCGCATCATTTGCTATGGTCGAAAGTTCGCTGACGGTAACGATCGAAGTCGTTGAGGTCACAATCGAGATATCGAACTTGTCATTCAACTACGATGGGCTTCCCAAGCAAGCCGAAGTCACTGTCGATCCCGCTGAACTGACAGTGGTAGTTACGTACGACGGCTCCACTGAATTGCCGACTTACCCAGGAACCTACGAAGTGGTGGCAACCGTTGACGGCGGAGGTTATTACGCTCAAGAAACTGCGGAACTCACTATCGGAATAACAGCTCTGGTAAAGTATCCACCAAGCCTTGAGGGCGAAATCGATGGATCAATGCAGGTTCTCGAAGCGCAAGATGTCTTGTTCGAGCGAGGTTCTGGAGTCTACGGAGATCTTCTTGTTCCCGGTACGCCAATTGTCAGCGTTGACAGAAAGGCAGTCTTTGGGGGCCTTCTTGATGGGGATGGCTCTATCGAGCCAAGCGACCATGAAGTCGTACTGGAAAGGTATAGTGTACTGCGTTACCTGATACAGCATGTAGACCCTATCGAAATGCCTGAGCTTGATCCTGTCAGCGAACCTGAGGGCACTCGCGACCTAAGCCTGCGTTTTGGACGCCGCCATCGTCGTGGGATTAATTGGAGCGAAGTGCGTGACTTGAGTCTTAACTACTACCTCACTCCCGTTTTGGTTCCAGCTGGAGTTTATGGGGACTTCGAAGTTAATGGCTTGGGAACACTTGTACTAGGAGTTTCCGACTCGAGCGAGCCAAGCGTTTATGAATTCCAGAGTTTAGAGCTTCACGGTCTTGCTTCGGTTCGGCTCGAAGGTCCGGTGATTATACGAGTCGCAGGTGATGTGGAAACTGACTATGTATTTGGTACTCCATCACAGCCTGAGTGGCTGCATCTCGAGATTGTAGAGGGCGACCTGGAAATGGAGCATCTTGCCCAGCTTTCAGGAACGGTGATCGTACCTTCCGGTGAGGTTGAGCTTGGAGGTCGCTCCCGCCTCGTGGGACGTCTTATTTCAAATGAGCTCTCGATCGATAAACACTCCGAACTTGTTGACCCGGTTAACTTCACGCCAGATGTAGTGCGCCACTGGATGCGGGTTTACTTCGGTCATTGAAGCCTCGCGGATTAACGAGCAGAAATAGTCATGAAGATAAGTTCGATTCAGCTTAAGTTGTTCTTGGTTTTCGTTACAGCTCTCGCGGTGTACGAGTCCGCGAGAGCCCACGATCTACTGCAAGTGAGCGTGGATGTTTGGAAAACCGAAGAGGGTATCAAGCTGCAAGTCGTCCAGGCTAGCCGGAGCGCCCTTTGGGGGTGCTTAGAAGAGACTGGCGGCCGCACAGTTCTTGGACCTCGACAGTTCGACAAGGTAAAGGCTCCGTTTGAAGAGTGTTTCAGCGAGTACTTTCAGGTTTTGGATTCTGGAGGCGATGAACTATCCGCTAAGACTGTATCGGCACGGCTTACACGAGAAGGTCATGTGGAAGTTATCCTAGATTATGAAACGTCGAATTCTCCATGTGTTTTAGAAGCTGTGTTCTTTGACCGATTTAAGGAGGGAATAGAAACGAGGGCGATTGTTTCTATTTGGGATGGCCAGAAGATTGTCTCCAGAAAATGGTTACTGAGGGACGATGCCTCGTTCGCGATCGATTAGTTAGCATTTCTGAAACCCTGTGCCTTTGGCTCCGTTTTAGCGGATCTGAGATCAAATTATCGAAACGCCCCTTTCCCGAGGGGCGTTTTTTTCGGGAGACTTGTGATGTCTATTCTTCTCCGACCTGCCAGGTCGGTTCCAGAAGTGTGGTATGTGGGTTTTCGGGACTCCCAGTCATGTTGAGTTGGATCCGGCTTATAACTGTGTCAGCAGCGACGGCACCGACTGCGAGTCCAGGTTCTTTCACTCCGGTGAGATCGGAACGATTTTCGACGTTGAGACTAACGAAATTGAAATGCTCCTTCTCTGAGAGACCTGCATCGTTGAGCCACATGAGTACAAGGTTGGTTGCCAGAACAGTGCAACCGGGGTGAGCGGCGACCCACTCGACAGCTTCGTTTGGATCTTGGGTTATAATGGGCGATTTGTAGTTCCTTTTCCTAAAACTTTCATAGAGGTAATAGGCGCTCCACGCATGTTGCACATTGCGGTCATGCTTTTCAGGTAAGATGAGTCTCACTGGTGGATGTGGATCGGATTTGATCTTCTCCATAGCAAGGTGGATGGAGGCGTGGAAGTTGGTTAGGACCCGATCGAGTCGAGGACTGTGGAAAGATTGGCTAATCATAACCACGGAGAGTTCCTCAAGTGGGAGTTCAGGAAAATTGAGGGCGTCCTCTTTGGGGCCCACTATTATCCCTGGGATCTTGCGGGATTTTATGATTTTTGCGAACCGCGCGTCGTTCATGCCTGGTTCTCGTATCCACAATGGCTCGAGTCGATAACCATGCCTTGCCGCCTGTTTGGTCGCTCCGATTAGGTTTAGGTGCGGAGTGCTGCCAGTTGGCCAGGGGAGGGGGCGCGTTCCCGATACGAGATAGAGTAAGCCAGTGTGTAGGGGCGGCTCCTTTGTTTGGCGAAGGTGTGTCATCAAGGTGGATACAAGGGGATTGGGTCTGTATCCCAGCTCGCGAGCTGCTGCTTGTATATCTTCGCGTCGAGCGGCCGAAATCTTGGGATCATTTCGCAGGGCCATCGACACTGTAGCTCGAGTAACGCCCACTTTATCGGCTATGGTTTGGAGAGTAATGGCCACTGACTAACTTGTTGAAGCAAGGAGGTTTAACGAGTTAAGGAAAAACTCTTTCCCGCTGCTGTCAAAGTCAGATGGGGCCCTCGTATTTCCTCAGTGCGTGATCTGCGGAAAAAGTCACCAGATTTTCGCAAAAGGTAACTTCAAAATTTTCGAGATCTGGGGATTATATACTACACCTCATCCGCTAAGAGCTAGTTAGCGACTCTAGTGTTTTGCTTACAATGAATCGAGGACTTATAGTGGATTATGAGTGTAAGCTGATGAATTCCTTGAACGGAATCGTCGGTTCAGCCGAGTTGTTGAAAGTCAGTGGGGAGAGCTCTCCATTGACGCGACAGCTGCTCGAAATCAACGGAGATTGTTCTCTTCAGCTATCGAAAGATCTAGCCGACTTTTTGACGTTTTTAAATAACGAATGTTGCGGCTGACATCGTTCCCGATGCAAGTGCCGCCCTCGTTTTAGGCTTTTTAGAGTCTGGCTGAGGGCTGCTTGCGGCTTGTCACGAGCCGAGAGAATTCAAGCATCCTGTCGCGGATATTGTACCCAAATTCCTAAAGGTAACGTCGTAGTCGATCTGGATTTGGATCCTTGCTTGTTCGCCTCCATTATCAGGTAGGTCTCGTATTTCTCATTTTTTCTTCGGAACTCACTTAGCCTAGGAAGAACTGGTCGATGGGCTCCTGAATTTCCTCTACGCTTCTCATCCCGATCTATTTGATGTGAAAACGTGGTCCGCGTAGTCGCCGCGGTATCAGGGAAGAGGACGGCGGCATGCAATCGCCTTTATCGCGAGAAGTTAGTTGGCTGTCGCCACGAATATCTTGAGACCTGGAATTTAGATCGAGAGCTTGCGTTTGCCTTTCGCTGGACCGGGCGAGGGGAACTGCCGCACATTGCGGTTCATGCAGTTATGTTGGAGGTCTCTTGCGGCTTTTGCAGCGAGTTGTTTTACTGCATCGTTTGAACTAACGACGCCATCGACGTCTCGGGTCGTAGGCTAGGAGTATGGCCGTTCTATCGTAAAGGCTTCGAGTAGTGAGCTCTTGTCTAGTCGTTTCACAATATTACTTATCGTAATTATTAAAAGGCTGTTTGTTGAGTCCCGAAATTCTCAGTTGTACAGTATCGGGATGAGGATGTAGCTGATCGAAAAAAGGGAGACTTGGATCGAAATTTTAGGGCAAAATATTGCCAAGTATTGCCAAAGAATTGAGTGAAATCCATGCGTATTCTTGCTATGTCTTTCAGTTCAGTGCAGAGTAAATAGATATAAGTAATTGAATATAAGTAAAATAAGAATGCGTCGATGAGTTTTTAATAAGTGAAAAAACTTATATGATCTGGGTTCGATTCCCGGTGGCCCTAAGCTGATGAGCTTGTGCTGATATGCTTCGGGTGGCGGATTCCGTCTTTGCCCGGTTGGCTTACTGTCAGAGACTAGGGCATTTTCGGCAGATCTCTTTATTTGATTCGCTACTGTAATGATAGGGAATGGACAGGCTGTCCCCCCTCGATCTGACCCTACTCGTATTTACACCCCATGAAGATACCCTCTTTTTTGCGCCTTGGATCTTGCTCTCTCGGAGTAGGGTTGGCCCTGACTCTATATGCGGACTCGACGATTTATCTGCCCGCCTTCCAAGTGGTGGGTCAAGAGACGTCGCTTCATGGAGAGGCTGTGAGCGCTTCGCAGGGCTATGTCGGATCGGATGATTTGGCCCTTCTCATGGCGGAGGGGGCGGGCGGCTTGCTTGAGTCGGTTCCGGGGATGATCGCCACTCAGCATAGCGGTACAGGTAAGGCCAATCAGTATTTTCTGCGTGGATTCAATCTCGACCATGGTACTGACTTTTTGGTGACGGTCGACGGAATGCCGATCAACATGGCCTCTCATGGACATGGACAAGGGTATGCTGACATGAATTTTCTGATACCTGAAATGGTATCTATGGTTTCCTACCTGAAGGGCCCTTATTACGCCATGGTCGGAGATTTTTCTTCTGCCGGTTCGGCGAGTATGAGTTTACGCAACGTTTTCGCTCAGGATTTCGCGGAGCTTGCTTTGGATGAATACGGTCAACAACGATTTGTCGCTGGAGTGTCGCGAGAGTTGGAAGCGGGGAATACTCTCTTCGCCATGGAGTTGGAAGACAACGACGGCCCTTGGGACCTTGACGAAAACTTGCAGAAGCGAAATGGAGTCTTTCGTTTTTCGAAGGAAGGGGCTGGGCAGCGCTTTTCACTGACTGCCATGGCCTACGATGCAAGTTGGGACGCAACGGATCAAATACCTGATAGGCTCGTTGAATCTGGAGAGATATCGGAATTTGGATACATAGATCCGACTGTAGGCGGTCGCTCCACGCGATACAGTCTTTCGGCGAATTGGCGTCTGGACGACAAGGATCAGCGAACCTTCGCATCCGTGTACGCGATTCACTATGACATGAACTTGTGGTCGAATTTTACCTACTTCCTAGAGGATCAGGAAAATGGAGACCAATTTGAGCAGGCGGACCGACGTCAGCTTTACGGATTCAATTTTGGAAAATCCTATTATCACGTAGAGCTCCTAGGAAAGCAGACGACCCACACGCTGAGCGTTTCCGGCCGTTGGGACGACATTGACCGTCTAGGTCTCTACGCAACTCGCGAGCGTGAACGTTTGTCGACAGTGCGTGAAGATGAGGTGGATGTTAAAATGGTTTCCGGAGCCTACGAAATGCGTGTCAATTGGACTCCTCGATTGCGTTCCCAGGTTGGTATCCGGTTTGATAATACGGATATATCCGTGCTTGGCGATCAGGTAGAAAACTCCGGAGACGCTGGCGATTCTATTGCCAGTCCTAAGGCAAATCTAGTCTACACCATGAACGACAATATGGAGTGGTACCTCAGCGCCGGCGAATCGTTTCACAGCAACGACGCTCGGGGCGCGGTGGTTGGGGTTGATCCTTTGGTGGCATCCCGCGGCCATGAGTTCGGATTTCGTTACCAGCTAGCCGGCAAGTTTAATTCGTCCGTGGCCTTCTGGAGTATGAATTTGGACTCCGAACTTCTGTATGTCGGGGACGCGGGCGGCACGGAGGCGTCGCTATCAAGTGAACGGAGCGGGGTGGATTGGACGACGTTTTTTGCTATCAGCGAACGTCTGAATGCGGATCTGGATTTTGCATGGAGCGATGGCTCTTTTGCGGAGGGACCTGCCGATCAGCGTTTCATTCCAGGCGTTGTTAAGAAGAAATGGGGTGGGGGCCTGTCTTATCGTTTGTCCGATGCGATGAGTCTTGGGCTAAGGTATCGCTTTTTTGGAGAACGGCCTCTGATCGAAGATGGTAGCGTCATGTCGGAGGCTTCGGAAAGCGTCTCCTTAAGGATTTCTGGCAAGCATGGGGACTGGGAGTGGATGGCCCAAGTATCCAATCTTTTCGACTCTCGTGATCCGGATATCAGCTATTATTACGAATCGCGTCTGCTTGGCGAGTTAGCCGAGGGAGTAGCGGATATCCATTCGCACGTGATGAAGCCCCGTCGCTTACAGGTGAGTTTGAAGCGTTTGTTTTAAGACGCTGGGGAGCCTTGGCTCTCTACTCTCAGATGGCGGGAAGGGGCGCCTGTTGAGAATCTAGGAACAAGACGAAGGGCGGGTACCATTTGCCTGCCTTGTCTCGGAAGGTGACTAGGACTCCAAAGCCCATATCTGGGAAACGATTGAGCATCGGGGCTTGGATTTCCAATGGCAAGTCCTCTGCGGATTCGTAGCTATAAAGGATTAAAACGTCGTCCTCACGCGAGAGCTTGCTAGAGGTGGATTTCAGTGGGAGAGCTCCGTTGTTGTCGACGAGGTGGATCAGCTCGGGCGCTGCTGCTAGGAATTTCTCTTCCCATTCCGAGAATTCTGCGGGTTCGAATAGAACTCCGTTTGAGGGTTCGGGATCGGTGGCAGCGGTGGCGGTTGAGCAGGCCATTTCCATTCTCACCTCTATCGTCTTTCGTTTCTGCTGGATCTCGAGAGTAATCTCAAACGAGTCATGGGCGATCAGAGAGGGAGCAGCAAAGAGCATCGCGGCGAGGCTGAGGGCTTTTTTCATGATGGGTAAAATGGGGTGTTTCTCTTCGGATTGTGGCTGGCTCTTGACCTTTAGTTCATCTGATGATCCTAGAGTCCAGTCTCGAGATTTCTTGCAGGATTGGGAGTCTTCGGGCGGCAAATGTCAGGCCTTTATGCTGCATTGAGAAAAAAATCACTTGTTTAAGTGATACCGTTAGCTGGCTTGTTGGATTATACTCCTCTGGTAGCTCGCCCCCACTTCTTCTAGTATCTTTACCCCTTACTGCTCTATGTTAGACTTATCCCCGAGATTCCCCCGATCTCCTTCCTCACCACGTATCTTGCTGGGTTTGCGAGCCTGGGATGAAAGAATTTACGAAGGCGTCAAGCGATTTGGATCCGACCACGGCTGGGTTCTCGATTGCCGCACTCGACATGCCGGCTGGTCGCGCGGCTTGAGTAGCTGGAACGGTGGAGGAGCTATAATCGATTTTGATTTGGAGCTCCTGAATGGCGGCTTCCGGAATTCGAGCAGTTTGAGCGCATTGCCTTGCGTGAACTTGAGAAGCGAGCGCAAGCGTGTGGGAATACCGGTAGTCGGTGCTGATCTTTGGCGGGTAGGGCAACTGGCAGCAGAGCACCTACTTTCCAAGGGGTACACATCGCTTGCCGCCTTGGGCGGAGCTAAAGGAGTTGGTTTCGAGGAGCTCTTCAGTGGATTTCGCGAAGCGGGAACGAACTCCGGGGTGCAAGTGCGGGAGGTCTCTTTGCAGAACTTGCCAGGTTTAGCAGAACGTTTGGGTGGCCCTTTGGGCCTTTTGGCTCCCGATGATCTGACTGCCTTGGCGGCCATGCAGGTTTGCCGTGAAAACGACCTGATTGTTCCGGACCAGGTTGGCGTCTTGGGAGTGGGGGATCGGGCTGCCTTTTGCGAATTCGCAGAAACGCCGGTGTCGAGCATCGACTGCGGAGCGGAGTCGATCGGTTACAAGGCAGCTGAGCGCCTTCACACGCTCATGAGTGGTGAGGCAGGGGAGCTTCAGGTCAAGATGGCTCCTCAGGGAATATCGGAGCGGAGCTCTACCCAGTTGGATCACGGCGGTTTTCGTGGGCTGGATCGATTTTCTTGCAACCGGTCTTCTATTTCTGAACGGGCCGCCTGCTAAGTCTCGATTTCACTCCTTATTACTCGACTCGGTAAGGCTGGATCGAGGAACAGGTTGACGTTTTTACTTGAGGGCCACGCCCTAGCTCGGGCAACATTTCCCGTTGCAGCGCAGCAGCGTGGCACTACGTCTGATGAGTTCTGACTTCCGAGACAATACCCCTAGTAAAAGCAAGTCGCCCAAGAAGGCCACCATCGCGGATTTAGTTGAGAAGACTGGTCTTTCGCTGGGCACTGTTAGTCGTGTTCTAAATAACAGAAGCAACGTTTCTGAAAAGACCCGTGAGATAGTGCTGAAGGCTGCTCGGGAGCTAAATTTGCGGCCTCAAGGTTCAGCGCGATCCAAGCAGATCGCTGTTTTGACCGATCCTCACAATCCGGATCGGATCGAGGGCTATACGGCCACCTTGACCTCTCATCTTGCTTATTTGTTAACCCGAAGGGGCCTCGGTATCGCTTTTCCCGCCAATCCGATCGATGAGCTGCCCCGCATGTTTTTGGACGGAGTGATTGCGATAAACTGCGTGTCCCATTTCAGCAGTTTTTTGTCAGAGCTGGAGAGTCGAATGCCAGTTGTCTACATCGACAAATTCGATGTAAACGACCGTCAGTATTGCGTACGTTCCGACCACTACGCGGCTGGTAAGATCGCAGCCGAGCATTTCTTTTCCCGGGGGAAGCGGAAACTGGCCTTCCTTGCCCAGGAAAGCCTGACTCAGCGGGAACGGCTGCGCGGCTTCGCAGATGCGGCTAGGGAGCAGGGCGTGTCTCTGGATCCAGATTGTGTAGCGGTATGTTCTTCCGATGGTCGTATGTCCGCCCTTGCCCGCATCGTGCGCTCAGGAGCGGAGGCCTTGTATGTGCCCGGGGCGAGCTTTGAAGTAATCGAAGCTCTCCACACTTTGACTTATCTGATGAGAGTGAAAGTGCCGGAGGATATTTCTGTCTTAGGAGGCGAAAACGAGGGGCTTTCCGAACTAATGAATCCTCCATTGAGCACAGTGGAGGAGCCTCTCTTAGATATGGCAGACGCCGCCGTTTCCCTGGTGGAGCAGTTGGTTAATGGACGGGACGTTGAAAATCGGATACAGAGTTTTCCGGTTCGCTTGATCGAACGGAATTCCGTCCGTAGCGGTTAGTGGTAAAGAGAGCCGAGCTGACAAGTAAATTGGATTAGGACTTACCCATGAAGTAGCGGGAAATGGCTTCCGCTCGGGAGTGAACTTCAAGTTTGCTGAAAATCCGTTTCAGGTGGGTATTTACTGTTGGGAGGCTGATGTGAAGGGTAGCGCCGATCTGCTTGTCGCTTTTTCCGAGCGCGACTTGCTCCATTACTTCTCTCTCTCGGGCGGACAGGTTTGCGGCGTAGCGTGGCTTTTCTCGGTTGAGATGGATGTTGTTGATGACTTTTCGCGCCACGGCACCGCTGAGTGGAGACTCTCCGGCGTGGGCGGCGTGGATCGCTTGGGTTATTTCGGAACGGGAAGAATCTTTGGTGAGGTATCCAATGGCTCCGGAGGACAAGGCGTCCAAGACGTTTTTGCTATCTTTGTAGAGGGAGAGCATGACAAATTGAGCATGTGGCAGCTTTGGCTGGAGCGTTTCTACGAGTTCTATGCCGCTTCCGTCGGGAAGGCGTATATCCATAAGCACTACGTCAGGATTTGCTTTGGGCAAGTCCTCCAAGGCACTTTGGACATTGCATGAAACTGAGATACAATTGAGCGCGGGATCGGAATCGATCGTTTGGCTCAGCTCTTCGCAAAGGTCGGAATTGTCTTCGACGATACTTACTTTAATCGACATGATTTGGATCTGAAATTTGATAGGTAATGGTAATTTGGGTACCGGTCTGAGGGTCGCTGTGGAAGTCTATTTTACCACCTATTTCTCTCATGCGTATTTGCATGTTGATTAGACCGTTCCTGCGTCTTTGTTGGTCTGCTGGAGCTGGAAGGCCGATTCCATCGTCCTTGAGTATACAGTTTAGAGTGGAGTCCTTATAGCTAAGCTCGACGGATATTTTCGTAGCGTTGGCGTGTTTGAGGGAATTGGTGAGCGCTTCTTTGGCTGCGAAAAATAGGTTGTGCTGGGCTTCTGGGGTGAGGGGGACCGAGGGGAGCGTCCCCGGGTCGCTAAGACGGCAATCGATGGTACTGCCCTTGAAGATCTCGGCGGCATATTGCTCGATGAGTTCGGCGAGCTCTTGAAGCGTACCTTCGCCGGGTTTAAAAAGCCAGACGATGGAGTGCACGTCGGCGTTTAGGCGGCGGGCTCGCTCGGCTAATTGGGCGAGGGATTTGGAGCGTTTGCTCTCCGGCTCTTCGGCGAGTCTGGAAGCAAAGAGCTGAAGGGCGCTGAGTCCGCCGCCGAGGTCGTCATGGAGGTCTCGAGCGATGCGGGCTCGCTCGCGTTCGAGGGCTTGGTCTTGCTCTAGTTTGGCAAGCTGGGCCTGCATGCGTCGCTGGGTCCATATCCAAATGAAAATCGCGACGAAGGCGATGGCGCCGGTAAGCCCTAGGACACGGAACCAGATCGTTTGCCACCATGGGGGGAGGACTTCAAAGGCAAGAGTTGTGGCGGGAGTTTTCCACCCGGCAGGGCTACCGGCTTGAAGCTCGAGACGGTATTCGCCCGGAGCTAGGCCTGAGTAGTGGAGGGTGTCTGTATAGCTGGCATCCTCCCACTCTTTTCCGGCTCCCAACAGTCGCTGGCGTATGTAGCTTCTAGAGAGGTTTGAAAGGTTTGGTGACGAAAACTCTATCCTGATACTATGCGGGCCGGCTGGAATCGTGTGCGCGTGAATGTCGGTAGCCACTGTATCTCCGTTTATGGATACAGAGTCTATCAGGACAACGGGGGACTCTGCTCTTTCGGGAAGTGCTTTCGGATCAAGGATTAGGACGCCTTTGGAGGTGGTGAACCAGAGCCGTCCATCGCGGTCCATTTGAGAGAATGGATGCGAGTTGACCAAAATAGAAAGGTCTAGATCCCGCGTAATACGGTTGAAGTTTTCAGGTATGGGAGCGGGCTGACCGGTAAGGACTTTTTCTCTTAGTTGCTCCAAGCGGAAGCGGTTGAGTCCCAGCCATATGTTTCCGTCTTGGTCGTCCAAGATCGATGGCACGCCCTTGTCTCGGTAGTTTGAATTATTTTGGAGCGAATGAACTGTGCCGTTCTCGAGAATCAGTGTATCGGTTATGGATGCGATCCATAGTCTTGATTCGCTGTCGAAATGCAGGTCGGGAATAGAGCTCTGCTGATGGATCAATTCTACCCGATCGTTCGTTACTCTGAATAGGAAACCGGTGTAGGTCCCAGCCCACATCTCGCCATCGTAGCTTTCCGCGAGGGATTGGATGGGTTTGCCGTCGTATCCGGCCCCATCGTCGAAGAATACAATTTCCCCGCCTTCTATATGTCCAAATGTGGCTGGTGTGTTTGAGTGTCCGAATCTTCCGAAGTTCGTAGCGAACCAGATTTTATTGTCGGACGATACGTGAAGGATATGGACGTTTTTAGGGACATCTTGGATTTTCTCAGCCACTTTGTATGGAAACGCTGATACGAATAGCCCCTGTTCGTTTCCTATCCAAAGCTGTTTCTCATGATCGATGGATACGGTGTTGGCGGCGAGTAGGCTATCCTGAAAAAGCGTATTGGTGCTTACTGGCTTGTCGTTCTGGATCCGATAAACTCCGCCGTCCCCGTTCGCTATCCATATGTTTTGGTCTGAGTCCTGATAGATGGAGGAGCTAATTTCCGAGCGAAGTCCCGAACTTCGATTTAGTAGCGTTGTGGAGCGCTTGGTCACCTTGCCCAATCCATTACCGTAGGATGCGGCCCAGATGTTGCCCGATTTGTCGAGCGTGAGATCGTTCACGAATGGGAAGTTTTCGGGTGCAGGCAGAAAGCGACCCTCTTCCCAATGGATCAGGCCGAGCTTGCCGGCTGCAATCCATATAGTGCCCCATTTGTCAGTGATGGCTTCATACAATTCTCCCGGGTTATCTTGCCACGGTACTTGATTGGAGAGCATCCGTAAGCGGGCGTCTTGGTAGGTGTAGAGGGCGTCCTCCGCGAAAAGCAGAATCTCTCCATTGGTTCCCTGCCCAATGAGAATCGGCTTCCCAAGGTCGATTTCCGGAGTCGACCATCTGTCATCTTTATAGATTCCGAAGCAGGAGGAAGTGTTGATCCAGCTGCCTCCGGAGGAGTCTTGAGCGAAGCTGGCGTTGATCTTTCTCTTCGGTGTCGTATCCGTCCCGAACCACTGGGAGTTTTGCGGTGTCCAGCGTAGGATGGACCCGCTTTCGGTGCTAATCCATAGTGACTCGTCAGCCGCATAGAACATTTCTCGTGGCTGCTCCGGTATGATTGTAGCAGAGGAAGCGTGTTCCTCAATCTGACCATCCTCCCTAAAGAGGATTCTCCCGCTGGTTGGTTGAAGCAAGAGCTTCCCTTGAGGGCTGGATACTAGAGTGCGGATGTTGTATCCGCGAGGCTGGTGCTGGGGCGGTATCTTGAATTCGCGATAATTTGTTCCGTCGAAACGGATCAATCCGCCCATGGTCGCGAGCCAAAGGTATCCGTCCGCATCTTGGCCGATCTGGTTGATTATCCTATTGGAAAGGCCATCTTTACCGCTCCAGGTTTGAAGCAGGTAGCTTTCACTCAGGGGCGTTGTCTCGGTAGCTAGGGATGGGGGGACGGATAAGGAGAACGCCAGGAAGCTGGTTAGAACGCACTTGAGGGCGAACGAAGCAAGTTTGGAGCGGCGGGGAGTCGTGATTCTTTCTCGTTTTGGATACACCTTGGAGTATAGGCTGCGGGTTGTTTCGAGAATGTTGGCAGCTTGGCTTTTGCCAAGCTACGAATGCTGCCGCTTCCACATTGTCCTATGATGAAGGAGGAGGCGTTGGCTTGAGACAAAAAAAGAGGCACCTCTTCGGAGGCGCCTCTTGAAATCGGTAAGTTTAGTTCGGGTCCTACATGTCGAAAGACATGGAGAGCATGAACTTTCTTGGATCGATGATACGGTAGCCGTATGGAGTTCCGTCGAAGTTCACTCCTACTACCTGTAGACCGCCGCCTTCGAAGGCGTTAACCACGTTGAGCTGAACCTTCATGTCGACCTTGCCGTCCATGATTGGGCGCTTGTGGGAGAGCCAGAAATCGTAGTAGGTCTGAGCAGGGGTGTAGATGGGACGAGTTGTATCGGAAATGTCGATATAGTCTGGTCCGTTGTTTCCACTAGCCTTGCCGTAGTAGCCGATGGATTTCTTGTCGAGCCAACGCATGCTGCCGCCAACGCTCCATCCCTTGTACTTGCCGTCGGAGAAACGGTAGTTGGTGGTGAGTGCGGCTTGGTACTTGCTTTGGTTGGTGATGACCTGCCCCTCTAGATCGGTAGCGAGTCGAACTTGTGGGACTAGGATGCTGTTGTAGTAAGCTTCCACAGTAGTGTTCACAGGGTTGGTCTCCCGGACTTGGGAGACGTAACCGAAGCTGCTCCAGAAGTTGGTCAGATCAACGTTTGTACCACCGTCAGTGGTGTAGGTTGCCAGTCCTTGATATTCTGGAAGAAGGTAGTCCGACGCGCTAGCGGATAGCCAGTTAGGCATGCGTGTGTCTGCCCACTCGGAGTATTCCTTCATGACGTTTGCGTAGACGGTTTCCTGCTCGGATCCGGTTAGCTTGAGCGTCCAGTTTGGAGTCGGATTGTATACGATTTCGACTTCGGTGCCCTTTGCGAAAACGGAGCGAGTCGCGCCAGTAGTGCCGAGGTCGCTGTAGTAGTCGTAAGGGAGTCCCCAGATTGCTTCGATGTCAGCTTCGAGCTGCTCTTCTTGAGCAGTCGAGAGGTTTGCTCCGAAGGTTTCAGTGTTTGTTGGGTCCTGGCCCCAGTTGATAAGAGCAATGGTGCGTGCCCAGTTGCGGTAGGTGCTCTGGTCGAGGTTGCTTGTGAAGCGAGAGAACACTGTTCCACCGCTGATTTGCTCGTTTTCGTTGGTCGATTCGTACTTGCTGATCTTGGCGAAGAGCTTGTTTTCGAACAGCGAGAATTGGATACCGTAGTCTTCACCTTCACCGCTTGGCTTTGGAAGCGCATTGCCGAATAGGTCTACGCGAGCCGATGTTGGCGGGTTGAAGGTTTCTGACTTGTTGTAGGTGAATCCGACTGTGTCTAGGAACTCGGCGAAGAGGTTACCACCCTTGGCGCGGGACTCGATGCCATCCCAACCTTGGAAGGGGCGAAGAACGATACCACCGGTGCTCGTTTGTTCGGAGATCGTTGTCCATGGGCGGTAACGATCCATGATGGCGTCTAGGTTTAGCAGCCCGTCAGTGTATTGTTCAGGACGGGTCAAGGCTTCCGCGAGTACGTTTCCGTCTGCGTCGGTGATTGTTCCTGAAGTAGTGCCACGATTCGAAACTTCGTCTTCGCGGATGCCGTAGGTGGCCACGATACGGTCTTCCCAGAAGTGGCTGGTGCCGCCGATGTTCCAAGTGCTGATCTTGGTTTGCTTGCTGCCGGTGTGCGCGGAGTGCGGGTTGAAGCTAGCGGTGTAGGACACTTCTTGCCAGGATTCCGCATCCCAGTTGTACACGTCCATGTCGCCGGTGAACTCGCGGTAGTTCCACTCGCCGCTACCAGTGTTGATCATGCCGTATTGGCTAGGATCGAGGTTTGGCGTGGTCAGGTAGAACGCGCGACGCGTAGTTGCTCCTTCATTACGGTAACCAGTTGGGTTCCCGTCAGCATCGTTGTTTGGATTCGCTAGGTAGCGAATCATGCCAGCTTCTTCTTCGCCGCTATCGATGTAGTTGAAGCGGAGGCGGTAGAAGTCTTGGGTTTCCTTTTCTTCGGAAACGAATCCGATGAATTGGTGACTTCCGAGCCAGCGGGTCCAGCCATCGTTTCCGGTGAAATCAGGCGTGTAGGCCAGGATCGCGCGGTACTGATCGTTGGTGAGCTCGTTCTGGAAGGCATCTGGGTCGAGATCTTGTACGTAGACGCCGCCTGCGTATGGGTTTACTTCCCCAGTTGGCAGATAGGAGTTGGTGTCGACGTAGAGAGTCGTAGCGTTTAGCTGAGAAACGGTATAGCTCGAGTAGGATTCGAACTCTTGACGGAACCAGCCTGCGGAGAAGAAGAGGTCTTCATTGATCTTTTGCTCGAACTCCAAATTCAGGGTGCGGGCATCCTCTTCACCGTAGTTCATCTGAAGGATATTCAGATTTTCCCAATCGTAGATGGATTGGTCGGTGACTCCTGGATACTTCCAGCTAGCGATATTTCCGCCGCGTGCAGAGTAGTCTGCTGAAGAGCTCCACTGCTGCTCGTAGACTGGGTAGTTGTTCGCGTTTGCGTAGATTTCATCGGAGGAAGGACCCCATGCCGCGTTAGCCGCTGGGTTTTCGTCGGTGCCGTATACAGTGCGGTAGCCTCCGGGTCTGGCCTGCACCCAATTTACTGTTTCTCCGTTAGCAATCTGCATCGTTGGGCGACTGTTGGTCCAACGCATGCCTGGTACCTGAAGAGCGGAACCGTTTTCGGCGAGTGCAGTCCAGCCGACGATCGAGCGACCGTTATAGGATGTTTGGCTGTCGTTCCAGAGGGACGCGTCGTAGTCGGACAAGCCCATGATGTAGGAGCGGACATCGTCGATGAGTGGACTGCCTGTTCTGGTGATGAATGGGCCTACCTGCTCGCCAGTTGTTGTATACGTCACCATCTGATCGATGGGGTTGTACATCGGCATACCTGCTTCGATCCACGGCGTAACGTAGTCGACTGGGGTAAGCGTATTAGGACGGCGATTGTCGTTGCTGTAGTCCTCAAAGCTGAAGTTGAACTTGGAGTCCTCGAACGGCTTGTAGGTGATAGATGCATACAAGCGCTTTGTGTCGTCGTAGGACGGCTTACGCTCGAACTCCTTGTCGTCCATTAGGAAGGCTGCCGCGAAGGCGAGCTTGTCCTCGACGAGTGACTTGTTGATCGAGTAGCTGACGCGTTTTGATCCGCGGTCGTCTAGTTTGATCTTAACCGATTGAGCATTTTCGTTCAGGATCGCAGAGGTGCGGCTCTGGTTGACAACGCCTGCTGGGCTTCCGGTACCGAACAACATCGAATTCGGTCCACGGCTGATTTCCACCGACTGAACATTGTAGGAGTCCAGAGGGATTTGGGCGATAGCGCGGTAGAAGTTGATAGACGCGGAAGGAGCGCCGAGGCCACGAACGGTGTTCGCAGTCGCGTTGGTCATGGCGATGCCGTTTGCGCCGCTGGCGAAACCAGCGTTCACGTCCGCTATACCGTCGCCACGAAGAACGCCGACTCCGGGAGTGTAGGTTGAAGAGCCTTCGGTACTGGCCTCGTAGCGGAAGATGTCGTTGAGGTCGGTTGAAGCGGTGTCTTCCATCTGTTGTTTGGTAACGATGGAGATTGATGCCGCGAGATCGCCTACGCTGGTGTTGAGTCGAGAACCTGCGAGGGTGTTGGTGGCGCGGTAGCCGATGTCGTCGTCTGAGGATTTAACCTCGAACGGGGATAGTTCGAAAACTTCCTCCTCCGAGTCCTCGCTCTGGGCGTAGATCGAGCTGCAGGAGCCGGCTATTGCGGCAGTGAGCAGCCATCGAACTATTTTGTATCTATTTCGATTCGATTTCATAGGTTTGATGTAGGTAGGGTTAGGCGTCCGCTGGGTGCGGCGCCTTATTTGGGTATGAGAAAATGGGTGTGGGTAGAGTAGGGTGCGGGTATTAAGACGCGGGTAGAAAAAGGGTGTGGGTAGTTGGGTGCGGGTAGAAGCGGCCAGGGTGGGGCCTAAGTCTTCCAGCAGCGGTCGAGTAAATGTTTACAACACCTGTAATTGGAAAATTTCCACAAAAAAATCTGATTAGATACAAAATAGTGGATGAATCAGATTTTATTGTACCTTATTAAAGGTAAATGTCGGTCTTTAGGGCTGAAAACGGTTGTGTTTTGCCGATCGCTTTGCATCAGATTTCGAAAATTTCCAATCTATGGAAGTTTTCATTTTGTTTCTCTAACTTGCCCCGATCGACTCAAGCCCTTGTGGCCTGACCGGTCTTAACTCCCCACAAACAACCCCGAATGACGATACCCAGATCTTTTTCGTTTAGTTGTGCTATCGGCTGGAAAATGGCGCTCAGCCTACTTTTTTCCGTCTTGATATTCGCGCACACAACTCGCTCCGCTCCACATCAGCTGGAGCTCCTTGACCGTGGCTTGGTCGCTCTTAAAGCTAATGAGAATCAGGTGTACCTGAGCTGGCGTTTGCTTGCCAGCGACTCTGAAGGCACTGCGTTTAACGTCTACCGCTCCGCGGATGGAGGCCCTGCAGTCAAGCTGACCATGGAAGCTGTTTCGCTAACGACTGACTTTGTGGATAATGCTGCAGATTTGTCATTGGCCAATGAATACTACGTGCGTGCGGTTGTAGACGGCGTGGAACTCGCCGCGAGCGATACGGTATCGATAGACGCAGACGCGGAGGTGCGCCAGTACCTCAGCCTGCCGCTTCAGGTTCCCGAGGGGGGAGAGACTGCGAGCGGAAATTTTGAATACTCCGCCAATGACCTTTCTGTGGGGGATCTCGATGGAGATGGCGCCTACGAAGTCGTGGTCAAGTGGTACCCTTCCAATGCGAAGGACAACTCGCAGAGTGGTTTCACAGGCAACACGCTCCTCGATGCCTACACTTTAAGTGGCGAGTTGCTTTGGAGAATCGATTTGGGCGTCAACATTCGCTCCGGTTCCCATTACACGCAGTTCATGGTCTACGACCTGGATGGAGATGGCAAAGCGGAGATTGCCTGCCGCACTGCGGAAGGCTCTATGGACGCCAGTGGAGCTTACATCGCGCAGCCTGAAAATTGGCAGGGCGATGTCGCTCTATCGGAAATTCCAGTCGACCATGAGGCGGACAGACGTAACAGCGGCGGCTACATTTTGGAAGGTCCTGAGTTTTTGACGATCTTCGATGGCCTTACTGGCATGGAGCTTGTCTCGACCCTTTACGAACCGCAAAGAGTGCCTGGTACTTATTTTCCAACTACAGCGGAGATCAATCAGTACTGGGGAGATAGCTATGGAAATCGAATAGACCGTTTCAATGCTGCTGTCGCTTACCTCGACGGTACTCGCCCTAGTTTGGTTATGTGCCGCGGTTACTATACTCGCACAGCATTGGTGGCTTACGATTGGAGAGGCGGCGTACTCTCTAAGCGTTGGATGTTTGATACTCTCGATGAAGCTGTCTCGGATACTTATCGTGGACAAGGAGCTCACAGCATCACTGTAGGCGACGTCGACCTAGATGGTAAGGACGAGATCGTGTACGGAGCTTCGACGATCGACGATGATGGTACTGGACTCTACAATACCAATCTCGGCCACGGCGACGCTTTGCATCTTTCGGATATGGATCCGGACCGCTCAGGTCTGGAGGTTTGGATGCCTCACGAGTCTCCTAGCTCTTATGGAGCTAACGGTTCTGAACTTCATGATGCGGCCACGGGCGAAATCATCTTCGGTGTCGGAGGCGGCGGAGCAGACGTGGGTCGTGGAGTTGCGGCTGACATTGACCCGCGCTACCGTGGTTTCGAAACGTGGGCTTCACGCGGAGGCATGCATTCTGTCTCGGGTGAAGCCATCGAGACTGTCAGCCTTCCCTCTATGAATTTCTTGGTTTGGTGGGACGCTGATCCGTTGCGTGAGATGCTTAACAACACTACTATATCCAAGTGGAACTGGAGTGTTGGTTCGCAAGAGGCGATTTTCACGGATGATGGTATCCTCTCCAACAATAGCACCAAAGCGACTCCTAACCTCAGCGGCGACATTCTCGGAGATTGGCGTGAGGAAGTCATCTGGCGCAACGTAGATAGCACAGAGCTGCGTATTTACTCGACGGTCATCCCAGCGAATAACCGTTTGGTCACTCTTATGCACGACCGCCAGTACCGCTTGGCTATCGCGTGGCAGAATGTTGGATACAACCAGCCACCTCACACCGGCTTTTACTTGGGGGATGGAATGTTGCCACCTGCCCGCCCTGACTTCTACTACGCAAGAACCAGTGTGGACCCTGAAGTTTCACTCGTATCTCCTGTTGATGGAGAGGTGTACAAGATCGGCGACGAGGTTGCCATGGTTGCTGAAGCGAGCGATACAGACGGCGCGGTTAGCTCGGTTGAGTTCTACGAAGATGCTAAGTTTTATGGAATGGATTTGACTGATCCATATACGGCGATCTGGGACGCTACGGAGGGTGGCTCGTTTGAGCTGCGAGCTGTGGCAACCGATGACGAAGGTTTGCAGGGCGTATCTGCTCCCCTCGTTGTCACGGTTACTCATAACGATGTTTACGACGATGCGATCGCTTGGTCGCCATGGACCCCGAGAGGGACTCGCGTGGATGGATACCAAGGCGATGGCTACGCCATCCTAGGTCGCCCTTGGCATTTTCTGCTGTATGAAAACGTGGACGGGGGACTTGATGGAGGCCACAAGACGCTTCGCATTCGTTACAGCACCAAGTCTCGCGGCAAGGAGAAACTCTATGTTTGCGTGAATGGGCGCTTCGTACGGCTTCGCCTGAATGAGTCGCACTCCCGCTCACGCTCACGCTCTCATTCTCATTCTCGTTCTCGCTCGCACTCTCAGGATGCGTGGCAGTACGCAGAGACAACAATAGAGCTACTTCCAGGAACTGAGAATACCATCTTCATGTTCGCTCGAGGTGGTACCATTTTGGTCGATGGTATCGAAGTGGAGGGAGTGCTACGTAATCAGGATCCCGAGATACAGCTGATCAATCCAGTCGACGGATACACAAATTTAGAGGGCACGGATCTGTTTCTTTCCGCTCTTGCCAAAGACGTGGGAGGAGCGGTCGCACAGGTCGATTTCCTTGTTAACGATTCTGTGCTCACCACTGATCTTTCAGATCCTTACGAGTACATTTGGAATGATATCCCAGAGGGAGACTATGCTATTAAGGCTACTGCGACCGACGATTTGGGCGCGGTTGTCGAGAGCGATACTGTTAACGTTCTGATCAATAATCCGCCGAGTGTGGAAATCGTTAATCCGAGTACGGGAGCCTATACATTGGTCTCCGAGGCTTTGCCGGTGGACGTTGAGGCATCGGATGGTGTGGGTAGCGTCGAACAGGTTGAGCTTCTCCAGGACGGAGAGTCCCTCGGAGTCTCCGCGGGACCTGAGTTTGGCTTTGAGTGGACGCCGAGCGAGGTCGGACAAATAAGTTTGCAAGCGGTGGCTACAGATAATCGCGGCACAACCGCGAGCTCTTCAGACGTCGCAGTCACTGTATTGCCGGCCGGATACGAAGCTGATTACCAGCTCGAGGATGGCGGACTTGTAGGTGGCTCGGGCGCTGCAGCCGACACCGCAGGCTTCAACGGAACTGGTTACGCCACGCTCCCGAGTGGAGATGCCCAAATTCAGCTGAAGCAAGTCGATGGAGGATCCGGATCGATGGCACTCCTTCGTATCAGATTTGCAAATCCAGAGGCTACTAGCCGAGTGGGGGCTGTACTGGTCAACGGAAACTCGTTCGCGGTTGAATACGATTCTACGGACTCTGCCTTTTCAACGCTGGTCGTACCTGCCCCGTTGGATGCTGGGAAGTCGAACACTATTCTGTTCACTGCGGCAGGCGAAGGTGAACTCTACATCGACGAGCTCACGGTTCGTGGCCTGCAAAGTGAGGCGGATCATACCTACCACGCCGAGAATGGTGTTAGAACCGGATCCATGGTTCTTGAATCCTCCAATACTGGATTCAATGGAATCGGTTACATGAACTTCCCAGGTTCTGAAGGTATCTTAGAGTTCCCAACCGTGGATGGTGGTCTAGGGGGAACCAAGACCCTAAGTGTGCGCTACGCTCTCGGTTCAGGCTCAAGAGCCGGAACGCTCTCGATCAACGGTGTTTCGCAAGCAATCGACTTCGTTGCTTCTGGCAGCTGGACAGGCTACGTGACGATGGATATCGAGATCGAGCTAAATCCAGGAAACAGCAATTCGATCGTGATTGAATCCATCGGCAACGATTTGGCGAATGTCGACGAGGTCATCGTCAGGGATGTCGGAGCTCTTAGCGATGTGCCCGCTGTTACTTTGCTTACTCCTGCTGATCCTGCGATCGAATGGCGTTGGGGCGATACCATGAGCATTACCGCCTCTGCCACGGTAGCTTCCGGTTCGATTGAGAAGGTTGAATATTATGCTATGGATCCTGTAGTCAAAGTTGGCGAGGCCAGCGGCGAGCCATTCGCTTACGATTGGTTTGTATTGCCTGGTGAATACGAGATCTTTGCCCGTGCCTACAGTGACAATGGCTCTGTGGCCGAGTCGTACGGTTACTTAATGGACGTGTCTTTCGACAATGACTTGCCGGTAGCGGAAATTACATCTCCGGGTGAAGGCACTGTATTGCTCGATGGTGACGATGTTACCATCGAGGTAGCGGCCAGCGATCCGGATGGGTCGGTAGCTCTCGTAGAATTCTACGTCGATGACGTTCTGGTTGCTGCGGATACAAGTGCTCCGTACAGCCACACCTTGAGCGCTCTGGCCGCGGGCGGCTACCAAGTAAAGGTTAGAGCCCAGGACAACCTTGGCAGCTACTCTTACGTAGACGTGGTTCAGCTCGGTGTTTTCTACGCCACCGGTGGTGACCTTATCCAAGAGGCTGAAGAAGGCATCGTTGCAGGGTCTTTCGAACTAAATTACGACAGCCGACTGGCAGGACCTGTGGGTGAAGTAAATGCTGTGAAAGCGATCAGTAGCAGCAGCGATGAGGGTACCGACCTGCCAGGGACGGACTATCTGGAGATGCGTTTCAACATTCCGGTACGTGGCTACTACCGCATCAAGTCCTCTGTGGCATCGCCGGATGGCAGTAGCGACTCTATGTATGTCGCCATCGACGGGGCAGATCCCTTCCAGAACCGCTGGGTCACTGCGATTTCGTCTAGCTTCACCGAAGATTACGTGCGTTCCGATTCTCAGGATCCACTCCTGATCTTCTGGGAAGCAGGGGGGCATTTCGTACGCTTTGGCTATCGTGAACCGCTCAAGCTCGATTACTTCGAAGTAGAGTTGGTGAATGAGGCGCCACTGGCTCAGCCATTTTTCACTGAGGGTGGAGAGGCATACCAGGAAGCCGAAAATGCTGCAGAGATCGGCGGAAACTTCACGGTCGTAGAAGACTCTGCTGCCAGTGGTGGATACGCGATCGAAACCGGTGGATCACTGTCTCCGACACCTAACTACGCCCTATTCCAGTTCAATGTGGAATACGCAGGATTCTATGCTCTGAAGGCAGGGGTTAAAACGGTGCTGCTAAATGGAACGACTGACTCGTTCTACGTTTCAATCGATGGCGCATCCAATTCCCAGCACGTATGGGATACCGAACAGTCTGATACCGTCTATGTAGAAGACTACGCAACAAGTCGTACGGCAGGTGATCCTTTGTTGTTCTTCCTCTATCCCGGTGGGCACACGATTCGTATTGGGGACCGCGAAGGCCCATTCCTCGATTGGGTTGAACTCGAGTACCAAGGGGATGGTTTGTAAGCTTTTCGCTTCAAGACTTATCAAAATGAAGCGATTTTGAGTAGTAAGTAGCAGCCTCAGTATGTTGGGGTAGATGTGCTGAGGCTATTTACTGCCTGGCCACTGCGGGGGCGGTGGCCAGGTTTTACTTTTATAAAATGACCTTATGAAAATTCTGTCTCAATCCAAGTGGGTGGTTTATCTCGCCGCTGGAGCAACTTTGTTCGGGCTCGGGTATATGGCGGGGACTGGTAGCTCGCCCACCGACCTTGTACCGGAAAGGGTCGCACCCGAATACCTAGAGGCATCGAAGGGGGAATCGATCATTTCTCCGAAAGTAGAAACTTTTGAAAAATCGTATCAGAATGAAAGATACGCCAGCCGTGAAGTTGTTTTAGAAAGTAAGCGCGTTTCTCATGCTTCTTCCGAGCGATCTGCATTAGAGAATAAGGACTGGCTCGTCCGCTTGGCCCAGGAAGATCCGCACTCGGCAATTAGAGAAGCTGCCACTACAGAATCCGAGTACTTGAGAGGCATCTATCTGCAATCAGTAGTTGAGTCTTGGGCGGAAAGCGATTTTCAAGCAGCGTTTGACTGGGCCTTGAGCTACGGGGAGGAAAGTCTCCTCAAGGTAGCTTTGAAAAACCTAACCGGTGGTGCTGAAAACGCGAGTCTCGTGTTTGGTCAAGCTCTCGAAGTATACGGAGCTGAACGTCGTAGTGATTGCGCTATGGCTGTCCTGAAAGGTTTATGCTACTCGGGCGATTACGATTCAGCATTCGAATTTTCCGATACGCTTGAGGATAATCTTAGTAGGCAAGCGGAAGACGTTGCCCTGTCACATTGGGCTCGCTACCAACCAGAGGAGGCCGCGGCCTTTGCCCTCTCTCGAAGTGGGACTGAACCTTTCTCGAAAGTCGTTTCCAGCTGGGCAACGAGCGATCCTGCCGCCCTTGCGAGCTATGCCAGTGAACTCCCAGAAAGTTCGGAGCGTAGTCATGCTTTGAGCGAGGCTTTGAGGTCTTGGGTTGCTACAGATGAGGACGCAGCTGCGAAATGGATTTTGCAACAACCAGCCTCTAAGGATTTGGATACGGGATTACTCTCTTTGGCGAGCCGCTCCAATCGGGCGGAATCAGCACCTCGGGAAGCGGTTAAATGGGCGGAGCTGCTTTATGACAATGGTTTACGCAACGATACCCTGTCCCGAGTGGTTAAGCAGTGGGCGGCGACTGACAGGAGGGCCGCCAGAGCGTATTTGGAAAAATCTGACAGCCTCTCCTCTGAGATGAGATCGGAGCTCGTGGCTCTCTTTGATGGTCGGTAGTCCGGCTACAATTTTGAAACACATGAAAAAAATCCCCTTATTGATCATGGCTTTGCTACTCTCTCGCTTACCATTGTCTAAGTTTTCGTTCGTGGCTGCATTGAGCGGTTCTTTAGCGCTTATGCTGCAATCCCCTTTGGAAGCGGCTACGCACGAGACAAGTACGCTTGCCTACGAAACTATAAGCGTCGAAAACGCTCCGTTCGAGATGCCAAGCTTTGAGGTTCCGGACTTTTCCAAGGCATCTCGCTTTTCGATCGAGGATTTCGGGGCCATGGAGAACAACCAGGCTTCCGTTTCAAAAGCTTTTGCAGCTGCTATCGAAGCAGCCCACGTTGCAGGAGGAGGTCAGGTTGTTGTACCAGAGGGGCATTGGCCGACCGGTAAGATCCACCTCAAAAGCGGGGTTTGCCTGAATTTGGAAAAAGGCTCGGTGCTAGAGTTTTCATCTAATCCTGAGGATTACCTGCCAGCGGTGCAGTCGACTTGGGAAGGAATGGAGTGTTTCAACTACTCTCCTCTGATCTATGCTTTCGAATGCGAGAATGTTGGAATCATAGGAGAGGGGAAGCTGTACGCAAATTTGGATACATGGAAGATCTGGTACAAGCGTCCGCCCGAGCATCTAGAGGCTTCCAAGCGTTTGTATGAAATGGCCTCGCATGACGTACCGGTTGAAGATCGTGACATGACGACTGGCGAGGCGAACATGCGTCCCCAGTTTATCCAGTTCAACCGTTGCGTCGGAGTGCGCCTGGAAGGTATCTCGATCGAGAATAGTCCCTTTTGGGTAATCCATCCATTCATGAGCCGCGATGTGCTGGTCCGAGGGGTGAAAGTGAAGGCTTTTGGTCACAACAACGATGGAGTCGATCCCGAGATGAGCCAGAATATCTTGATAGAAGACTGCGTGTTTGACCAAGGCGACGACGCGATAGCCATCAAGTCAGGGCGTAATCGGGATGCTTGGCGTCTGGACATGCCGACTCGCAATGTAGTCGTTCGCAATTGCGTGGTGAAGAACGGTCACCAACTTTGCGCGATCGGGAGCGAGTTATCCGGGGGCGTCGAAAACGTATTAGTAGAAAACTGCAGCTTGGACAAAGATATCGAAAACGTGGGTCACCTTCTTTTTATCAAAACGAACGAACGGCGCGGTGGCTTCGTGCGAAACATCTACATGCGAAACGTCGACGCCGGCGGTTTGCGTTACGGTGTCCTAGGCATCGAGACGGATGTGTTGTACCAGTGGAAGAATTTGGTTCCCACCTATGAAACGCGGCTCACTCCGATTGAAGATGTTTACGTAGAAAACGTAGATGTAGAGCAGGCTAAGTATGTAACCAAAATAGAAGGACAGCTAGAGCTGCCGGTTGAGCGGGTCGTTCTGAAATCTGTCCGGGTGGGCAAGGTCGAAGAACGCGGTTTGCAGAATACGAACGTAAACGATTTCAGCTTCAATAAGGAAGCTATGTAGAATCAGCAGCGGCTGCGGTTTGCGTTTGTTGAATCCTTGAACACTGAGAGGGTCGTCTGATTCGCCTAGCTCGTTGGCTAGGCGATCATTCTAGAATTTAGTCGGCCTTAGATTGTTGGAGTAGCCAATCTCTCGCCGGTTCTAATTGGTAGGCGTAATCGAAAGAGTACATGTGCTCCGCGCCGCCGTGAGAGTTACTAGATGGAGGTACGGTGCCCTCGCTGAACCGGATGAAATTGATGGGAAGGCCATTCTTCAGCAAGGAAGATACCTTCTCGTTTTTTTCAGCGTCACTAAGTTTGGCCGAGAATTCGGTTTGTCCGAATTCGACGCCTTTGCTTGAGAGCAGCTCGCCGAGTTCTTCCATTCCGCCCGAGGCTTTTTGGTCTCCGGCTGAAACGACATACAAGAAGCTCATTTCGGCGAGTGGCGAAAGTACGTCGACGTCCCACTGGCTTCCGACAAAGAGGCTTGCGGCAAAGAGGTCAGGATGAGTTGCGTTTAAGTAAAATGAGATCATACCTCCCATCGATTGACCGGTAGTGTAGATCCTGTCCTCGTCGATGCTGTATTCAGAAACTACTGATTTTAGTACTTTCAAAGTTAGATCTACCTCTGGGCTTGTCTCCCAATCATCGTTTACGACCCAGTCTGGTCCGCGATAGGAGGGTACGAGGACGAAAGACGGAGTCTTCGCCTGGCTCTCCTGCGTTGCCCAGATTATACCACCGTAGCCCTGCATGAGTGGGGCGATGGCTCCTTTTCCTACCGTACTTGCATCAGCCATGAACATCACCAAAGGGTAGCTTCGGTCGGCTTGGTAATTCTCGGGGACGTACAGGTTGTAGTCCATGCTCGAGCCCGTCGTTTCGTCGTGGAATGTCAAATTCTTGAATTTTGGAGCGATCTCTTCGCGCAGCTGCAAAAGCTGGGCATCATAGCTTTTATCCACTCCACCGTAGGATTGATCCCAAGTAGTGGAAGCGTCCGAGGCCGCTGTTTCGGGGCTCTGATGTGAGCAGCTGGAGACTGTAAATGCTGCCGAGAGAGAAATTACTATGATAGAGAATTGTTTCATAAACGAGCTTAGGATAACCCTTCAAGGGCTCCATGTCAGCCCCGAACGGGATGAAAGTCTTTCCGAGGGGGAGTATTGAAGTCTTTTTCCCACTAGCTGTGGTTCCTTACGTTGCAGTGGGACCCCAATACTACTTTTTCTGGAATATGGAACTGTCAGATTGCTGGGCAGCAGCCAGCTTCGGTAGCTTCCATAGGTTTACAGTTAAAATTTTGCCTATGAAAAGACCCCTTGTTGCCTCGCTTTTGTTCTTAGTTTCCGCCCTTCGCTTTGGCCTAGTCACAGCTCATGCGACCGAGGTGGATCCGATCAATTTTGGTTGGCGTTTTGCGGAGGGCGAATTCCCGGCTGCGGCTGATAGCGATTTCGATGATTCTGAGTGGGAGTCGGTCGATTTGCCGCATGACTGGGCGATTCATTCCGATTTCGATCCGGAAGGAGATCCGAATACTGCTAAGTTGCCTTGGAAGGGGGAGGGCTGGTATCGCAAGCAATTTGAGCTGCCCAAAGCGGCGAAAGGAAAACGGCTTCAATTCATTTTCGACGGAGTTATGGCGAACCCTGTCGTTTATTTGAATGGCGTAGAAGTCGGGTCGTGGGTGTATGGATACAACTCGTTTCATATCGATGCTACGGAGGCGGCACGATTTGGGGAGGTAAATACTTTGGCAGTCCACGTGGACACTCGCGGTCATCACTCGCGTTGGTATCCGGGAGCAGGGATCTACCGTAAGATCGGTATGCGGCTTGTTGAGCCAGTCCATGTCCCAGTTTGGGGAGTTCAAGTAACGACACCGAGAATTGATGAAACTGGAGCGAGCTCACGAGTGGAAGTAGAACTTGCTAATTCAACTGGGAAATCCCGTAAGGTTTGGCTGGAAGTGGAGCTGCTAGATCCGGCCGGGGACGTGGTTGCGAGTGAGCGTAGAGAGATTCGCGTGAAGGAAGATTTGGAGGTTGCGTCTTTTAATTTCGAGTTAGCAGAAGCGTTGCGTTGGGATGTGGAGCATCCGCATCGCTACACGGCTCGGGTGAAGCTTGGAGCGAAGGGGGCGGATACTCAAATTGTCGATACGAAGTTTGGTTTTCGAGTTTTCGAATGGACCGCGGATGATGGCTTTTATCTCAACGGTCGCCGTCTGGAACTGAAGGGTGTAAATGAGCACCATACGCAGGGGATGTTGGGAGCTGCCTTCTTTCCTCGCACCTTGGAGCGCAAGTTTGAGCTTTTGCGGGACATGGGTGTGAACGCTTTGCGAACCTCTCATAACCCTGAAGCTCCCGAGGTGCTCGAGATGTGCGATAGGCTTGGAATTGTAGTCTTCAATGAACTGTACGACAAGTGGGGCCCTACCGGTGGGGTCGCGGTGGATACGGAGACGTTTGTGAATGAGCACGCCGAAAAGGAGGTTCGCAATTTCGTACGCAGGGACCGGAATCATCCGAGCGTCATGATCTGGTCGGTGGCCAACGAGGATGGTGCGATCTTGTCGAACCGGGACGGAAAGTCGGCCCAGCACGTGGCTCGCATGGTGGACTACTTTCGAAAATACGACAGCACACGTCCTACCACGATGGGCTGCCACATGGCGGGTGGGGCTCGCCGGGAATGGGGCGTGTTTGATTCTTTGGATACGTCGGGCTGGAACTATTCCCAGCGCTATATGAACTTCCGGAAGAACTATCCCGAAAAGCCAATTATCTACAGCGAGACCGCTTCGGCTTTCGGAACTCGCGGGCACTACGAATTGGACTTGCCCGAATCCAAAATCGATTTCGGAGACGATGGTTACTTGAGTGCCTACATTATGACGGCGGCTCCTTGGGGAGACATTCCTGAGCATGAGTTCGAACGCATGCGGAAGCACCGTTACCTGAATGGGGATTTCGTTTGGACTGGATTTGATTATCTTGGAGAGCCTACTCCCTTGCGTGGGACGAATTCGCCTCCGGAGCTCATGCTCGAAGCTCGCAGCAGCTATTTTGGAATCATCGATTTAGCCGGTTTGCCGAAAGATACATTCTACTTGTATCGCAGTCAGTGGAACGAGACGGAACCGACCGTGCACCTCTCTCCGCATTGGAATTGGAAAGAGGGGGACGAGGTTCCTGTGTTTGTATACACCAGTGGAGACGAGGCCGAACTCTTCTTGAATGGCCGTAGCCTCGGCCGCAAAGCGAAGTTGGATCCAGACGCGCTGCAATCAGGAAATCTTGGATACCAAAAGCCGAGCTATGCCAGTAGTGCGGAGGTATTTCAAGATGCGGGTGGCAATGTGCTGAAGGACAATACTTCTGATAAAGCTTTCGATGGAAATCCGGATACGCGTTGGTGCGCGGCGGACGGAAGCTTTCCTCAATCGCTGCAAGTCGATCTCGGGGAATCTACTTCGGCCAAGCTTGCCCGTATACGCTGGGAACGAAATGCGTCGGATTACACTTTTTCCGTTGAGGGGTCGCAAGATGGAGAGACTTGGACGGAGCTGGATTTGTCTTTTGAGAACAATGGAAATGTATCCATTGCCTCATTGCAGGAGATCGAGTCCCGGTTTTGGCGTTTGAATGTCAAAGCCGTGGCTGGGGATGCGTGGGCGAGTGTGCGGGAGTTCGAAATCTTGGAGGACGCGGATGCCAGCTCGAACCCCTATTACGACATAGTGGATGCCTACCGTATCCGCTTTTTCGATGTCCCGTTTGAAAGAGGGACGCTCGAAGTGGTCGCGTATGAGGACGGTGTTGAGATTGGTCGCGACTCAGTGGTGACAGCGGGAGAGGGTGTTCGTTTGCAGCTGATTGCTGATCGCGAGGAAATCGCGGCTGATGGCATGGATCTCTGTTACGTGACAGTACAGCTAGTTGACAATGCTGGGAATCTCTGCCCTTGGGCTATGAATACACTCACCTTCGAGGTGGAAGGACCGGCTACGTTTATGGGGGTAGCCAACGGAGATGCCACCGAGATGGATGGGCTCACCGACTTGCAGCACCCTCTTTTCTACGGGCAAGCAGTGGCAGTGCTACGCAGCAAGCCAGGCGAAATGGGGGAGGTTACGCTACGAGTATCGTCCGAGGGAGTGGAATCCGGTTCTCTCGTGGTTTCTGCCCAGTAAGCCGGTTATCCCCCAAAACTCACTTTTGGTGGGGGATTCTTCCCTTTCAAAGAGAGCTTAACGGATTACGGCTTCTTTGGCCCGTTCGTTTTTGCGCAGCAAATTCCAGCGGACTTTGAAATTGATCCCGATGTCGCTCTCCTCCGCTTGCTCGGGCAACTTTTCCATGGCGTACTCCACGTCGAGGGTTAGCTCGAAATGTCCCGCGATGGAACGAAAGAACCACGTATCATCCGGTGGATACCAGGTTATGCTGGGGATGATTTTCAAACCGTCGTTTGTTCCGCCGTCGAAGTCTTCGGTGATGTAGAGAAATCTCAGCCCGTAGCGCAAATCGCCCGGTGGGTGGTGGATGAAGCCGGTGGTAAACCTAGCGAGCGAGTTGGGAGCTTCAATGAGGTAGGGCATCTGGTTGTTGTCTTTATCCAAGAGCTCGTAGGCGACATTGGAGAAAACGGTCCACTCTCCGCTTTTGTCGATTTCGTAGGCGGCGACGAAGAAGGGCGTATAGGAGTCGTATTGGTCGCGTTGCCAGTCGCTAGGGATGGTGTCCAATGGCAAACGTCCGTTTAGGCCCACTGAAACAGCGAGGCGGTCGTTTTCCAAAGCGTCGATGCGCTGCTTTAGGCCGAAAGTGAAATAGCCATCGCTGCTGGCGCGATCTCCGTGGAAAGGGTTTTCAAGAAAGGGGATGACTCCGATGCTGCCCTCCAACTTAGGTGTGAAACCGTACTCCAGCTCGATTGGCAAACGAATGAAAGGCTCATCCAGAAGGTCGCCTATCTTGGGGCGAATTTCGATATTTAGCTCGGAGTTGTTTTGCGTGAAAGGAAGTTCGGTGCCGCTGAAGGTCTGTATGAAATCGGTGCCAAAGGGCGAATTCTCTCCCGCTCGCAGCGAGCTCGCTGAGCAGAGGAGCGCGCAGGAAAAGGCAGATATCAGTATCTTGGATGGCTTGATCATACGTGAGTCGGTAGTTGGTAGGCGTATAGAGAAAGATCCCAGCGATTGAGCTAGGATCTTACATCTGAACCGTTCTCCCGACAGACGGCGTTACGCTAAGTTGCGCCCAGCGGGGAGATTTCTTAAACCTTGGTGGAGAAGGGAGGGATAGCGAACCCTTTTTGACTAGGTTAAGCCCCTACGTATTCGCAGGTCCGATACTTGAAAGCCGCCTAGAGCATAGGTTCGCCACGCTTGCAGAGCTGGACCGAAAAGCCCCACGGGTCTCTCATCATTATGAGGTGGGAACCGTCGGGGAGTTTCACCTCTTCTGCGAAGGTGGCTTCTGCCGCTTCCAGACGCTCCCGATCTGCTTCAGGATTCACTGATACGAATGCGAGGTGCAGCAGCAACGGGTTCATGCTGGCGTAGTCGGGGACTTCGTTCTTCGGGTTGTTGTAGATCTCGACCATAACATCGCCGACGGAGTCCTTGAGAAAGTGGGTAAAGGGTGCCTCGTCCATCTTGCGGGCGATGCTCATGTTGAAGTTTTCGACGTACCAGTCGGCCACTGCGACGGGGTCCTTCACGTTGATTGCGAAATGTTCGATTTTCATGGGGTTCCAGAGATTGGGTTAAGGTTTTGTGTTAAAGGGTTTTGGGGCTAGCTCTCCAGAGCACAGCAGACTGCCTGAGCTAGTGCCATGTGCCCGATGGAATTGGGATGGATCTTGTCTTCTGCGATAAGCTGGGGGGCGATGTGTTCCATCAGCCGGTCCATCTCAAGCTGGCTGTCCACGTAGATGGCGTCAAACTCAGAGGCGATTGTTTGGGTCATCTTCCGATACTCGTCCATGCGTCGTCGCATGGGATCGTGCCGATCGCTTTCGATGTGGTAGGGGGAGATGATGATGAGCCCTTTCAGGCGATCTCGGGTCGCCTCCAGGAGTTGTCGGTAGGTGGCTTGGAATTCTTCGGGCAACACATGCACATGAGGCGAGCGAGGGGAATCGAATTGCCGCCAGACGTCGTTGATACCGATCTTGATTGAAAGCCAGTCGGGACGAAGGTCTAGAACGTCTCGTTTCCATCGCCCGGCAAGATCGCGAATGGTGTTGCCACCTAAGCCCCGATTAAGAACACGAATTTTTCGCTCAGGCCAGCGGGATTGAAGCATGGCGTTTACGAACTCTACGTAACCAAAGCCTAATCCTCCTGGATCTTCCCAAGGCGAAGCGTGAGATTTTCGCTCACGACCCGAATCGGTAATCGAGTCGCCAATAAAAAGAAGCCTTGAATGGGGAGCTAATCGCATCGAGCTCTTGCCTAGTGTGCAAAGGCGCGAGGTCAAGCGAAGCCCCTGTGTTTACCCCGCTTCTAGGGCGTTTTCTTCCCCCTCGCGGCGGAATTGGTTAACGTACAGGTGATAGTAATGTCCACGTTGGGCCAGTAGCTCTGCGTGCGTGCCTTGTTCCTCGATCTCTCCTTTGGAGATTACTAGGATTTGGTCGGCAGATCGAATCGTGGAAAGCCGGTGAGCGATGACAAAACTAATGCGGCCCTTGAAGACCCGCTGCATTCCATCCTGTATCAGTTTTTCGGTTTCCGTGTCGATCGAAGAGGTCGCTTCATCCATGATGAAGATCTGTGGATCCGCAATGAGGGCGCGAGCGAAGGAGATCAGCTGCCGCTCTCCGGTGGAAAGACGAGCTCCTCCTTCGCCAATCACTGTGTCGTATCCGTCTTCCAATTTCATAATGAAGTCGTGGGCATTTACTAGGGTGGCCGCTTCCCGAACTTCCTCCGGAGTTGCATCTAGACGTCCGTAGCGGATGTTTTCCATGACTGAGCCATTGAAGAGGTGAGGTGTCTGCAGAACGATGCCGAGCTGGGCCTGCAACCAAGCCAGACTCCTCTCCCTATAGTCGATGCCATTGAATCGAATTTCACCTTCGACCGGTTCGTAAAATCTGGATACGAGTGAAATGATCGTACTTTTACCTCCACCAGAGGGTCCGACCAAGGCAATGGTCTGCCCACGCTTCACCGTCAGATTGAACTTATTCAGAACCGTGTTTTTGCGATCGTAGGAAAAGGTGACATCCGAGAAATCGATATCTCGTATGTAGCTTTCGTGTCCGTCGATGGCTGTGGCTTCGGATTGATTATTCGAAGTTGAGTGGCTATGGATTTTTTCGCTTACCTGCTCCGAATCGCGAATCTTCGGCTCGGTGGCCAAAAGGCTCATTACCCGTTCGCCTGCCGCTTGTGCTCCTTGGATTTCTGCCATGATCTGAGCGATCTGATTGATCGGGTGGAAGAAGTTGCCCGCGTAGCTAATGAAGGCGACCAACGTTCCCAGAGTGATGGCCTCGGACAAGACATTGAGTCCGCCGTACCAGAGGGCTAAACCTGAACCGATGCTACCGATGATCATAACCAGAGGCAGGTAGATTGCGCTAAGCAGGGCACGGTGTACAGAAGCTGAATACATATCTGTGGACATGCCTTCGAACTCGTTTAGGTTTTCCGTCTCGCGGCCTAAGGTTTTGGTGGTTTTGACGCCAGCTATCCCTTCGTTGTAGGAAGCGGTGATGCGTGCGTTGTGCTTCCGGATTTGTCGCGAAGTAAGCAGCATCTTTCGCTGGAAGTAGATACTAACTGCGACCAGAGGTGGAATGGTAGCCAGTACGATTAGGGCCAGCTTCCAGTTGAGGATAAGCATGGTTATCGACATGGCCAAAACGAAAAAGCTGCCCCACATCAGGTCGAGAAAACCCCATGCCAGAATACGAGACAGACGGTCACAGTCTGCGGTCAATCGAGAGATAAGCCAACCGGTAGGCTGCTTGTCGTAGAAGGAAAACTCCAGCTCCTGGAGCCGTTTGAAGCAGTCTCGTTTGATGTCGAAAGCGATATGGTGAGAGATGCCACCCGCGCAGCGGATAAACAAATAGACGAGCCCAGCCAAGCCGAGTGTCAGACCAAAGTAGATGCCAGCGACTGGTAGCAAGTCTTTGGGTACGCCTTCATTTTCGACGATGTCGACAGCCATCATAGTAACGATGGGAAAGGCCGCGTCGATCAGGCTGAGCACCAATGCGCTCAGAGTGAGCGGAATCAGCAGGCGCTTGTGGTTAAGAGCGAAACGGAAGATCCGTTTCCAGAGATTCAGGTCGATTTTCGAGCTGAATTCTTCTTCTGGTTCTTGTGTCATTGAAAATTGGACTCCTAGTTTTCTGCTTTCGCCTCGGTTTCCTCGGCGAGAATTGTTTCCAGTTGGGTTTGGATGTTCCAGAGCCTTTGGTACAAGCCCTGTTCTGTTCTCAAGGTCTCGTGGTTGCCGGATTGCGTTATTTTACCACCCTCCATGACCACGATCTTGTCAGCGTGGGCCAAGGTCGACAGGCGATGGGCAATGACGATAGTGGTCCGCTTGCCGCGACGTTTTTGTAGAGCCTCGATAATAGAAGACTCGGTTTCGTTGTCGACGGCACTCAAGGCGTCATCGAGCAATAGAACAGGAGGGTTGCGAAGAAGGGCCCGCGAGATCGCAACACGCTGCCGTTGACCACCAGACAAAGTGATTCCTTTTTCACCGATCTCAGTATCATATCCATCGGCGAAGTCTGTGATCGCGTCATGGATACAGGCCATTCTCGCTGCTTCTTCGATGTCCTTTTGGTCGGTCGATTCGACCCCCAGCTTGATATTGCTGGCGATCGAGCGAGAGTAGAGAAATGGCTCTTGCAGGACTACGCCAAACTGGGCTCTGAGGTAGGCGCGATCTAGCGTTCGAAGGTCATGGCCGTCGAGGGTTATAGAGCCTTTGTCTACGTCATAGAATCTCAGCAATAAGTGCATGAGGGTTGTCTTTCCTGAGCCCGAAGGGCCCAGTATGGCCAAGGTCTCGCCCGGTTCGACACGTAGGTTTATTCCGTTTACCGTGGGGGTTCCTTCATTGTGAGAAAAGGAAACCTCCTTCATTTCGATGAAGCCTTGGGAAGGCGAATCCGGTTGGATCTCGACTTGGTCGCTTTCAGTCTCGAATGGTTGCGTGAGTATTTCGTTGATACGTTGCAGCGCTACTGAGGTTTTACCGAAATCGGTCAGGATCCGTCCGATCATGCGAACGGGCCAGAGAACCATGTTCATGAGGGCGAGGAATGCGAAGATAGTGCCTACGGATACGCTTCCCTGTATAGCGAGATAGGAGCTCGCCACAAGGGCGATGCCGATCTGGGTGAGGCTGGCTATGTCCGAAACGGACCAGAACCAGGACATGATACCGATAAGCTTGATGCTGGTATCGCGATACTCGCTGTTTGGCTTTTCGAATTTTTCGATTTCGTAGTCGTGTCGGCCGAAGGCGCGAACGACGCGGATCCCGGTGATATTTTCCTGCACCACTGAGGTTAGGCGGCCTTCCGCTTCATCGACCTGAGTGAAGAGATGCTTCACCTTTTTGATGTATAGATAGCTGTAAAGGATTATGACCGGTATCAGAGCCATGGATGCGACCGTGAGCCCCACGTGCATCGAAAGCATGATTGGCAAAACGGTTACGATTAGGATGAGGCCGCGTCCTATCTCCACTATATGGGCTGCTAGGAAAATGCGTGTCGTTTCCACGTCAGAGGTACAGCGCTGAACGAGGTCCCCGGTCTGAGAGCCGTCGAGGTAGCTGTTCGTAAGGCGCTGGATATGATCGTAGAGTTGGTCCTTGAGGCGTTTGCAAATACCATCGGACGCTTTAGCGGCTGCGAGCTTTTGGAAGTAGTTGAATACGCCTCCCAGAGCGGCAAAGCCAAGCATGGCAACACCCGGAATCCAAAGATTTTCGGATACAAGGGAAGAGCCTCCCAGTAAATCTATAATGTGTCTGAGGATAGGCTCCGAGCTGTTGGGCTCGGATGTTAGGGCGTAGTCGATGGTGGCGCTTCCAATGAGAGGCACGACGAATTGGAAAGCGGTCGCGATGAATAGGGAGATCGCTGCCCACAGGTATTTGAGGCGGAAGCCTCTTATGAGGGTCCAGACGAGTTTGGGCCCGGAAAGGACCTTGCCGGAAGTGTCTTGTAGTTTGAGAGTCATTGTCCGCTGGAAGGAATAAGAGTTTTGAACGATGAACGTTTCTGTTCGGCTTCAAACGCGGGCAAAAAAGAAAGGCCCGCTGTGAAGCGGGCCTTAAGGGATGGGAGGGAAAATTGTAACTAGCTGGCCCGCTGAATGTAGTGTCGAGCCATCTGACTTAGTTTCGTCTAGTCTAGCTCGAGCCTCTTTTCGAGGATTGGGTTGAATGTGGTTACCATGAGCTTCATTGACTTGGACGTTACAGGTTGTCTGATAAGTTAAGTGGGCAAAATAAAGTTGCTTGTCCTGCATCATGCAAGAAAAAGTTTTAGTAAACTACATATGTAGTGTTCACGGTATTACAGGTGATAAGAACGAGTCGGAGGAAAATTAAGACAGGTTATGAGCCAATCTAGCGCATACGTAGGAAGGGTTGCTCCGACTCCGACTGGCTATATGCACTTGGGGCATGCCTGCACTTTTCTGGAAGCTCAGAGAAGGGCTCGTCTGGTAAAGGGGCGCCTGTTGCTGCGAATAGAGGATTTGGATCAGTCGCGCTGCAAGCCCGAGTTTGTGAGCGCGTTGGAGGAAGACCTCGCTTGGGCTGGTTTGGAATGGGAACTGCCGGTTGTGAAACAGAGCGAGCGGATTAGCTATTTCCAAGAGATACTTTTGCGATTGAAAGCGGACGGATTTGTTTTTCCGTGCTCCTGTTCCCGCAAAGATGTGGCCGAAGCGATACGCGCTCCGCACGAATCAGGTGGGGAATTGATTTATCCCGGTACCTGTCGTGAGAAGGAGCTAGCGTTTGCTTCCGCTGAGGACCTGTTTACGATTAACTGGAGGTTTCGGGTGCCAGATGGAAAACGTATCCAGTTCAAAGATGGACGCCTTGGAGATCAATCATTCCTAGCGGGAGAGGATTTTGGCGATTTTCTGGTTTGGAGAAAAGACGGATTTCCTTCCTACGAGCTGGCGGTAGTCGCCGACGACGTAGCTCAAGGTGTTACGGAAATCGTGAGAGGGGAGGATTTGCTGCTTTCCACTGCCAGACAACTGCTGCTCTACGAAGCATTGGGAGCGAAAGTCCCGGCTTTTTTTCATTGTCCTTTGATATTGGATACAGATGGGAAGCGCTTGGCCAAAAGGGCAGGATCCAAAGGGTTGCGCGAGCTAAGAACATCGGGGGTAACCCCGGCTGACCTTATCAGTCTTGGCCGCAGTTCACTCGCGGGTTAAGTTTTTTGATCCATTGCTTTTTGCAGAGACATTGTTGCGATTCGCCACGGCTAATCGGTGTTTTGTCCACAGAAATCGAGTATTTCGTGTTAATATTCATTTAGCGCGGTATCTGCAAACTGCGTGGTATGAAACTCGATGGAAAAGTAGCATTGGTGACGGGAGCCACCTCTGGAATTGGTAAAGCTGTAGCGGAGCTCTTTTTGGAAGAAGGCGCTCGATTGGTTGTGAATTACCACAGCGAAGACGAGAAACGCGACAACACGGAAAAGGAACTGTTGGAAAAGCTCGAATCGGGTGGTCGGCCTGCTTCGGACCTCTTGATGATCAACTGCGATATTTCCGATCCCGAAGAGGTGAGTTCAATGTTCAGCCAAATCGACCAGAGCCTCGGTTCATTAGATGTGTTGGTCAACAATGCGGGGATGCAGAAGGAGTCGGCCTCTCACGAGTTGGAACCTTCCTCTTTGCAAATGCAATTGGGTGTCGACCTGCTTGGGCCGATCTATTGTTCGGTAGAAGCGTTGAAGCGTTTTGTGAGTCGGGGAACTGAGGGTGTGATCCTAAACAATAGCAGCGTTCATCAGGTGATTCCCAAACCCGGCTTTCTCGCTTATTCCGCTTCAAAGGGAGGATTAGGCAATATGACCCGAACCCTTGCCCTAGAATACGCGAGCAGAGGAATTCGGGTAAACAGCGTTTGTCCAGGCGTCGTGGATACGCCTATCAATGACGAACTCGAAGATCCGGAAACAAGGGAGGAAACGAAGTCCCATGTTCCTCAGCGTTCGATTATCGATTCGCGGGAGATCGCGAAAGCGTTTCTTTATCTCGCGAGCGATGATGCCAAAAGCGTAACTGGCCAGTCCTTGGTGGTCGATGGCGGGTTGACGCTTTATCCCAGTTTTGAGTCGAATTGGTCATCCCAATAGGTGACCAGAGATGGGAGCTTAGGCCGTTTGCAGTGGACCCAAAGGTGGCTCTGTTTCTGTGCCCTTTTGACTTTCGATTGCAGGACTCAAGCCAAGCTAGAGACAAGGTGGACGGGATTGGTAAACCACTGCGCATTGCAGGGATGACCTTGCAAACTGATGCTTCGAGTCACCTCGAAGGAATGTGGCCGGAGATTATTAGCGGAAAGAGAAGCTTGGCAGGCTGTCCGCTTCCCGGGCGATCTCCAGAGCTTGTTGTTCTGCTCTTCGCATAAGCTGGCGATCAGAATCGTCTATGTCGTCAAATCCGCACAGGTGCAGGTATCCGTGAATGAGATACAACCCAAGTTCGTCGCTAAACTCTAGGCTATGCGTTTGGGCGTACTCTCTGGCGACTTGAGGGCAGACTATGACCTCACCGGCTTGATCGATATCTGGATCTGCTGGAAAAGTGATCACATCGGTAGGGGTGGGGTCGCCCATGAACTGATCGTGCAGTTGCGCGATGTAGGACTTGTCGACGAATGCGAATGATAATTCGCCGGCTGGTGCGTCGAAGGCTCCTGCTTTATCGAGGGTCAGGATGAGTCGCTCGATCTGATCTTCGTCGAGCCCGAGTTCAGGACAGAGATTATTTACTTGGGTTCGCTTCGGCGCGTTCTGTTTTGCGTTCATCCTTTTTACGCGTGGGTTTTTCTTCCAGCTTTTGGCCAGGGTAGGCGATGCGGGTGTGGAGGGAGTTGAGTAGCGTGAAGATGAAGGATTCGCGGACCTTGGAGACCTCGGCGATAGTGATTGGGCAGTCGTTGAGCTGACCATCTTCGATATTGGCGCTAAAGATCCGGTCTACCAATTCCTCGACGTTCTGAGGGGTGACTTTGGCCAAGGAGCGGGACGCGGCCTCCACGGAGTCGGCCAGCAAGATCACGGCGCTCTCCTTGAATTGCGGTTTCGGTCCGTCGTAGCGGTATGTGGATTCTTGGACGTGGGCAGGATCCTCGGCCTGTTGTTTGGCCTTGTGGAAGAAGAAGCGGATCAGGTTGGTGCCGTGGTGTTGACGTATGACGTCAATGATGGGGCGAGGGAGCTTGTAGGTCAGTCCCAAATCGACGCCCTCTTTCACGTGCGACTTTATGACCAAAGCCGAGAAGGACGGCGTTTTTTCGTCGTGGGGATTAAATCCGTCTAGTTGGTTTTCGGTAAAGTACTCCGGTTTGACCAGCTTGCCGATGTCGTGAAACATGCAAGCCACGCGGGCGAGCAGGCCATTGGCATTGATCGCATTGCACGCGTTTTCCGCCAAGTTCGCTACCATTAGCGAGTGGTGCCAAGTCCCTGGAGCTTCGAATTGCATGCGCCGCAAGACCGGGTGGTTGTAGTCCGATAGTTCCAGCAGCGTTATATCCGTGGTCCGTTTAAATAAGCCTTCGAGGATGGGAAGAAGACCTACGACCATCACGCCTGCGACCAGTCCAGTGCCCAATCCGCCGGTCATTTGGTAAATGATGGTCGACCAAGGGAGGCCGTCCACTCGGTTGAACATCAGGGTAAAGAGGGCTACGCTGAGGCCTGCAAAAAAGCCGGCAGTCACCACGCGGCTACGTTTGCGCAAGTTGCGGGTGACGTAGATTCCCACGGTACAGGCCAAGAAAGACATCACTAGCAGGTCCAAGCGGTTGCCGAACATCACCGCAGTGAAAAGGCTGATCATGAGGGAGGCCAGCAGGGCGGGACCGGTGCCCAGCAGGATAGCTACGAGGATCGGAGCCAGAATGGTCGGCGTTATGTACGGAATGATCGCCGAGAGTTGATTGTCGTATAGGAATGCCTCGAAGCTACCCAATTCGTAACAGGTGCGAACCAGAACAAGGTTGGTTATGACCACGAGGGCGAGTAGGGCCAATCGGCCATTGCTTTGAAAGGTAGCCCTATGTTCCAGCCGAATGTAGAACGTGGCCGCGAATACCATAGCTAGCACCAGCAGGATTCTGCCGATGAGCTGATTGTCGATGGCCCCCACCTTCTTGCCGGCGATGTGTCGTTGATAGGCGACGAGTTGCTCGTATTGCTCTTTGCTGACCGGCTGTCCTGGCTCGATTATGGAGGCCCCTTCTTGCACGTGCACGATGACTGGCTCGAAGGTGGCGAGCAATTTTTGGCGCAGTTGCTCCATCTCCTCTTGGCTTTTGAGGAGGTTGGGCTGCAGGGCGTCTCGGAAAATTCTCAGAGTAGCGTCGGCTGTTTCGGGAGATACGTTGGCGGAACTGATATTGATGCGAATGGAACGAAGGGCCTCTTCGATGGATTCGACACGTTTCTGGCTGATTTTTTTGTCTTGGTTGGCAATGTGGAAAACGGCCACCGCCCCGCTACCAAAATTGAAGGTCGGGTCCTTCTCGTCGTAGATGCCTACCTTGAAGCTCTCCTTGATAGTGATCAGTCCGGTGTTGATGAGGTTTTCAATGGTACTGTAGTCCGCATTGGTGACGATCTGGGCCATGCCTTCAGCGTTCGCGCGGTAGTTGCCCTTCTTATTGAAGGCACTGGTTAATGTCTCGATCATCCTTTCGGCTTCACTGGCGGAGAGATCATCTTCGATCTCCTTAAAATCCTTAATGTCTTTCAGCAGCGCCTTGGCATGCGCTTCGAAAGTTTCGTAGGGCTCCATGTCGATGCGGTAGACATGAGGGGCCTCTTCCAGGAGCTGAAGACGCTTCCGAGCCGTTAGGATATCCGAACGGTAGGAAAAGGATTCTGCAGCGGAAATACGAATGGACGCGACTTGGTTCGCCAGGATTTGGAAGCCGCTCGGCTTGATGCCCACGAAGCTCGTGATCACGATCAGGGCGACCGTGGTCAGGAAAACCAGAAACCCAACCAGCGAGCTCTCTTCCAGGTAACGAGGAAGGGTCGAGGGTGTTTCGGTACGCCGTTTCCGTTTTTTCGGAAACGTCTGTTGAAACCAGGCCTTTATCTGCTCGGAGACGGGCATATGAGGAAAGACTCGTTAGGGAACAAATGATTCAAATTAGATTGGGCGAATATACGTAATGGTATTGTTCGGCGGCTCTGATGCAGCTTTTGCAATCGATCACTGGCGAGTATCGCCACGGTATCGGTCGTAAGCTTGAATGATCTTTTGGACCAAGTGGTGACGCACGACATCGCTGGCGTCGAAAAAGTGGAAGGAGATGTCTTTGATGCCTTTCAGTATGTTTTTGACTTCCAAAAGTCCGGAAGATCGCGACTTGGGGATGTCCACTTGAGTGAGGTCTCCGGTAATCACCATACGGCTGCCTTCGCCTAGGCGGGTGAGAAACATCATCATTTGTTCCGATGTGGTGTTTTGAGCCTCGTCGAGGATGACGAAGGAGTTGCTGAGCGTTCGGCCACGCATGTAGGCGAGGGGAGCGATTTCGATGATGCCGCGCTCGGTGAGCTTCTCGATATCGGAGTGGCTGAGCATATCATTGAGCGCATCGTAGAGGGGGCGGAGGTAGGGAAGGATCTTTTCTTGCAGGTCGCCTGGGAGGAATCCGAGCGTTTCGCCGGCTTCGACCGCGGGGCGACTAAGTATGATACGTTCTACCTTCCCTTCGATTAGCATGGAGACGGCTGCGGCCATCGCGAGGTAGGTCTTGCCTGTACCAGCAGGACCGATGCCGAAAACGATGTCGTTCTCAAATATGGATCTCAGGTAGCTTTTTTGGCCTAAAGTCTTGGGAACGATGCTTTTACGCTTTGTTTTGATGACGGATCCACCTTCGAACAAGGACGCGAGATCGCCCTTTTGGCCTTGGGCGATGCCTTCCACTGTCTTCTTGAAGTCAGCGTTTTTGATGGATAGCCCCTGCTCTCTCCCCGAAAGGAGAAGTTCGAAGACGTCGGCCACGGCTTGAATCGCCTCTTCGGATTCGGCCTCGATTTGTACCCAATTGTCTCTGCAGACGACCTTTACGGGGAAGGTGGACTCCAACAATTCGAGGTTTTCCTCCTGGTTGCAGTAGAGCTCGCTCAATTGGCGTGGGCTCTGGAAATGGATCTTACGACTCGGCATCTAGCGTTGGTATGGATCGAAACGTGTATGGAGACAAATTCTGAGCAACTCTGCTCAAATTGACTCCTTAAAACTCATTCTCGAGCGTTTCCTTCAGGTGGTCCCACATGGCTTCCAGCGATTGTGGGAGGACTCGAGTCGAGCCGAGGACCGGCATGAAGTTGGTGTCTCCGCTCCAACGCGGAACGACATGTTGATGCAAGTGCTTGGGCACGCCGGCTCCCGCTGCTTCGCCAAGGTTGATCCCGATATTGAAGCCGTTCGGCCTCAGGGCTTTGGCGAGAAGCTTTTTGGCTTTGAGCGTGGTTTTGGTGAAGCAGAGCAGCTCTTCGTCGGATAGATTCTCCAGATCTGGGACTTCGCGATATGGTAGGATCAAGAGGTGCCCAGCGTTGTAGGGATAGCGATTCATGAGGATGAAACTGTGTTTCTCCCGGGATAGCACCAAGGTCGCCCGATCGTCGTCCATCTTGGGGAGTTCGACGAAGGGATGCCGCTCAGCAGGGGTCTTTTCCTGCTTCACGTATTCCATTCTCCAATATGCGTGAAGGTGATCCATCTTGATTAAGAAGGCGGAGAATAGTTCGAGGGAGGGGCTTGTCAATGAGCGCTTCAAGCGGCTCGGTAGCCGGAGAAAGAGCATTTCGTAGGCTGTAAAACGCTGCAGGAGGAAGCTTGCTTTGGCTTGGAAGACTTGGTTTTGAGGTCGGGGTGTTTATTTGGATTTACAGAGTGCTGTTTCTGCCGCTGTGGCTGTTGACGCTGCCCGGCTACTACTTGCACATTCGGAAGCGAGGAGGCTACCGGGAGAAATTTATGACTCGTTTTGGAGCCGGGCTTTCGATCCCTCCCAAGAAAAAGGAGTCCAAACGGATCTGGATCCAAGCGGTTAGCCTTGGCGAAATGTTGGCTATTGAGCCGCTCATCAAACGCTTGGCGAGCGAAGATGGCATCGAGATTTACCTCACCGTGACCACCAGCACCGGCTATGCGGTGGCGATGGAAAAATACTGCGAGCTCGCGGTTGGCATTTCCTATTTCCCAGTCGATTTCGCTCCCTTCAGTTCGCGGGTTTGGAGTGCGATCGCCCCGGATTTGGCAATATGCGCTGAAACGGAGCTTTGGCCGGAGCACATCTGGCAGGCCAGCAAGCGTGGGGTGCCTTTTCTGCTGGTAAACGGACGTTTGTCCGATCGCTCCTTCCGCAGGGCCATGAAACTGAAAGGCATCTTTGGCTCCATGCTGAAGCTGACGAGCCAGATTTTCGCCTGTTCGGATCTCGACCGCCAGCGATTCATCGACTTGGGGGCGTCGGAGGAAAACGTTGTTTCCACCGGCAACATAAAGGTGGATGTCGTAATCGAGCCGATTCTTGACGAAGTCACCCGCTCAACCATGCGGGGCGAGCTGGGATTGGGCGACGGATTCGTATTGCTGGGATCCTCCACCTGGCCGGGCGAGGAGGAAATGTTGATCGCCGCCTTCCGCAAGATTCGGGAAGTGGACGAAGAGGCGCGTCTGTTAATCGTGCCTCGCCACGCCGAGCGCCGGCACGAGATCGAAGCGATGCTCAGAGAGGAAGCAGACGATTTCATTTGGCACTTCAAAAGCCGTGGAGCCCCCGAAGGTGATCTGGATATTTTGATCGCGGATACGCACGGCGAATTGCGGGCCCTCACCCAACTTTCAGATCTCGCTTTTGTTGGGAAGTCGCTTCCTCCCCATACCGAAGGGCAGACTCCGGTGGAGTGCGGAGTGCTGGGCAAAGCCATGGTTTTTGGCACCGGGATGTCTAATTTTCGCAGCATTCGAGAGGGCTTGCTGCAACACGGAGCTGCCATTGAAGTTGGCGACGAAGAGGAGGCGATTGCGACCCTTGTGGAGCTCAGCCAAGACCCGAAGCGACGGCAGAAGCTCGGGGAAGGCGGGCTGCTATGGCATGCTGGAAGCCGCGGGGCGGTCGAGCGCACGGTTCGAGGGGCCCTTGACTGGGTTATTCGGTAGCTTTCCCATCTTGACACATTGGGCGAATTTTCGATTTAAACGACGCTTATGGCAGACAAATCCGATAAGTGGGCAGACAACACAGCCGGCAAGTTTTACGTAGATGAGCAGTGCATCGACTGCGACCTTTGTCGTGAAACCGCCCCAGACTTCTTCACTCGCAACGACGACGAAGCCTACTCTTTCGTTTACAAGCAACCGGAAGACCAAGAGGGAATCGATCTTTGTATGGAGGCTCTCGAAGGTTGCCCAGTTGAGGCGATCGGAGACGACGGCGACGAATAGGCTGCGCAGTTAAGCCCTTACCGATCTTAAAACGCGACTCTCTCAAGGAGGCGCGTTTTTTGTGCCTGTTTGCCGAGCTCTACTAGGAGAAGCGCTTCCAGAGCGATGGCGAGAAGAGGGCGAGAATGGCGTAGAGCTCCAAGCGGCCCATGATCATTAGCAGGGCCAGGAAGTACTTGGTATGCGTGTGCATGAAGGCGAAGTTTTCCGTAGGACCCACCTCGGCCAAGCCAGGACCAATGTTGAAAAAGCAGGCGAATACGGCGCTCAAATTCGTATCAACCTTCAAGTTTGGCTCGAAAATAGAGACGACAATGATCGAAGAGAGCACGACGCCCGAGGTAAGTATTAGATAAATCGATACGTCGCTTAAGGCCTGTTGGCTTAGCACGTTTCCGTTGAGGCGAATTTGCCGCACGACGCGGGTGCGGAAGGAACGTTCCACGCTCAACAAGGAAATGCGGATGGCTACGACGATGCGGTAAATCTTAATGCCGCCTGCGGTTGATCCCGAGCAACCTCCGGCTACCATCAGGAGAAGCAGAGTCATTTGAGGAAGGGCGGACCAGGCTACATAGTCTTCGGTGGCGAAGCCGGTTGTAGTCATGATTGTCACGACCTGGAAAGTCGCAGCCCGAATAGCGTGGTGTGCTTCGTTGCTGGTGCCATCCAGCACGAGAGTCGAGGCGATCATCAGCGATGCGAAAACGATGATGAGCAAGTAGGCAAGGAACTCGGTATTGCGACGCAGGAAGTAGAACCTGCCACAGCTCAAGCGGATGATGAGCAGGAAGCTTACGCCCCCTAGAATCATGAATACGATCGCGATCCACTCCATAGCGGGGCTATGGAAATCCGCGAGGCTTCCGCTTCGCGTGCTGAAGCCTCCGGTCGAAAGGGTGGTGAAGGCGTGATTAATGGCTTCGAAGAGATTCATTCCCGCGATCCAAAAGCTCAGGGTACAAGCCAGAGAAAGTCCGATGTAAACCCAGACTAGGCGAGCGACCGTGGACTGGATACGGCTTTCCTCAAATTCGCTCACGGTTCCCGATGCCTCGTTTGCGTAGAGCATTTTTCCTCCCACGCCGATGAAGCCCAATACCGCTACGAAGAAGACGACGACTCCCATGCCGCCGATCCATTGGCTGAGCGAACGCCAGAAAAGCAGGCTGGGAGGCAGTTGCTCCAAGTTGGAAAGCACGGATGCACCCGTCGTGGTCAGGCCTGAAGCGGCTTCGAAAATCGCGCCCGCGAAACCGACTTCCGGCACCACGATCATGTAGGGGATGGCTCCAACCAAACTGGCCAAAAGCCAAGAAATCCCGATGGTGCAGAGCGCTTCTTTACGGAAGAATTTTTTGGTATGCCTGCGGCCAACCCAAAAGAACATTCCTGCCCCCACCAAAGCCGTGCAGGTGGATGCGATGAAAGCGGTACGAGCCAACTTTCCGAATTCTTGGGTATCCAGCTGGAAAGAGACGCCGAGGCAAACCGCGAAGGCGATTGCGAGGATCAGCATCACGACCCCAAGCAGCTTCGAAACGAGAGGGAAATTCATGCGGAGAGGGGAGCTACTTGGTTAGCTTTAGCAGCTCCTTGATGCGGCTTTTGCAGATGATCGCGATGATGGAATCTCCCGCTCTCAAGATGTCGTCCCCAGTCGGGGTTCTAGGCATGTAGTTGTGCTCATGCCCCACCAGAACGCACTCTTCTGGCCATTCGATATCGCGAATCTTCTTGTCCACAACGGAGGATTTCTCGGCGATGTCCAACTCGATGATGAAGTTGTTGTCGATCTCCTCGCGCACGCTGTCCTCCAGCTGGATGAAAGGCTTTTTGCCGATGTAGCGGAGGACTTCGTTGGTGGCGGCGATACGGGGGGAAACGGCTAGCTCTACTCCGAGGTTGGTGTTCAGCTTCTCCAAGATTTCGATGTAGTCGGCCCGGTTGATCGCCAGCATAGTGTGCTTGGCTCCGAGCTTGAAGGCCTGCAGGCAGGTCATGATATTGTCCTCGTCGTCCTTGCGACAGGCTACGAAGAAGTCGGAGTGCCCAATCTCCTCCTCCTCGAGGACGCGAAGCGAAGTGCCGTCTCCGTGAATCATAGTTACGGATGGAAGGCGTTCGGCGAGAGCTTCGCAGTGCTTCAGGTCACGCTCAATGATGCGGATCTTGAAGCGAGGGTTGGAGAGAAGTCGGGCGAGGGAAATCGCGATTTCCGAGCCGCTCAGAATGGTAACCGATATCTTCTTGGAGCCCTTGGAAGAAGGGTCGAAGAGGGCTTTGGTTTCAAACAGGGAGTCCGGATGGCCAAAAACAGTGACTTGGTCTCCGACCTTGAGGGTGGTGTTGGCGTTGGCGACGATGTTGGTGTCGTCTCTCTGCACCAGACCGATGCGGATGTTACCCGGCAGTTTAAGGTCTTTCAGGGGAATGTCGCATACCTTGGCTCCGGATTGGATCTCGATGGACTTCACTTCGATTTGGCCTCGGCCAAAGTCTTCCACCGCCACGCGTCCTGGATTTCGAATACGTTTGGCGAGCTCCACCGCGGCGAGTGCTTCTGGATTTACCAGATGGTCGATGCCGAAGTGCCGTTGGTGGTTTATCAAGGTGTTGTCTCGGTAAGTGGCGTCGTGGGCTCGAGCGAAGGTTTTCTTTGCTCCGAGAGCCTTGGCTAGGGAGGCGGAGACCAGATTGGTCTCGTCGCTGCTGGTCATGGCCAAGAAGAAGTCGCATTTTGAGGCGCCTGCTTTGAGTAGGGTGCTGGCGGATGAGCCATTTCCTTTCACCACCCGCACGTCCACGGTTTCGGTGAGAGTCTGCGCCAAGGCTTCGTCGCGCTCGATCACGGTGACATCGTGGTCGGCGACGCTGAGGGTTTCGCTCAAATGGGTACCGACTTCGCCGGCTCCAACGATAACGATCTTCATTGCTGAGCCTTTAGGCGAACAGTCGCCGCGATTCAAGAACCACTTTTTGACACCTAAAGTTGTTTGTTAAAGCGGGACGCGACGGTTTCTGGCTTTTCCTCTTGTGTGAGAGTTGCGTCCCCATCCGACCCGGGGCCTTGAGTTTGACTTAATCCCGAGCCTTTTCTTCGTAGGAATTCCCCACTCAATTCATCATCGCTTTATGCTACTCAAGAAACTCCCCCTTCTCGCTGCTCTCTTTGCGGCAACCGCAGCTTTTTCAAGCAGCTCCCAAGCCTCGGAACGAACCCGAGACCAGATAAACGACGGCTGGAAATTCGCTCTCGGGCACGCCACGGATAAGCAAAAGGATTTCGGACACGGGCTCGGCTATTTCTCCTATCTCGCCAAAACCGGTTTTGGTGACGGGGCGGCATCTCCCTCTTTTGACGACCGGGCGTGGCGGGAAATTTCCATTCCACACGACTGGGCGGTCGAGGCGGAGTTCTCGCCGGACGCCAGCTACAGCCACGGTTTCAAGGCGATTGGCCCCGGCTTCCCAGAAAGCAGCGTGGGCTGGTATCGGCGGGAGCTGGACATCTCGGAGGACGACCTCGGCAAGCGGATCCGCATCGAATTTGACGGGATCTACCGCGACGCGGCGGTGTTTGTGAATGGTTTTTTTGTTGGGCAGGAGCCCAGTGGGTTTGTCTCCCAATCCTATGACATCACCGAGTATTTGAACTATGGCGGGAAAAACGTGGTCGCGGTTCGTGCCGACGCCTACATGGAGGAAGGCTGGTACTACGAGGGTGCGGGGATCTATCGTCATGCTTATCTGCTCAAGACTGCTCCGGTGCACGTGGCCCGCTACGGGACTTACGTCACCACTGAAGTCGAAAAAAACAAGGCGGCAGTTTCGGTCGAAACCAAGGTCGCCAACGACAGCGATTCAGCGGCCACCGTTTCCGTTTTCCAGAGCATTTTGGATAACAAGGGAAAGGAAGTCGCCAAGGCCGAGAGCCTCTCGATCGAAGTCGGCGCGGGGAAGAGCGGAGTCGTGTCTCAAGACCTGATGCTCAAAAAGCCGAAGCTATGGGATTTGGACAGCCCAAACCTCTACACCATGCTTACCCAAGTGAAGGATTCCGAAGGCGAGCTCATCGACGAGTACCGCACTTCATTCGGCGTTCGCACGATACGCTTCGACCCTAACGAAGGCTTTTTCCTCAACGGACGCTCGGTCAAGCTCAAGGGCTCCAACAACCACCAAGACCATGCGGGAGTGGGAGCGGCCATGTCGGACGCGATGCAAGATTTCCGTATCAAGGCGCTTAAGGACATGGGAAGCAACGCGTATCGAGTTTCCCACCACCATGCGTCGCCCGCCCTGCTGGAATCCTGCGATCGCCTCGGAATGCTAGTGATCGACGAGACTCGCCTGATGGGCATTAACGAGTACCACTTCGACCAGCTCGAGCACTTGATCCTGCGCGACCGCAATCATCCGAGCGTAATCGTTTGGTCGGTTGGTAATGAGGAATGGGGCATCGAGGGCAATATCTTTGGAGCTCGGATCGCTAAGCGTATGCAGGACTTTGTGCACCGGCTCGATCCGACTCGTGTGGTGACTGCTGCGGTGAGCGGCGGTTGGGGCGGCATCTCTTCCACCATCGAAGCATTTGGAGTTAATTACATTAAGCACGGTGACGTCGATCAGCAGCATGAGGACTATCCTGATCAGATAATCATCGGTACTGAAGAAACCACTACGCAGCAGACCCGCGGTATCTATTTCGAGGACGCGGCTTTGGCTCATCAGCACCCTAAGGAGAATGGCTCTTCCGGTGGAAACGCCGAGCTAGGCTGGAAATTCTATGACGAGCGCGACTACACGGCAGGTGTTTTCTTCTGGACTGGTTTTGACTATCGCGGCGAGCCGACACCTTACGAATGGCCCGCAGTGCTTTCGCAATTCGGTATTCTCGATAACTGTGGCTTCCCGAAGGATGGTTATTACTATCTAAAGTCCTGGTGGTCGGATGAGCCGGTTCTGCACATCTTCCCGCACTGGAATTGGCCCGGTAAGGAAGGCGAGACAATCGAAGTCAGAGCCCATTCCAACTATGAGGAGGTTGAGCTTTTCGTTAATGGCGAATCCCAAGGCCGCAAAGAGATGCCGCACAACGGGCACCTGGCATGGGATGTTGAATACGCTCCCGGCGAGTTGTTGGCCAAGGGCTACACGGATGGAAAAGTTGTCGCGGAAAAGCGGGTACGCACTACCGGCGAATCCGCCGCCTTCGCATTGGAACCGGATCGCTCTGAGATCAAGGCAAACGGTCAGGATATCTCGGTTATCACCTTGAGCGTTTTGGATGAACGAGGAGACGTCGTTCCGACCGCGGACGATTTGGCCTTTTTCACCATCGAAGGACCGGGCGAAATCATCGGAGTGGGCAACGGAAATCCATCATCGCTCGAGCCCGATCAGTATAACGAATCGGTTGAAAAGATTAAGGTAGGAGAGTGGGTCGGTCCCAAGGCTTCAATCACCGATCAGCCTGTTGTTTTCGAAACGACCTTCGACAGCCCCGAGCTGGAGAAGGGACAAAGTGCCCGCATGCTGCTCAATCCAGTCGGCAAGGATCTCAAGCTTACCTTGAATGGTAAGCTGCTGGATAACGCCCTTTTCGACGAAGCGGTGCCGGTGGAATCGCTTGATTTAAAGGCGAGCGGAAACGTCTTGAAAATGGAAGCGATGCCATTCGACGAGTGGGGCGCTCGTGAAGATGTCCAGACCCTTTCCCCGCTTGCGTTCGCCATCACGACTCCTGCCGAGCAATATAAGCGAAAGGCTTTCAACGGTCTCGCTCAGATCATCGTGCAGAGCACCGGTGAGGCGGGGGAGATCGTCCTCAAGGCGGAAGGCGAAGGCCTAGAGGCGGTATCTCTCATTATCTCAGCCCACTAGGCTAGTAAATTTCTGTGGGCGGGTCGCTTTTTCTGAGCGGCTCGCTTTTTTTGTGACCAAGTTAGGTTGGGGGGATTCGATCAGCCTCACTTTGGGATAATGAATCGTTGGGCTCACCCTTACCCTATTGGGGCAGGGTGCCTATGAGATAATCTTGCTAAATATCACTCCGCGAATTGCGTCCTTCTTTGGCTGTGTTTAAGGTTTTCGGTTCCTTCCGAAGTGTCAGGGGCTATGGCAAGCTCTTCAGAGACTAAGACCGCTACGGTTCAGGTGTGTATATGAAATTTCGATTTTCTCCTAAACTAGTTATTTGTTTAGCTCCGCTTGCTTGTTCAATCATGTACGCGATCCAAGAGGCGGACGAAGAAGATATATTCGAATTGGATACTGTCTTTGTTACGGCGGAAAAAACGGTTGAGAAATCGGTCCAGAAAACCCCGATCGCCATGAGTGTCGTGGATTCGGAAGAGTTGAAGGTAAACGCGATAAGCAGCGCTGCCGACCTAGGGAGCTACTTGCCCAACCTTCATATAGCCAAGAGCTCTAACGCCATGGAAATCGCGATTCGTGGAATCGGTAGTTCCAATAACAGCGAAGTTGGGGATCCGGCAGCGGCTTTCTCGATAGATGGAGTCGTGTATGCCCGACCTGAATCGGCGGGGGTCGCTTTCTATGATGTCCAGCGGGTTGAGGTTTTGCGAGGTCCGCAAGGTACCTTGTACGGTCGCAATACCATAGCCGGTAGCTTAAATGTCATTACCAATAAGCCTAATCAGGTTAAATCGGCGGAGTTGAATTTCGGATACGGTAGCTACGGCCAGCGAGAGCTCGACGGATTCGTCAATCTGCCGCTAGGCGAGCTTTGGGCCCTAAGGACTGCATTTTATGCGTCGAGCCAAGATGGTTACATCGATAACTCTAGCGAGTTGCTTACCGATGCGAAGGATTATGGGTGGGGTGATAGCAAAAGCGCCCGCGTGCACCTAATCTATCAGCCCGACGAGGATTTTTCTATGCTGTTCACCGTGCATGGCTCGAGGCTCAAGGGAGCTTGGAACTCCTTTGTCTTGCGGCCCGTGGATGGGAGCGCTCCCGGCTATGAGGTGCAAGTCGATTACCCTAACTTGCAGGACGAGAGCCATACCACAGCCAATGTCGAAATCAGCAACAGTTGGGGAGCAGTTTCTATGTCGTATCTCGGTTCGTATAGCGAGGAGACTGTAGATTCCATTCTCACTACTGCTGTCTCGCCCTTACCCGATCCGGCTTTTGTTTCTGGCCCAAATATCAACCGGCAGGATTTGAGGAGTCATGAGCTTCGTTTTAGTACCAAAGAGCCTGATCGCTTGGAGTGGGTGGCCGGATTATTTCTTTTTGAGGAGAACAACGATGTTTCACTCGTATTCCCGGAGTGGGGAATCGCTTTTTTGCAACCCGATGTCCTGAGCGAATCGAAGGCAGTGTTTGGACAAGCGACGTGGAAGCTAACGGAACGCTCTCGACTGATCGGAGGCTTGCGTTTCACTCGGGACCGGAAAGCGAGAGAAGGCGGGCAATTCACCGTTCTGGAGGATGGTAGCTACGGTGTGCAGCTTTCTGTTAATTCAGCGGATCGTGAATGGGATTCCTCCGACTACAAATTTGGTTGGGAATACGATTTACGGGACGAATCGCTCTTCTATGCGACGATTTCCACTGGGTTCAAGGCGGGGGGCTTTTTCGATGGAACTGGAGATGTCTACTACGAGCCAGAGGAGATTGAAGCCCGTGAAGTTGGCATGAAGAACCGTTTTCTCGAAGGACGTCTGCAAGCTAATTTCTCCGTTTTCGATTACGATTACACCAACTTCCAAGTCACCAACATCGAACAGAATGCGGTGACTGGAGAGTTGGGAACGGTTACCCGAAATGCCGAGAAAATCCCCGTTCGCGGTTTGGAATTCGAGAGCCTCTTTCAACTTGGGAAAAACGAGAAGCTGTCGCTCAACCTGACTTGGCTCGATGCCCGATTTGACACCTTCGAGTTGGGAGCGACTGATCTTTCGGGGGATTTTTTGCAAAGGGATCTATCCGGCAATCAACTCGCTAAAGCCTCGGAGTGGACCGTCCAGTTTTCCTATTCCAAGATCTTTGAATTCGAAAACCAGTCCCTGCTCCGGCTGCGTTTCAATTCCCGCTACAACTCGGGCTACTACTTGTCCTACGACAACTTTCCCCTGCCGCCAAATCCGGTCGATACGTGGCAGCCTGCTTTTACCAGCTCGGACCTTGTTCTGACTTATGAGCCTTCCGACCGCCGCTACTACTGCTCGCTTTCGCTTAAGAACTTGGAAGACGAGCTGGTCATGACTTCAAGCGGTGGAAATGCGAATGGCATCATGGCCAACCTGTCCATGCCCCGCACCTGGGGGGTGAGAATCGGGGCGAAGTATTAGGTGCTCGGGCGGCTGAGCTGCTTTAGCCCTTCTGCGACCAAGTTCCGTCCGGAGCTTGCACCCAAACGCCGCTAGCTGACTTGGCCCGCAAGTCTTCCGCTCTGCCTTGGCCAACGAGGGTGGCGGTAAGACCGAGCTTCTGTCCCACGATAGTGTAGAGGGCCCGGCGGTCTGCGTTTTCCGAGTTCATCAGCTGGGTCTCGGCGGGTTTGAGCATGGCTCGTTGCTCGAGTAGCCCCTTGTTGTTTTCGCCGACTTTACCCTCGAGCTTGAGGGCGTCGACTTGGGCAACTCGCTCGATGAGTCGCTGCTTGATCGCTTCCTCGTCCTGGTTCTGGGCTTGGGCGAAACTAGGCAAGATCGCAAAGAGTAGGGCGAAAAGGGGGAGTATTCGGGAGATGGATATCGTTTTCATCGTGGCAGAAATTCGTGTTTTGAGGCGGGTTTATTCGGAGGCGTTTACAGTGGCTGAAGCGGCGTCGATGTCATCGAAGACATTGGCCAATTCCTTCTGTAGCTGAACCTTTAGGTCGATGGTCAGGTTTAGGTAGATCGGGTCGAAACTGCTGTGAGTCTTGACGCTGATGCAACCTGTCAGGGCCAGGCAAAGGGAGCCGAGGGCAAGGAGGGAGGTTTGGATTTTCACGTTGGTTGGTTTTATTTTGTGACGCTTAGCCGAGGCGGACTGTTTGTTTAACATAGCTTCAGAGTGAGTTTAGACGAATGAGAAAGTTATATAATTCACTCATCGATCCGAAAACTTGCGTGGAGATCACCACCGGTATTTCCGCCACGCCGGAATGAGCGGTGCCTTCCATCCTAATCGTAATAGGCATGTCGGGCGAGTCTTCAGGGAACAATTCCGCATCGAAGCGGGTGAGAGTGATGTTGCCCAGCGCCTCCTCGGCGGCCCGGTCGGGATCGATTTTGAGAAACTTCAGAACACGGTCGGAGAAGGTGGGTTTTTCGGCCGGAGCCTCTGTATCGTCCTCGGTGAGAAGCCCTTTGGTATTGTAGAGCAAGGTGGCGGTGGTGTTGGGGGGAAGGTTGAGAGAACCCCGCAGGAGCTGGAATTCGCCGTCTTTCACTCGGAAAGGGAGCTCGCCGCTCAATCGTCCGTCCATCTCGCCCTCGAAGCTTTGGGCGTAACGGGAAAGCTCGGCCAATGAAAGGTGCTCTAGTCGAACGGAACTCTGGAAATCCGAGCCATCGATAGGGATATCGGAGGTGCGAAGCAGGGCTTTTCCGTCGAAGAGGGAAACGTCGGCGGAGTCGATCGCCAGTTGGGTACCCTCGAGAATGCGAAACTGGGCTTTGGCGTCGTGAGCCTCGAAATCGCCGGCCTTCAGCTTGTCGATGGTGAGTCGGGAGCGATGTTCTGCGCTGTCGAGATTGGCTAGAGAATCGACTTGCAGATCCACTTCGATGCCGGAAGCGGTGATTTGAGACGCGGGGTATTCGACGAGGCCTTCTTGCAAGATCGTGTGAAAGCTGGAGTCGGAACTGTCCCGGTCGGAGTGAAAGGACCCAGAGGCGGAAAGGTTGCCGGAAACGGTGAGGCCTGCGAGTTCAGGAATGAGCAAGGAGGGCAGGTCGGAGTGGAAGAGGGAAATGGGCGATAGCTCGAAGTCGCCACTTAGCTTTGGCTCATCCAGAAGATCGAGGGCCTCGTACTTGCTTGAGAGCTCGATACTTGTCCCGGCCAAAAGGGAGCTGAACGCCACGCTCCCTGACATCTGGCTCAAAGATCCCTGATTCGAATTTTCCACATAAACCTGTTCCACTTGGATGGTGTCAAGAGCGACGATTCCAAGGCTTAGTGTATTGGAAAATTGGATGCTACCATCGATTCCCGCTAGAGAGTGGCTTCCGCCGCTCCATTTCGCGCTGGCATTGGGCAGATCCAATTCGTTGGCTTGCCAGTCTAAGGTGACTTGGAGTTTGTCCAGTAGATCCGCTATTGTCGGCTCGCTCGGAAATTCGTCGCTTGTCAGCGAGTCCGAATCCAAGTCGCGGAAGCTGATAAGAGATTGAATGTTGACGCCATTGCCCGATAGCGGCTCGGACTGTATTGAAAGGTTGGATGCGTCGAGTTTAACGCTGCCGGTAAAGAGTTCGGTAGCCTCGCTCTGATTGAGGTCGACGTTTGCAGCGAGGGTTCCCTTCAATGTGGCGAGTCCTGGTAGGTTCAGGTAGCTTTGCTGGTCTTTGGAAGCGACGGTGATTAGACTCCGAGTTGATTCGTCGCCCACTTCGGTCGATAAGGAAATCGTGAATACGGGAATACCTGCTGTTTCTTCGTTTAAGATGATAGGATCGGAGAGGGATTCTGCATTGAAGGTGACTGCTATGGGTTCGGTCTCGTCCTCAGGAATTAGAATGTTTCCGTAACCAGCAGAGAGGCGGTGTTCTGGAAAATCAGCCAGCCCAAGCTCCTCGGTTGTAAAGCGGAGCTCATCGAAGTCGCCTTCTAGCTCGGCGAAGAGCGGCGTTAGAGTGTAGTCGCTGAGCTCGATCTGCGGATCTTCTAGTACAGCCCATAAGGGGGCTGTCTCGTCGTTGAGCTTGTAGGTCGCGGTGAGTTTGCTCGATCCACTGATGTAGTCGGTATCGTAGTTCCATGGAATCGGGGTCAGACTTTGGATCTTCAAAAATGAGAAGTCCTTCAGTTCGATTCCGAACTTCAAATTGGAGTCGGGACTCAGGCTAAGCGTGTCTCGCGCTAATTGCTGGACGGAAAACTCTAGAGTTGCGGGGATGTTATCGAAGCTGTTGAAGGAACTCCTCAGCGAGAGTCGCGGGATTTGAGCCACCACTTCTTCGTAGTCTGTTCTGAGGTCCTGGATCTCGATTGAGAAATCAATGTTTCGAGAATCCTGCACAGCGGCGGGTAGCTTTATTTGAATCTCTACTGGCCCGCTTTCTATTCGAGAAAGGTCCGGCAGGCTGTTTCGCCAATCTGGATACCAGTAGGAGAGGGCTTGGCTGGGATCTTTCAGCCGCAGGTCTAAACTGAATTCGGATGTATTAGGATCGTAGAGTGTGCCCAGTAAATGGAGAGTGCCACTTGGCTCTTCGAGTTGGAGCTCGATGTCGAGACTTTGGTCGGCTTTCGCTACAAACGTTGCCTCGATTTTGGGACTGATGGTTTTACCATCGATCACGAACTCCGTTGTTGAATCGGCTATTTGGATACGGTCAAAGGGCAGTGGGCCAATCGCGGAAAGATCGAAGTAAGAGAAGTAAGTTTGCAGATCTTCCAAAACGAAAGAGTCTGTGTCCTCGGAAGGGGACGATTCACCTGATTCCAAAGCTTGGACGAGTGTAGCCCCCTCGATGTGGGCTTCTTGTATTCGCTGATTGTTGATGAGCTCCGATAGGTCGTAGCTGAGACTCAGCTTTCTCAATTGGAGAGACGTTTCGTCCCTCTCCAGTGTGACGTTTTCTACCTCCAGCGAATCGAGCTGCAGGGAAACCAGATCGAATTCCGCCTTTTGGAATCCGTTATCCTCAAGGTAGCTTCGAACGAGGCGACTTGCGGTCGAGATTCTCGTAAACCAGAAAACGCAGATGAGCAAAAGTAGCAAAGCTCCTCCCGCTAGTGCGATGCGGAGGGAAATTCGAAGAGACTTTTGCAAGCGAGGATTCACGAGGGCAGGATTATCAGTGCGACAAACGATTGTCCACTAGGCTCCCTCTTTTTCTACGACAGCGAATCCTTTTCGCGTCGGCCTTGCTTAGGCCAGCTTGCGGTAATGGGTCTGCATGGCCTGCACGGCGCGGGCGAAGGAAGATTCCGGCGGACCATCGGGGGTCACTAGGGTGGCGGCGGCTTTGGGGCCATCCCAGGCACGGTCCATGGCTGCGGAGAAGCCAGAAAATTCGAACATTGGGATGTCGTTGTTGCCGTCACCAAAGGTCGCGAGCTCGGAGGCTTGGATTCCAAGGTGTTCGATCAAGGGCTTTAAGGCAGCGGCCTTTGAGGTTTTGGGGTCCGCCTGCTCGTAGATATTAGTCATGGAGCGAACTGTGTAGAGCTGGCTCTTGCTGAGGAAGTCCAACTGCTGAACCTCGTCCAGCTTCTCCTCTTCGCCAAAGTAGACCACCTTGAAAATGTGTTCTTTCAGGACTTCCTCGTGCGTGGTGAAAGTCGGGTCGAGCCCTGCCAAACTGGCGTAGAAATCGATCCATTTTCCTTTGCTTAAGGTGAAGAGCCCGGCAGCGGTATAGACCACGATAGAAAGGCCATGCTCCTCGCCAAAAGTGATGGCTGCGTCCGCATCGTCAGTTGGCATATGCGACACGTACAGGGTTTGACTGTTATCGACATCGCTAGCGTAGGCTCCCTGTGCAGAGACCATGTAGCGAACCATGGGCAGGCTTTTGGCGTAGGGAAGCATGCTCTGGTAGTGGCGACCAGAAGCGAGGATGATTTCGACTCCGGAGGCGTGTAGCGTCTCGATCGCTGCACGGTTTTCCTCGGAAATTGTGTGGTCCGGAGAAAGGAGAGTGCCGTCCAAGTCGATGGCTACGGCTTTGATTGGATGAAAAGTGGATGCTGGATTTTGGCTCATCTTCGGCAACAGACTCTGCAGTTCCAGAAAAGTCGCGAGTCTAGAGTTGTTACAAGTTATAGAACGCGAGACTTCATTTTTGACTGCGGAATATGCGAATCGCGAGTGGGCGATCCTGTTGAATTGTTCATTTTTGACCCAGCTCTTCGCTGAAGATTTTCTCCGTGATCTTCCAGAACTTGCCTTGCTTCCTCCCGATAACAAAGGCCGGCATCCTAAGCTGTGGTTGCATTTTAACTACCTCTTCTACGGAGCGAATATTTAGCTTTAGTTCGGGACGTCGCAAATGGGACCTGAGGAAGTTGACGTTGAACTTCTTGAGGCTGGTTGGGTTGTTGAGGTAATGGATCTCGGCCAGGAAGCGGGCGTCGTAGTCGTAGTATTTGACCTGTAAGTAAGGGTTCCCGTTCTTGTCGAAGCGTTCTAGCATCTCTATGGAATCGGGCGTTAGGACGTGGGCATCCTTGGAGAGCTTGGCTTGCTTTAGCTTTGTGTCCGGGTCGATGAGTATGTTTCCGCAACTGCTGCATTCGCGAGCGGTGATGTCGTTTTGGGCGGAACAACGCTCGCAGACCTTGAAGCGGAAGCGATAGCCACAGGGCCTGAATTCATAAGTATCCGGATTTTGCTTACCACCTCGGCATTTGCGGCCAAAGTGTTCGATTACGTTCCCATCGTCGTCGACTATTCCCCAGAAGTCGTTGATGAATCCGCACTCCGGGCAAGGGACTTGCACGGCGACTGATTCGGATACGGTTTTCTTTTCGCCTATCTCTGGGCTGAAAATGCTGTGGCCCATCCCTGTGTAGTCTAGAACGAGGCAGTCCTTCTTTGCTGTATCCAGTCGAAGACCACGCCCGATGATTTGCTGGTAGAGGCTGATCGATTCGGTTGGACGAAGGATGGCAATAACGTCCACGTGAGGAGCGTCGAATCCCGTGGTTAAGACCGATACGTTAACCAAGTATTTGAAGTTTTTCCGCTTAAACTCCTCGATTATTTTATCCCGATCCACTGCTTCGGTTTCCCCGAGGACGAGGCGAGCTTGGCCTTCGGGCAGGCACTTCATAATCTCCTGGGCGTGCTTCACGGTGGAGCTGAAGATCATGACACCTTGCCGCTGGTAGCTCTCGGTTATGTCTATGATGTTCTTTATGATCAGAGGCGTCAGGCGTCTTTGTTGCTGCAGCGCGTTCTCCAGTTGAGCCATGGTGTACTCCTTGCCGCCTTCGGTGAGCTCGGAAAAGTCGTAGGAAGTGACAGGGATATCGACTTTGACCGGAGGGGTTAGATAACCATTTCGGATCATGTATTCTAGCGGAAGGTCGTAGATGCAGCTCTTGAAGAAACGCATCTCCAGCGTTTTCACTTCTCCGCGTAGAGCGTAGTTGTAGATCCATCCAAGCCCAAGGCGATATGGGGTTGCAGTGAGGCCAAGGATGCAGATTCGGCTGTTGCTGAGCTTGAGCCGCGTGATGACTTTTGCGTACTGGCTGTCCGGTTCAAGGCCGACGCGATGGCACTCGTCAATAACGAGCAGTGTGAAGTCTTCAAAGAAGTCGTCGCTGGCGTTCGCAACCGATTGAATGCTGCCGAAGATGACCTTTTGCTTGCTGTCCTTCTGGTTCAGTCCCGCAGAATAGATTCCTGCTTCGAGACCGTAGCTTTGGTATTTGAGGTGGTTTTGTTCGACTAGTTCCTTGACGTGGGCAAGCACCAGTACGCGTCCTTTGGCGACCTTGGCCAGTTCCGCAATGACCAAGCTCTTACCGGCACCCGTCGGCAAAACGATAACGGCCGGAGTCCGCTTTCGCCGAAAGTGGTTCAAGGTGCTGTCAACAGCCTCCTGCTGGTAGGTCCTGAGCTTGTACATAAATGGGGCGAGTGTCTCCGTGGTCTATACCAAATAGAGCAAGTTAAATTGGGATCGCATTTTCATTGCTCAAAGTGAGACAGGAGCAGGTCGTGGATGTCGATGGATTCTAGGTTCTCCGGTGCTTGTAAGGGCGATATCAATACGGGCCAATCTTGCTTGTTGCTTGGGCGGCAGCCGTGAGAGCCTTTTACGAGGCTGGCGTCTAGGGGGATGACGTCTAGTAGGGCGCGGAAGCCGAGCTTTTTCTTGAGTAGGAATTTTGCGATCCGGGCGGGTGGAAGCTTTAGCTTTGGATCTATGAAGAGCTCCACCGGGTCGTAGCCGGGCTTGCGGTGGATGTCGATCGTTCGAGCGAAGTCGGGGGCTTTGTTATCGTCCAACCAATAGTAGTAGGTGAACCAAGCGTTTTCATTGGCCACGGCTATGAAATCTCCGCTGCGCTCGTGATCGATGCCCAAGTCTTTTTGCTGGTTGCGGTCCAAGACTTGATCGACTCCCTGCAGAGATAGAAGGGTTTCGCGTACTTCGTGGGCTATGCTAGAGTCGTTCAGGTAAACATGGGCGATTTGGTGGTCGGCGACGGCAAAGGCTTGGCTGATCCCTGCGTCTAGCTGTTCTAGGCCAAGCTCTTCTTTGGTATTCAGCCAGCCCTTTTCTCTTAGGGCCCTGTTGATGTGGATTGGTGTATCGACGTCCGTGATACCGTATTCGGAGAGGAGGATGACTTGCACTCCTCTTGCCTCGTAAAAGTCTATCAGCTCGCCGACCACGCTGTCGATGGCCTGCAAGTCCTTAGCGATGTCGGGATGCTTGGGGCCAAGTCGTTGCAGGTTGTAGTCCAAGTGGGGAAGGTAGACGAGCGAAAGGGTGGGGCTCTGTTTTTCCTCAGTCCACATAGCGGATTTGGCGATCCATTGGGAGCACTCGATACCGGCTTTGGGTCCCCAGAAAGTGAAGAAGGGAAACTCACCGAGGTCCTTCTTGATTTCTTCCCGCATCCCCATCGGCTGAGTATAAATGTCGAATACCTTCCTGCCATCCGCGGGATACATGGGACGTGGCGTGATGGTGTAGTCTGCGGTAGAATACATATTGTACCACCAGAATAGCTTGGCGCAGGTGAACTCCGGGTCGCGTTTCTTCAGGGTTTCCCAGATTTTTGGGGCTTTGACCAAGTGGTTGGATTGCTTCCAGAAATGAACCTCCGAGTAGTCTCGGTTGTACCAGCCGTTCGCTACGATGCCGTGTTCGCTGGGCTTTTTGCCTGTGAGAATATCGGATTGGCTCGTGCAGGTGAGGGCCGGGAAGGAGGGCGAATAGGATGCCTGATTTTGCTTCCTCGCGTAGGCGAGGATGTTCGGGGTGTGGGGACCGATCAGACGAGCCGATAAAGCGACGATATTGATTACGGCGGTACGACGCATTTTATTCGCGTTTAGCTTCTAGCCTCTGGGCAGCTCGCCGATGGACTCGAGGATTATATCCGTATCCATTTCGTGGACCTCGATTCGACTGCCGATGCCAGTCAGTAAGGTGATGGTGAGCATGCCGCCCAAATGTTCGCGAAACTCTTCCAGACCAGCGATCACGGCGTTTTCGTCGTTCGCAGACTTTTGCTCAATCTCTTTTGCGTAAGTGGCGAATCCGAGCCGGCGAATCAGGAATAGGATTCGAGAGGCGCTGGGGTGATCTAGGAAACCCTTCTTCAAGGAATAGAGTGTATCGAGGGCTATCCCGATGGCTACAGCTTCGCCGTGACTAAGACGGAAATCGGAAAGCTGCTCGAGTTTGTGAGCAGCCCAGTGTCCGAAGTCGAGCGGACGGGCGGAACCGAGCTCGAAGGGGTCGCCTGAGGTGGCGATATGTTGGACATGAAGCTGGGCGGAGCGATGTACGAGCTCCTGCACCGCTTGGGCTTCGGAGCGAATCAGCGAATCCGCATTGATTTCAATCCAGTCAAAAAAGGCAGCGTCTCGTACGAGGGCAACTTTGATGGCTTCGATGAAGCCGTTGCGGAGGTGCTTCTCCGGCAAGGTCTTTAGGAATGCGAAATCGTTTACCACCGCGAAAGGTGGGGCGAAGGTGCCTACGAAGTTTTTCTTCCCGAGGTAATTGACACCGTTTTTCACACCTACTCCTGCATCCCCCTGCCCAAGCGTTGTAGTGGGAAAACGGATATGACGAATCCCGCGATGAGCGGTCGCTGCGGCGAAGCCGACCGCATCGAGCAAAGCCCCTCCTCCGATGGCGATCACGTACGAGTGGCGGCAGATCTTCCAATCCTCGATTTCCTCGTAGATCTTCCTCAAGTAAGACGAGGTATTTTTAATGGCCTCTCCGGCGGGTAGGAGGGAGATACCGCGCAGGTCGAGGGCATCTTTGTGTTTTTGGCAATAGCTTTCGATTTGTTCGACGAGGCCGGGCGAAGCTTGAGCGACACCTTCATCCAGATAGAATGCCACCTTGCTTCTGAAGCCGACACCCTGCGGGTCAAGTAAGTCGAGCAACAAGGAATTGTCGGGGGCAAATGCGTTTTCGGTAAAAAGGACCCTTAGCTGGTAGGGGATTTGTATGGAGTGCTCGATACTCGGGAGAAGCGTCATGTTGGTACTGGAAACCACGAAGAAAAGGGGCAGAGGGTTGCGAAATTTTGAGAGCTTGGATTTAGCTGGCGGGGATTGTTTTTTGGGCGGTCGCTGTGAGTGCGAACAGGGCCACGAAAACGATGAGATGGGTTTGGTTGGCCAAACCGAGCGTCGATAGGATGAGAAGGTCAAGGATGGGAATGGAGGCCAGCAAGGGTCCGATCGTCTTTCCGATTATGAGTTCTCCGTCTACTCTAGCTCTCAGGAAAGATCGCGCGTTCCAAGCGGCGAAAAGGGCTAAGACCGCGCCGCGTTGGGCGTCGAAGTAGTCGGAGCGATAGTAGAAAGCTCCGAGTACCGGGGCGGCTGCCATCGCGAGGGCGGGATAATCGATCGCATTGGTGGTCGACTCCCCGCGGGCAAGGTAAGTCACTCCCAGGATGAAGGTGAAAATCGTGCCTGTTGCGATGAGGTTGTAGGTGTCGATTCCATTTTCGTAGGAGCTCGCGACCGCGAGATAAAGGAGCGCTCGGCAGGCTGCCATGAAGAGGGGCGAGGCGGCATTCCCTTTGTGGCTGAAGTCGTAGATGACGATGCAGGCAACGATTCCCGCCGCGAAGGCGGCGGGTAGCAAGCCGGTCCAGGCGAAGCCGGCAAATCCGACCAGGAGTAGGGCTGCGGCTATGTTTCTGACCGTAACGGGTGAAATTTGCTGCGAAGGGATCGGGCGCTCGGGACGAAATTCGGAGTCGAACTCGCGATCGAAATAGTCGTTGAGGTACATGCCTCCGGTGTAGAGCAAGGTTCCGCCGATCGCGTAGGAGGCGAACTGGAGCCATTCGTACCCGCCTACGATGATCCAAGCGCAAAGGATATTTGACCAAACGGTGGGCAGGTTAGAGGCCCGGGCAAGTGTGAGATGAGTTCGGAGATTCGTCACGGAAACGGGAGGATGCGGGAGTTTCCGGAAAAGAAAAGAGGTAAGCTGCTAAAACGATACAGCCCCCCAACCCGAAGGCTGGGAGGCTGACCGCTGCTTTTGTCGGGGTAACAAATGGTTGCTGAACTATTCGAGCCTGATTCGAATAAAGGTTTTGCTGCCTACCGCTGCTTCCACGCGTCCGGTTTGGAGTTCGCTTGTCGTGGCGAGCACTTCTTCAGCTTCGACCCAATCCACTAGGTCAACGCTCTGTTCGACGATGTAGTTCCGGGCGCTGACGCTTTGCCATTGGTAGTTGATATAGCCGTCGCTATCCACTGCGTCGGACTGAATCTTTAGATTTGAATTCGGGTCGATAGGCGAAGTGCCGCTTAGATACTCTGCTATGTTCGACTGGCCATCGTTGTCCTCATCGGCCTCTGCGGAGTCCAGTGCGTACAGGCTTTCCCAGTAGTCGGGCAGGCCGTCCCCATCGGAATCGGTAGCGTCTTGAACAGTGGCGTACTGGAAGGATCCAGAAATTCCTTCTGCATCTTCGACGACTAGCGTCGCTTCGGTGGCGATGGTCTCAACGACGAGGGGGCCCTCGAAAACTCCCGCCTCGAAGGAGATCTCTTGGGGAGAGGTAACCAGAACGGTCGAGCCGGCTAGCGCAGAAAAGGTCGCCGTGCCTTCGTAGAATTCGACCAACCTTCCGTCTGCATCCAATGCATTGATACGAGCATAAAACGGCTGCCCCGAATCGACTGTGTCGGGCGCGAAGCCCCAAGAGTAGGAGGCTAGTCCTCCGCTACTGGCGATGGTCAAGGTGAGCAGAGCGGAGGCTGTTCCGGTTGTCGCGGCTGCGCTGAGGGCGATTTCGAAGGTTCCCGCTTCGTTGGGTGTGCCGGAGATCAAGCCAGTGCTGCTGGATAGGGTGAGCCCATCGGGAAGTCCGCTTGCGGCGTAACTGTCGACGGTCTTGTTTACGGTTATCTGGTAAGAGTAGGTCTCTCCGATGGTTGCGTTTTCAGCCGTGGCGCTCGTTACAAGCGGTGGCTCCACTCCTCCAGGGTAGCCGCCTGCGACTCCGGAGGTTGTCCAGCTGGAAGCCAGATCCCATAGTTCCACTTCCGTTCCCAGACCTTCTTTTATGACGAGGGAATAACCGTGGTCATCTGCCAAATCGGACCAGCCCCCATCGTACTCAAAACGCAGGATGTTCAGGTCAAGAGGGTTGGGTAAAAGGAGGGCAATCTTCTCACCCGAATTGGAAAGCGAGCCTGTGTATTCGCCTGCAGCCAATGTATCCAAGGCGTCAGGATGGGCTTCTGTAAAGGCCTCTGTATCCTTGGCCACAACGATGTATGCTTCAGCTCCCAAGGTGGTACCAGCGGGGAAGGTGTATTCGACGCCGTCGGCGATTCGTACGCCGGAGAGGTCCAAGGTGGAACTCCCCATGTTTTGCAGCTCGATGAACTCGTAGTCTTTCCCCTCGGAAGGGTTGTAGAGAATCTCTGTAATCCTCAGCGAGTCGATCAAGTTGGAGTAGGTGGACATGTCTGTCGCGTTGGATACGCCGGGGGTTGGGATTTCGAAATCGGCCCACGTATCGCTGCCATCTGTTTCCCTCCCGGTGGAGTGGTCCGCAAATTGCGAGGTGATATCTACGGAATCGATTAGGGCCCCGTTTGAGCCGATCAGGTGTATGAAGTCGGATATGCGGTCTAGTTTGAATCCCAATGTATCCTCGTCTAGGCGCAGAAACCCGTTTGCTGGCAGGTAGCTCAGGTCGGGGAAAACGTAGAGTTCGGGCTCGCGAGCAAGGTTATCCGTCAAGGAAAGGCCTGCGAGGGAAACGGCGTTCAAGGTCGGGTTGTAGATCTCAATGAAATCCTCGGAAACGAGGTAGTTCGTATTGCCGGTCCACTCGTTTATCCGAAGCTCTGCTGGAGACCCGAGCGCGGTGGAGGCGGGGTTTGCCGAGCCGAGAGATGGCGTTGCCAAGGCCCAAAGAGATGGGTCAGAGCTGGATCTAGCTATGGCAGTATCCGCCATTTGAGGACCGAAGCTCAGGCTATCGATCAAAGTGCCATCGGGATCAAAAAGGTAAAGGGATTCGCCGTCTGCGCTTAGTTTAAAATCGACCTCGTCACCGTCGGCGTAGACAAGCAGATAGGAGTTTGCTGCGAGGCTGGCGCCGGATTCGAACACATATGCGGTGGGGTCGTCGATGTCGTCGCTCAACGAATACCCTGCGAGGTCGATAGAGGAACTTGAAGCATTGTAGAGCTCTATGACATCCGGATACATCCCGTCGACCTCAAGTAAGGTATTGTTCGATACAACGATCTCGTTTATACGCAGGTCGCCGGTAGTGGAGCTTTGGGAGCTCGCTGAGCTTGTCGCGACCGATGGTACTATTTTCTCTTCACCGATGAGTCCTAGAAGATAGGTTTGTCGGTTGGTCATCCATTCCTTAATAGTAGTTCTGTTTTCATCCGAAAACCATTCTCCAAGATGGTTGTCTATGAACGCGTAGTAGGTCGGGTAGTCTGTTTCCGAAGTGTCGGCATTGAACACGGTGCCAAACAGCTCTCTGATGGCATCAAGGTAGGTCTGGCGAAATGCCGCGTTACCTTCTCGAGTGGAGTCGCCTAGCAAGGGGAGAAGCGGGTATATTAGCGATGATTGCATCGCTCCCTGCTGGTTCAGCGTGTCGACTTCGGTAACGTCGTAGAGACCGTAGGAATTGTAGGCGATAACGGACTCTCCAAATCCGTGAATTGTATCCAGATCGTGGGGAAGTGGATACATTCGAGTGTACTCTCCGTCGTAGACGAAGGCGGCTGCATAGTCATCGTCTTCTCCGGTCGAGAGATTTTGCTCGCGAGCCTGCAGTACCGTCATGCAGGCGAGCCAACGCGCCAAATAATCGATGTCGCAAACGGTATTTAGTTCGGCGACTTCGGCGTCGGTGAATGCGGAGCCATCCCATGTACCCGAGGCAATGTCGCCTGCGGTTTCACCTGTGAAGTGACTGGCGGCGACTTCCTGCCATTTTTCGGAGAAGGCGACTACGTCCGACCAGTCGTTGGCAGCGGAGTCGGATTGTTTGTCCCAGCCCGAATAGGTTCCATCTGGGGTAGATGGTACCGAGTAGTTGGTCGACCAGTTTGAGGTGGAGACTTTGCGGTATAGCTGGGAGGATTCAGCGTCGGAGAAGTGATTGTCCAGATAGTCGCTGTTGAAATCCTCGACTCGGCACCATAGCCCCCAGTTTCCCGAAGATCCATAGGTCGCTTCTTGCGCTCCGTTGTGGCGAAGGTTGACGGGAGTTACGTCCGAGGCGACTAGGCCCGCCATTCGCATCATAGAGTGGGCTACGAATTGGAAAGGGGAAGAGCGAGGCGCTAGCATGAAGCGGCTGACATCGTTCCATTGATTGTCTCGAGGCATATAAATGCGCAGCGGCGGGTAGGTGAGCTGTCTGCTGCTGTTTCCCCGAATACGCATGGCAGTGTTATAGCGAATGGTGACGTCATCGCCTTGAGTCGCGATAAGGGTGAGGTTGAACTTTGTATCCAGATTGCGGTTAACAGACTGGAATGCTGCCTCTTCGGATGCGGTGAGAATGAGGTGGTAGGAAGGAGCGAGTCCGGTGATCTCTTCGTCTAAAACGAAGTAGTTGCAGTTCGTTGTTTGTCCCACTGCATTTTCTGCGGGCCAGGTGCGTGAATTGGTACCGTCGGTTGAGGATACGTAGAACTCGACGATAGAACCGTCGGTCATGGCCCCGATTTCGGCCTCGTACAGCCCATTTTCATTTAGGGTCATAGCGACCGTAGAAAATGAGCCGGGGCTGGTCGAGGAGGCGTCGCGCCAGTAGAGTGTGGCAGAGAGGTCCTGATCTTCCAAGTCGGTTAATTTACAGGTAACAGTGACTGTATCGGAGCTCGTGGGAATAGCGGGCGAATGTGTTACCTTGGTGATGACCGGAGCGATATCGGAAACGGCCAGTGAGTTGACCGCGCCCGGGGTGCCTCCTGTGGAGGAGGAGCTGCCCCAGTTTTGACCGTTGCCGGAGTCGAGCGTAGCTACGCGACGTTCAAGGGAAGCTCCCGAGTCGTTGGCGGCAGAGGACCAATCCCATCCGTCTGTCGTGTTGTATGTGCGTGTCGCCCAATCCCCCTCGTCTGCGTAGGTGACGGAATCGACAGACTCCCAGTCGTCTCCGTCGGGTTTGGATAAAGTGACTTTCTCTCCATCGTTGGAAAGCTTGTCTCCCGACTCCCAAGGGCCGTACACGGTGGAGGCCGAGCTGATCTGGCTGGGGTCGGAAGCGACCACGACGAAACCTTCGGAAGCGATACTCGATCCTTCGGGGAAAACGTAGTCCACACCGTTGGTTAAGGCCCAACCTGAGAGGTCTACCGATTCGGAATCAGGATTATAGATCTCAATAAATTCTTTGCTGGTATCCTCTGGGTAACCGGTACCGGAGCGGAACATGATCTCGTTTATCACTGGGCTTGCGCTTAAAGCTCCAGCGAAGGCAATCGCCCCAAACGAAAGGATAGATCGTGAGAGGCGCGCGGCGCCGCCACCGCGCGCCCAACCATGAATTGACACATTACGTGTCTGGAAAGAATGGGCTTCAGCCAAATTTATGAAATGAGGATCTTTAATTTTAGTTTTGGGGTGTATGTGTGGTGTGGACATTTAGATTGCAGGTAGTTTTAGGAGGAGGTTTGTGCTCTTTGCCGCAGGCTTTTGGCAAAACGGTACCATGGCTTCGTTTCGGGACGAAGGGGGTGTATCCGTAGATGAAATACCGTCAGCTTCTCAGGTCTGTGGAGATCGCGATTCGGTCTGTGAGCTCTTTTGTCGGTATGGTGAGCGGTATGGTTTGCCCGCTCGACAACATGATGTGTTTTTTCTTCGGGTTTATTCGGATGAGTTGTGAAACCTTGCGCAGGTTTACGATGGCCGATCTGGATACGCGAAGAAAGGGTGCTCCGTTGCAGATCAAATTCTCAAAGTGTGACATGGTTGAACGTAGCATCCACTGTTGTTCGCCCACATGTAGGGAAACATAGTTGCCTGCTGCTTCGACCCAGTCGATATCATCGGGGGCGATGTAGGATGTTCGGTTCCCAGAGTGCGCTTCGAATCGGTTGAGCGGTTCGTTCTGCTTGGCGGCTTTCGTTTTTTCGATATGGCGTTGCGCCCGATCAATCGCTTGGCTGAGCCGCTCTTGGGAAATTGGTTTCAGCAGGAAATCATCGGCTTGCCTATCGAAAGCTGCGACTGCGTGATCCGCTTGGTGTGAGGTGTAGATGAGGTAGGGACGAGTCGTTTTTCCGGCGGCGGTGGCGAACTCGATCATCTCCTCGGGCGCTTTCTTAATATCCGAAAGCAGAATATCCACGGAGTGGTGTTTCAGCGTGTTGAGCACGACTCCCATGGTGCCGGTCGATTCAATAGTTTCGATGGCCGGATCACTGGATAGCAAGGTGCTCAGCAGTTCCCTTGTTGGTTGCTCCTCGTCTATGATAACGGTTTTTAAAGGTCTCATTTCCAAAGTTTGGTTTCAGAATATTTCTGCTAAGGGGGCGCTTCATATTCAGGAGTTTTGTTTTCTCAGTTTCTATTTTTCTTGGAATAACGAACGTGGAAGGAGAGCGTTTGCTGGAGGGAAAGCTCTGCCTTTATTTTCAAATTCAGTGCCTTGGCGCTAGCCAGAGCGATGGATAGTCCGAGTCCGCTGTGATTCGAACCGGTGCGAGAAAAGTCTCTTCGCCAGAATCGCTCGAACATGTGTTCGACATCTTGGGATGTTAGTTCCGGCGCTTGATTTTCAACTACAAGTTCGCAGATTCCTGATTCTAGTTCTTTCTTATATATCCTAGCTTCACTGGAACTAGGCGCGTACTCGCTTAGGTTTGAAAATAGCGTATTCAGAATCAGGGCGAACAAGTCTGCGTTGGTCTGTAGGGTCTCGCCTTGTGGGATGTCTATGGTGGTGGTGATCCCTTTGGCGTCGGCGAATTTCTTGTGCGGTTTCCAGATCTTTTGGACTAGAGACGTTAGGTCGACTGGCTGGCAGTCTTTTTCCACTTGTCCCGCATCCAAGCGCGCGAGCTTGAGGAGACCATCCAATATCATCTCCATGCGTTTACTGATCCCTAGCACCTTTTCGTATCCATCCGATGGAGCGCTTTCGGGCCATTTGATAGCGATTTCCGATAGGGTGGTTAGCTCGGCTACTGGAGTTCTGAGTTCGTGCGAAGCGTCGGAACTAAAACGCCTTTCCCGATCGAAGCTTTGTTCCAAGCGTTTGAGCAGATCGTTAAGGCAAGTGTTTACGGGAATGAGTTCGCGTGGAGTATCGTCTGTGGCAATACGAATGTCCAAGTTGCTCTCGTCGATAGTCTCCACTTGGGCGGCGAGCTTCTTTAACGGCTTCAATCCGACGCCTAGAAGGTAGTTAACTAGCGCGACTGTAGCGAAGGCGCCGCAAAGGCCGATTCCCAAAAAGGCATAGAGGTATCGTTTTAGGGAAGCGTCTAGCTCCGAACGACTCCTAGCCAATACGACGGTTTGTATTTTGCGCTCTCGATCGCGCGGCGGGCCATCGTTGCGGAAACCTTCTTCTTGTACGTCTTCGCTAGGGGGGGCTTCTTCACTGGGTTCATCGTTGCGAAATCCATCCCCGGGAGGGCCAAAAGAGGGTGAGCGGGTAGCCATAACTCGAACTCGATCGCCATTGGGCAGGTCGTAGTCCCAGAACGTGCGGCGTCCGGCGTTCTCTAGAATGGGCAGCTCGTAGTCGCCTAGGCTGGGGGATTTGCTTTCGACAACCCCATCCTTGTAAACAGCGAAGTACAATCCGCTGTCTTTCTCGGAGAACATTTTGGCTCTCTGCGAGAATTCTGCGGGTCCAAAGCTGAAGTCATCCGATTCTTGAGGTGGTGGAGGCGGGGCGTCGCTTTTTTGCTCTGACAAAAGAGGTTGGTCTTCGAGGGCTAGAACTTCGCCTCCTTGAGTTTGGCTCGACCGGCCTGATCGGCCAAAGTCCGGGCCGCCGAAGTCCGGGCCGCCAAAACTTGGGCCGGAATCGCCCCCAGATGGTGGGCCCGGCGGCATGCCCCCGCGGTCGCGTGGCCCCCTATCGAATCGTCCAAAAACGGGTCTCAGAAAAAAGGATACGTCTTTTTCTATGCTTTCGAGCTCTTGGTCGAAGCTCTGTATGGTGACGCTTTCGATCGCTCGATACACGAAGCTTTGCGTGACGATCCAGACTAGCCCCATGGAGACTAGCAGAGTGAGCGTCAGCTTGCTGCGGATCGATTTCATACGTGTAAGCTAGGCTCGGAGTTCGAGGACGTAGCCCAGTCCGCGGCGGGTATGTATGAGTTGTGCGGAATTTTCAGTGACCTTGATCTTCTTTCGCAGCGTGTAGATGCCTACGTCGACTACGTTGCTCATGGGCGATACAAGGTCGTCATAGATATGGTCTTCGATTTCGGTCCTGCTGACCAGAGACCCGGCTCGCATGGCGAGGTATTCGAGAAGGTTGAACTCGCGAGCGGTCAGATCGATCTCTTGGCCGGCTCGGAAGGCTTTGCGCGAATTGGTATCGATGGTCAGGTCGTCTACCTCGATTTTGGAATTGGCTTGTCCGTGAGCGCGACGGCATAGGGCCTGGACGCGAGCGAGCAACTCCTCGATAGCGAATGGTTTTACCAGATAGTCGTCGGCTCCCAGTTGAAGTCCTTTGACGCGATCATCCACAGTGTCGCGAGCGGTCAGGAACATGGCTTGGCAGCGGTTGTTTTTAGCCCGCAGCTTTTCCATAATAGAGAGCCCATCCAAGCCTGGTAGCATGATGTCCAGGATGATAGCGTCATATTGGTTCTGTTCAGCGAGATGCAGGCCGTCGATGCCGTTGTCGGCACCGTCCACGGCGTACCCTGAATGCTGCAGAGCCAGAGTGACTGACTGGAGCAAAATGGGTGAATCTTCTACGATGAGTACTCTCATAATTTGCACGCAATGGTTTGTGTTACGATTTGTAAAGCCCTTTGTATTAGATTGTTGCAAAAAACATTTGTTTTACTGCCATTCATCTTCCGTTCATTTTCGGGGTGCTATTATGTGGGCCTTTGCTGAGCTTGTGACTCGCAACGACACTTGTTGACGGAGCGATTTTCAAGCCACTGAGCTTATCATAAAATGGGCATTTCGAGGAGGGATTACTTTTGCTTAACAAGCCTCGTTTGCTTGTTGGCGAACGGCTTGGGACAGGCTGCTTTGGCTAGCGCTTCGATGGTTCTGACGGAGATCATGTATAATCCGGCAGATTTCGAGGACTACGACGGGCAGGAACTGGAGTTTCTAGAGCTTTTCAATAAGGGGGATGAGCATCTGGATTTGTCTCAAGTCGTTTTCGCCGACGGGGTGGAGTACACCTTTGCCGCTGGTAGCGGCCTGGACGCGGGCGAGGGGCTCGTATTGGTGTCGAACGAGGAAGCCTTTTCCGCGATGTACCCAGAGGTGTCAGTCTTTGGCGAATACGAAGGGCAGCTTGGTAATGGCGGTGAACGTATCGAGATCGCGGATGCGGAGGGAGAGACCCTTCTCGAAGTGACTTATGGGGACGAAAGCCCATGGCCGACTTCGGCGGACGGGCTCGGGTACTCGATCGTCTTGAGGGACGAGGAATTTTGGCCTGAGGATCCCAGCGTAGGTGGTGAATGGAGGGCTAGTTTCGCTGTCGGCGGATCGCCTGGAGAAGAAGACCCGCAGGCGGATGTGGCTGGAGTCTTGGTCAATGAGATCTTGGCGCACACGGATTTGCCGCAGGTGGATTCGGTCGAGCTTTATAACCCCACCGATGAAGCGGTCGACGTGAGCGGTTGGTATTTGACGGACGATCCCGCTTTGCCGCTTCGTTTCTCGCTACCGGAAGGAAGTGTGATCGAGGCGGGTGGGTATATTGTCTTTACGGAATCCAATTTTGGTCCGGACGTTCTAGGGGACGACGGTTTCCGGTTTGATAGCCATGGAGACGAGGTCTGGCTCTACTCGGGCGATGGAGAGGGGAACCTGACTGGGTACCGCCATGGATTTGTTTTTGGCGACTCTGACAATGGAGTCAGTTTCGGCCGTGTGGTCGATTCGCAGGGCTCTGAGTGGCTTACTTTTCTAGAGGAGAACAGTTTTGGCTATGAAAATGGAGATCCGCTAATTGGCCCTGTGGTGATAAGCGAGATCTTGTATGATCCGGTTTCGGGGGGCGTGGAATATTTGGAGATAACAAATGTCAGCGATTCGGAGGTTCTACTTTACGATACGGAAAACCCGGAGAATACCTGGCAGGTCGAAGGTATCGGCTACCAGTTTCCGGAAGGAGTCAGCCTGCAGGCTGGCGAGGTTGCCCTGCTGGTGAGCGTGGAGGCGGAAGAGGCCCGAGCGCTTTGGGCTTTGCCGGAAGATCTACAGATATTCGGTCCCTACGAAGGCTCGTTGAGCAACGAGGGCGAGCAGGTTGCTCTCTTGTACGCCGACCCACCGGACGAGCTCGATAGTGGAGAGATCTACGTGCCCTACATGGATGTAGATCGAGTTCCCTATCTTCCGAGCTCTCCCTGGCCTGTGGGAGCCTTGGGCACGGGTTTGAGTATCGAGAGGATTGACTTGAATGGCCTTGGGTTGGAGCCGACGAACTGGCGGGATAGTTCGGGGCTCTCCGGCTCTCCTGGCTGGGTGGCGACCCAATCGTACCAAACTTGGGCGGAAGCGAATTTTTCAGAGAGTGAACTCAGTTCGGAGGCGACATCAGTGGAGGGGGATTTCGATTCGGACGGTTTGCCCAACGCTTACGAATATGCTCTCGGATTGGACCCGCGTTCTCCTGATTCGGGGGATGCCTTGGCCTTAAGTTGGGCCGGAGGGGGAGATTCGCTTGAGATTGCAGTCAGCCGCTCGCTCGCTCCGGCAGACGTTGAAATCTCCCTCGAGCGGAGCGTCGACCTATCGGATTGGTCCGTCGCCACCGCGGACGAAGTGAGCGTTACCAACCGCCTAGAGGAGGGCATGCAGGATCTTGCTTGGAGCTGGGCCAGTGCGAGCGTGCCAGAATTTGTGTTTTGGAGGCTGGTTTGCAGGGTTGAAAGCGCTGCTGCGGAGTAGCGTGCCACTTCATCTCTGCTTCATGTTGTCTTCATATTGTAACATTTAAAATCCGCCCCGAAAAAATGGAACGGATTGGATCTAAAATGTTGGACGCTGGGGTTCTCGATAAGGGGAGTCTTTGCGATAGCCCGATGACTTGGTGATGATCGGTCTAGGGCAAGGCAGTGTGGCGGGCCCCGATGGGAAGCCGCTGGTTATCGTCCCGCGGGTGCGGCACGAGTTTAAGTACATTGTGCCCGCCTCGATGGCGGACGATATCCGCGCCTACGTTCAAATGTTTTGTGAGAAGGATCCTAATGCGGTGGGCCATCCTCCCTCCTACACTGTATCCACCCTGCAGCTTGATTCACCCAGCCTATCACTGCATTTTGCCAAGGAGAGAAAGCTCGTGAACCGTTTCAAGCTGAGAGTCCGTACCTACGGCACCGATCTGAACGGCACGGTATTTTTCGAGGTGAAGCGGAAGGAGACCGACTATGTGTGCAAGACCCGTTCTCGCGTTTCGATGAGCGAGTATAGGGATGAGCTTTACACGGATCCCAATTGTATCCCTCATTTCGCGACGGAAGAGGAAACTCGCAACCATATCGAGTTTTTGCGTCTTAGCAGGAGCATTGGAGCCCGCCCAGTCCTTCATATTCGCTATGATAGGGAGTCTTGGATCGGCACGGAGGACCGGTCGGTTCGTGTTACGATGGATCGTAATCTTAGGTATCGCAAAGCCGAGGGGTATCGGTTTTTCGGAGCGGAGCCAACGGGTTGGCGGGTTATGGATACAGAAGTCGGATTGCGTAGACCCTTTGCTGGAATGATTCTCGAGGTCAAATCAGCTCTCGGAGTTCCGGTGTGGATACCTACGATGATCCGCCACTTCGGTTTGGTTCGTAGCGGTTTTTGCAAGTATTCGACGGCGATGCGCCTCGAGTCGCTGTTTGGTGGAGGGTCTTACTCCGCTACCTCTGAGCGTTGTCACTTTTAGCTTATAGTTATGGAGTTGTTTATCGAAGGATTTGGTTCGGTGCGCGAGCAAGGCGCGTTGGATATAGTAGCGTCGCTTGCGTTGAGCCTGTTTTTAGGGACTTTGCTGGCCGCGGTGTACCGGTGGACGCATTCGGGGGCGAGTTATTCGCGATCGTTTGTGCAGACTCTGGTACTGGCCTGTATTGTGGTGGCGATTATGATCATCGCGATCGGTAACAATCTCGCCCGTGGTTTAGGGATCATAGGTGCCCTGGCTATTATCCGTTTTAGGACTCCAATCCGCGATCCTAGGGATATCATCTTTCTTTTCGCGACTCTAGCGGTAGGCATCGCTTCCGGATCTGGAATCTATCAGGTAGCGTTTATCGGAACTTTGTTCTTTGCCCTGTCAGCCTTCATCTTGCATTGGGCGCCAGCCTCCTCTCGCCGCAAGAACGAAGGGCTGCTGCGTTTCTTGGCTCCGAGAGGAATGGATCTGGAGCATGTTCTTTCGGAGGTGTTTAGAGGGTTTGCCAGCTCAGTTGAGCTTGTGGCGATGCGTGACGCTATGCAAGGAACCGATTTGGAGTACGCCTACCAGATATGTCTGGTAGATAAGTCGCTTTGCGATGAATTTCTGGATACGCTTCGCGAGGTGGGAACGATTCGGGAAGTTAGCTTCATCCTCCAGCGGGAGACGGTTGAGATTTAGGTTATGAGCGAGGAAGTATCTATACACCGCTTGTCTAAGCGGCACCGTTTCCGTATTTGGTTCGTACGCACGGTACGCCACTGGCCCTTTGTCGTGTGGGTGGCTTTGGGAGCGCTCGCTCTCTGGTCGATTTCGCACACCGAGGTAGAGGAAACAGTACCGGGGCTTGTCGAATACAGCAAACGCACTCTCGTCCCCAAGGAAAGCGGGTACATCGAGACGCTTGAAGTCGAACTGGGGGAGCCGTTTCAAGCTGGGCAGTTGCTCGTGAGTATGCGTTCGGCCGCTTTGAACTCCGAGATAGCCGAGGCCGAGTCCGATATCGTGGATGCGGAGTCAAAGCTGTCGCTGGAGGCTTTTCTAAGAAGCTCGGAGCTAAGGCATTCGGAAGAGAAACTCGTTTTGGAGGGCAAGGAGGCGGAAAGCGAGCTGGAGGTTCTTTTAGCGGAAAGGGAACGTCTCCAGGGCCTCAAGTCTAGTGGACTAATCGACACGGGGATGATAGTCTCGAACGAGCGCAAGATCGCTTCGCTGCGTTTCCTAGTCTCTACCTTGGACGAACGACTGTCGGCTCTGAAAGCGGAGCAGGCAGACTTCAACGCTTTGATCGAGGAGGCTCGAAGCCGGCAAAAGATTAGCAAGGAAACGCTGTTGAATACGCTGAAGGAGCGCCGTGAATCTTTGGATCTAACAGCGGAGTCGGAAGGCTCGGTGGCCACTGTGTATCGGAAAAAGGGGGACTTCGTGAGAGCCGGGGAACCGATTTTAGATTTGGTGGAGAAGGAGAGGCCGCAAGTAGTTGGTTTCGTGGGACATGATGGGACTCAGAATCTCTTCGAAGGAGAACGCGTGGAAGTAAACCTTACCGGCACTCAGCTCGCTCCGATCGCAGGCAAGGTAGTGCGAGTCCTGCCGAAAATAGGTTCGGTGGAAGATAAATCTAACCCTATCATGGCTCGATCAGTTCGCGGAATCCTATTTGTAGTAGACTTAGAGGAAGATGTTCCTTGGCTTGACGGCCAACAGGTAGAAATCGCTTTGGAAGCGGGAGCCAATTCTCCGCTCCAAACTTGGTGGGACCAAATCCTCTCAGTGATCGGGCTTGGTAGCTCGCAGTCTTAAGATGTTAGCTCTTATCGCTGAACTTTTCGCTATCGTGTCCCGTCTCGTAGCATTCTTAGGCGTCCTGATGCTCTTGATTGTAGAGGCTGAGGGGGCTACGGATCCTATTCAAGCAGTCAACGATTGGGTGGCTCGGGTCGACGAGGAAATGGCTACGGAGTCGGACGTGGACGAGGTTGATGATGTTCTATCCCGACTGGTGGATGTGATGCGTGATTGCGAGCCTGGCTTGGAAGAGCTTCGGTTAAAGGCTGAGCTCGTCAAAGCGAATGCGAAGGCCGGTTTGGCTTGGCCGGATCCAGAATTGAGGGTGACCCTGTCAGAGGACGAAGATGGAGACGGGGGAGACGGAAGTGTAGGGCTCCGACTACGTTTCCCTGATAAAACGGATCGGCGAGTTATCAAGCGTGCGGCTGAAGTTGAATTGGACTACCTTGCTAGCTGTATTCAATCTCTGGAGCGCAGAGTTGATTGTAGAGCTCGTGGCCTACTAAGTAGCGGTTCTCTTTATCGTCGGCAGTTGATTTGCGGTATCCGTCGCTTACGGGAGTTAACCGGACTTTATGTAAGGACAGAGTCTGCAGAATCTAGGTCTGTCGAGTGTTCAAAACTGGCTAGGCAAATCTTGAAGGGATATTCGGAACTGCGGGAACAGTATCGTGAGTATGAGCTTGTTCTGTCACAGTTGACGGAATGCGGTTTGAGTGATGCTCAAGCTGAGCTGGTGGTGGCCGGGTGGAGGGATCGTTTGGATACGCTTCCATCCTTAGCGAGTTTGGAGTCACAGGCCTTGAGGTATAACTTGGAATCAATCAAGGTCCGGCGAGATGAAGCCCTCGTCCTAGCTCGCATAGAGGCACAGAATCGAGGTTGGATACCGGAGCCTACGTTTGCCGAATTTAATTGGGGCGATGAATTGCCGGGGGAGAATTCAGACCACGGAGGTCGCTGGAAAGTGAAGACTGGTGTGAGTATCGACTTGTTTTCTGACCATGAATCTGAGCGGCTGAATGCGATGCTCAAGTCGTCGAGCGCTGAGAAGAACTCGAAGCAACGTGAAGTCGTAGCTGAACTTAGAGTTTTGTATCGAAAAATTCGTGACGAGGAAACTCTACTGAGCGTTTCAAGAGAGTGGCTAAACGGCACTTTGTTGGATATGGATGAGGCAATTGGTGACCTGCTTGCGTTAGATGGTGATCCAGAGGTGTTGGTAGATTTGCGAGAGGAGCGTTTCAGAACAGAGAAATCCCTTTTGGAGGGTGAGATTCGTTTAGAGTCTCTTTACCAAGAGATAGAATTGCTCTCTGGTTGGAGTCGTAATCTAACTCGCTTTTAATCTAGCCATTCGTTCAAACAAGCATCGAGCGGGAGTTTAGCTCTGACAATGCCCACTCGTATTCACTAGTAATCTGCTCAACAACACTTTTGTTTCTTCCTAACTCTGGCAGCACCGACCAGGTGTAGGTTTCCATCTCCAGGTGCTGGCACGCTTCAGGTTTTGCCTTTAGGTAGTCTAATGCGCCTCGGATATGGCTTCTGGTAGAAGAAAGAGGCCAAGCAGGTTCGGAGTGAAGCGGAATGTGGAAATGGATACGCCACTCGGTTGAGTTGTCTTCGCCTATTTCTCTCGCTTTCAAGGCCGCCGGCAGATCCTCGTAGCGGCGTATGTTTTCTCCAGTGTCACCTTCGCCTGGTTCTTTGGCCAGTACCTGGTGAAGGTATGTCGGCTCGTTGTAGCCGCTGAGCAGTTCGAGCGACGCTGGGCTGAAATCTCTCGTTACCAAGGCAGAGGAGATGTGAAGCTTCGAAATGCGAATCCCCAGAGAATCGAATTTCCTGAGGGCCGTGTTTGCATCTTCATATTCTAAGGCGAGATGGCAGGTGTCGTAGTTGACTCCGATTCGTCGCTTGATTTGGTCCGCGTCTTTTCTCCTGTTCAGGAAATGCTCAAAGAAGGTTATCGTTTCCTCCGTGTTTTCGAAGAGACCGAGCGGTTCTGGCTCGAGCCCTAGGTGCAGGTCGAGGTCGTAGGTCTCGCTAAGCGTTTCGATGTGTTGGTAGGCCTTATACAAATTGTCGTGCATGGCCGCGTACTGAGAGTTATGGGTAACAAAGCGCTTGAAAGAACCGGGTAGAGTGGAAACGGATCCCGCGACACCAGTGGGCAGAAGTTGTACGAGGATATCGAAGAGAAGGTTGGTGTAAGTGAGTCGGTCTTCTTCAGACCAATCGGGTCGGTATACTTGCTCCTTTACCCGCTCACCGTGGAAGTTGCCATAGGGAAAGCCGTTGATGGTAAAGACGTAGCAATTTTTCTTGTTCAACCAGGCCTTGAAGGCGGCAAGCTTTTTTGGCTGGGATAGTTCTTTCGCAGCCAGAGCGGACAAGCGAAGTCCGATTGCGTATTCGTTGTGTGGGCACACACATGCTTTCACTTGCAAAACCTCGTTTTTAAGGGATCGGAATGTCTCTTCCCAGTTATTGCCCGGGTGAACATTTGTGCAGTAAGCCAAGTGAGCTCCGTTTGCCAATTGCATGAGCATTTGCATTGAGGCAAAAGAGCATATAGGCAAGCCCAGCGATCCTCTTTCTATGCGCTAGGCCTGTATCCGCAAGTCACTGACTCGGACTTCGCTGATTCTATTTGCTTCCAGGGATAATCGCTGCACGAGCCTTTTCGATGGCGGCGACCAGTTTATCAGGGTGGATGGGCTTCGATAGAAAGTCGTCAAATCCAGCTTGGAAGCAGAGTTCTCGATCCTCTTGCCAGGTGCTCGCGGTAGCCGCGATTGTCCAAGGTGCTCTCTGAGATTGGGCGAGATTTTTTCGGATAGATTTCAAGGTTTGTATCCCGCTGATGTCTGGTAGCTGCAGGTCCATGAGTATGATGTCGTAGGGCTTTAGATCGCACTTCTTGATCGCATCTTTGCCGTCTTTAGCTGAATCCGCGCGAAACCCAAGCTTCTGCAGGATGCGGATTGCCAGCATACGGTTGATGGCGTTGTCCTCTACGACCAAGATTTTCTCTTTCTGAAAGCTTTCAGCTGTGTCGGAGCCTTGGAGCGAGTTTTGCAAACTCATCGATCCCTTCTGCAGGACTTGTGAGAATGCGACCGGGTCGATAGGTTTTTGCAGTGAGAAGGGGCCAACTCCGCCACCCTCGGGCTGATCCGCTGGTTTGGAGACAGGAAGGACTTCGATGCGGCAAAACTTAAAATCAGATATGTCCTGAAGGCATGTATCCACTTTTGCTATGTCAGGTTCGCTCCAGCCAGAAATGTCGCAGAAAAGAAATGAGAAGGGAGATCTATTTTCCAAGGATTCAACCAGCTGTTTTGGATTCTCTATGAGTATCGTTCGCAGGCTGAAGTGTTCTAGGATATCAAGGATGATCTGGGTCGATTTGCTGGGGGTCGCTAGTACCAAGGCGATTTTATCCTTCACTTCTGGCAGGGGTGGATAGGCCAGTCCGAATCCGCTTTCTAGCTTGAGATTGCAAGTGAAGAGACTGCCTTGATCGAGTGAACTTTCCACACTGATGGTTCCCCCCATGCGATCGATGATACGTTGGCAAGTAGCGAGTCCTAGACCGTAGCCGCCAAAATGGCTTCGAGTGGAATCGCTAGCTTGAGAGAAAGGGGTGAACAAGTTTGGCAAGGTCTCTGGGGCGATGCCGATTCCGGTGTCTTGAACCGTGAGACTTATCTCAGTGTATAGTTTTCCGTCGCTTTGCTGTTCGGCCCGATTTGCCTCCAGAGTGACAATAACCTCACCCGCCTCAGTGAACTTGACTGCGTTTTCTAAGAGTTTGGATACAACCGTGGAGAAACAACTTTCATCGCCGTAAACCGTGGCCGGTGTTTGGGACCCCATGCGGAACAGGAGCTCTACATTTTTGCTGGCTGCCAGCGGGCTGAGCGTGTCGATAGACTGGGTGAAGCATTTTACGAGGTCGAAAGGCTTATTCTGCAACTCAAAGCCGGGGGCATCTAGGTTCGTGAAGTAGAGGATTTCATCGATATTGGCGAGGAGGTTGCCGCTGTGAGTGGTGATCGATTTGAGCATCCGCCTTTGCTTCTGATTGAGCGGGGTACTCGCTAGCAGATTGGCCATGCCGAGAGCTCCGCTGATAGGATCGCGAATCTCTTGGCTCATTGCGGCGAGAAACTTGGACTTGGCAGCGCTCGCAGATTCAGCGGTTGCGAGGGCGTTCTCGAGAGCGACCTCAGTTTTCTTTCTCCCGGTTATATCTGTCATGCTACCGAGGATACGAGCTGGCTTCTGGTCGGTAGAGTAGGATACCTTTCCTCTCAAGGTGAGCCAGAGCTCTGCCCTCTCGGGAGCTTGAAACCTTACTTCCAAATCGAGTTGCCCGCTTCGGTCCTCGTAGATTGCCAGAAAGGCGTCTTCTACTTTTTTCAGGTCCTTTGGATGAACATTAGCTAAAAGCTCGGATAGGGACCTGATTTCCTCGTGGGGAGACTTACCAAGGATCATCTGGCACCTCGGGGAAGTCCAAACACTTTGGCTTGGGATATCGATTTCCCAGACGCCATCCAAGCTGCTCTCGATGGCGGTTATCCAACGAGAGGATAGGGCCAGTAGTTTTTGTCCCTCGGCTTGCAGGCCTAGGGGCGTATCGAAGCCGATGGCGTACCGGCATCCTTCGAGCTCGTGGAAAGTAAGCGAGTAATCGACTAGGAAGGTGCTGCCATCTTTCCGGCGATGCAGTGAGGAGCCCTTATAAACCCTATCTTTTTTTGGGGTCGCGAACCAGTCGTGGTCGATGGTAGTGGTCCAGTGGATCTCGTGGAGAAGATCGAGCGATTGGCCGACCAATTCCTCTTTTGAGTAGCCGTGAAATTGGCAGGTGGCGGGGTTGCAGTCTCCTATGAGGACGGGCTGCTTTTCATCCGGTCCTGGAACGATCAGGAGGATCCCAAAGGGCGCATTTTCCCAAAGATTAGCCAGCAAGGGTTCCCTTTGCGAGAGCGCGGCAGAGAGTGTTGGAGGTTTGCTGGGAATCGGGTTCTCAGGCATAGGAAAGTGCATTCTAAGGGCCTTCTATCTGTAGCCCAACTGCAGGGAAGGGGCAACCTCGGCAGACTTATTTCTTCGTGATGCCGAGTTGATACTTAAGTCCAGCTCGTTTGAACGCTCAGCCGAGTTTGAAGTTGGGGCTTTGGCTCAGGAACCGGAAGGGCGTTTGATAGAACACTTTGTCTATCGTTTCGTCATCGTAGCCACGCCTTCTCATTTCCATGGCAGCATAGGGTACTGCTAGCGGTACGGATACGCCCCAGTCGCAGGCTGAATTCATCCAAAGTCGTTCGGGTCCGAAATTCTCCAGGATGTCGATGGCGCGTGGTGAGGTGGCTTTCGATTCGGGATAGAGCGTAATGCCGCCCCACATGCCTGCGTCCATGACATAGCCAGCGGTGTGCTCCTCCACGTGATCGATCAAAACGTGGGACGGATCGATTCGTGAGTCTGATTTTATCAGATCCACAATCAGCTTGGTTCCCTTGAGCTTGTCTTCCAAATGAGGGGTATGAACAAGGATGAGCTGTTCGTGTTGGGCGGCGAGATCTACATGCTTCTCAAGAATCGTCATCTCGTTGCGAGAGTTCTTGTTGAGGCCGATTTCGCCGATTCCCAGAACGTTGGGCTTGTCTAGGAATTGGGGAATGAGGGCGAGGACTTCATTGGCCAAGCCTAAGTCCTCGGACTCCTTGGGATTGATGCAAAGCCAGGAAAAGTGCGGCAAATGGAATTTGGCTGCCCGAGCGGGCTCGTACTCGGTTAGTTGCCTGAAATAGTCGTAGAACCCGTGGGAGGAACTCCGGTCGAAGCCCGCCCAGAAGGCAGGCTCGCATACCGCTTTGCAGCCGGCTGTTACCATGGCGACGTAGTCGTCAGTGGTTCGGCTTACCATGTGGGCATGGGGTTCGATATATCTCATCTTTGGATTTTGCTCTTACTCCTTTCGTGAATTTACGACTTCAGCCGCTAAAGGTTTGCGTTAAAGCAAGTCCAAAAGAATGGGAGGGAGCTTGGCAACTTCGCTTTGCTCGAGGGCCTGTATTGTAGCTTACCTGCTAGCGTTTATTCGCCGCTAGATCTGGCTAGGCGGGAGCTACTCGGACAAAGTCTTCTGAGCGGAAACCCAGCTATGGGCTCGAATCAGCATCTCTTTGAGCACGGGAATGCGGGCTGGTTTAGCCACGAAATCATGCATGCCCACATCCTTGCATGCCGCTTTGTCTTCGTCTCGAGCATTCGCGGTGAAGGCTGAGACATAAATCGGATGCTTTATAGAGTGGGAGTTTATGATCTTACTCGCCGCTGTGAGTCCGTCGAGCACGGGCATTTGGAGATCCATGAGAATGGTATCGAATGCTTCCGCTTCTGCGGCTCTCACACCCTCGGCTCCATTCTCCGCCGTTTCAGGAGAGTAGCCGAACTTCTTCAGCATCCTGACCAGGACCTTGGTATTGATCGGATTGTCCTCAACGACGAGGATCCTCATCGGGTACTGTTCGGCAAAGGCGATCGTTTCACCTTGTTCCGCGGCCGGAGTGGCCTCGGGCTTTTGCTCCTGGGGAGAGTCTGTTTTTTCCACGGAGACTCGGCTTCTTGCGGGGGATGATTCCCTCGTATCCGAATCATCGCTAGGTAGCAAGGAATCTCTAAATGGGTGATCCGGCTGGTTTTTGAATGCTTGCAAATGGAAGTTTAGGGCGCGAAGCGAGACCGGTTGGCTGATAGCCACAGATTTGTCGTTGGATGCGATATCCTCCTTCGTCTTGGAAGAGACGAGGCGAATGATTGGAGGGAATAGGTCGCCTTGTAGATTTCGCACATCGAAAAGCGTGCGAATCGTGTCGGAGCGGGAAGCGGACTCGTGAATAATCAGAAGGTCGCTTTTCTCGTTTTCGAGGGTGGAGCGAAGCGGGTCTGGTCGCGAGGAGACGCTGCGCGCTTCGATGCCCCAATGTGCCAGCTGAGTTTCCAAGGCGTCTTGGGCGATCGCATCATCGATCACGATCAAGATCTTCTCTCTGTCGAATTGAGCAAAAGCCGGTTCTGATTCCATGCTGGCGACCGGTATTTCCACAGTGAAAGTGGAGCCTTTCCCGAGTTGGCTTTGCACAGAGATTTTTCCTTCGAGCAAATCGACCAGATTTCGTGTGATGGTTAGTCCGAGCCCTGTTCCTCCATACTGTCGGGAAGCGGAGGATTCGGCTTGGAAGAAGGGTTTGAATAGCTCCTGAAGATGGTCCTTTGCGATGCCTATTCCGGTATCGCGAACTGCGATCTGCAGTTTGGCATTTTCCGTCTCGTAAGCGACCGATACGGTTACGCCGCCGCGATTGGTAAATTTAACGGCATTGCCTACGAGGTTAGCGATGATTTGCCTGAGTCGGCTCGCGTCTGTGAGAACCTGGGCGGGAACCTCGTTTGAAATGGTCAGATGCAGCCCGATGGACTTGCTCTCGCAATCAGCTTGGAAGGGAGAAATGCCGGATTCGATCGTTTCGACCAAGTCTGTCGGATTCTCGGAAATCTCGAATTCTCCTGCTTCGATTTTCGAAATATCCAGAATGTCGTCGATGATGGAGAGCAGATTGTCGGCGCTGACTCGAATGGTATCCGTGTACTCGCTCTGTTCTGCGGTCAGATCGAGGGAAGACAGGAGGCTCGCCATTCCGATAATGCCGTTCATCGGAGTTCGGAACTCATGGCTCATGTTCGCTAGGAATTCGCTCTTTGCTCTATCGGAGGCTTCGGCCGCATCGCGGGCCGCTCGCATAGCGTTTTCAGCTTCTTTACGGTCGGTGATATCGCGGGTGATTTCCACAAATCCGCCTGTTTCCAACTTGGAAAGAGTGACATCTGCCCAGATCAACTTGTCGTCTTTTTGACGTCTCCAGCCTTGGAAACTGACCTGGCCCTTGGCGTTGGCTTCGGCCATCATTGTTTCTGACAGATTCAGAATCGCTTCGTCTTCTGGCGGGAAAAGGGCGGCGTAGCCGATCTTCGAGGCCTCGCGGCTTGTGTAGCCTAGGATGCGTTCTGATGCGGCATTCCAACGCAGGATTTTGCCCTCATCATTCAGAGTAAAAATCGCATGGTCTCTGGCGCCTTCGATGATGAGTCGTAGCCCCTCTTCGCTCTCGATCAGCTGGGATTGGGTAGATTTCAGCTGATGCACGGTTTCCTCTAGTTCGCGATGCGAGGTCTGAAGATTTTCCGTCATGTGGTTGAAAGCCCGAGCAAGATCTCCGTATTCATCCGAGCTAGAGCAATTCACTTTGTGCCCGAAGTTTCCGCGACCTACTTCGTCCGCCCCTTCCTTGAGCAATCTCAGAGGACTGGTGAGTCGATGAATGAAGATGTAGATGAGGAAGGTTCCGAAAACGATGCCTCCAAAGCTGATCGCGATAAGCAACAGTCGGGTTTTGTAGAGGGATTGGCGCTCGTCCTCGTAAGAGCTGAGAAGGATGTATTGCAGCTCGTTTCCGTCGCTTAGCTGAATAGTGTCGCTGAGAGCGTGAAAGTGTTCGTTTCCGAGAAGCACTGGAAACAGGTGTCCCGCTTCTGCGGTATTTTCTTCAATCGCCTTTTGGGTGAGGGATTCTGACAGGGTGGAGCTCAACGGCTTCCCGTCGACAATAGTTATCACTTCCGTTTTGGTGAGATCCTTCAATTCTCTCAAGCGATGCTCTCCCAGTTCAGTCGCGATGCTCAAGCTGGCCAAGATCGTTCCCGACTTTGGGCTGCGCAGCGGCATGAAGGTAATGTTGTAGATACTATTTCCGTCGCTGTAGACGGTTGATTCTGCGTGCCCTCCAAGAGCGAGTTCAACATTTGGCGCTAGAGCTTGCTCCATCGCATCCAGGTCGAGAGTCGAGTCTGATCTGGCTGAGAATGATTCGTCACCATTCATTGGCGTGCAGACGATGGCTTTGACGCCAGGTCCGAGCGATTTGAGCAGGTTTTGTACGAGACCGTCTGGCCCCTCGGCTCCGGAGGGCTGCTCGAGGCGTTCCAAGGAGTGAGCTACCCTTAACTGGAGCTCGTGTGAGCGGGGTTTGTCGTCGACCCATCTGGCCAAGAACGATTGGGCCGTAGTGAGTTTGTCCTTGGCCGCTACATCGGAGCGATCGTTGAAGTGCTGATTTACCTGTGAAACGGTGATGATTGGCATCGCGATTAGGACAGCCAGCACCGGAAGGAGGACCTTCGTGAGGAATGACATCTGCCTAGCTCGTCGGATTTGGATCACAGGTAAGGGCGGCTAGCGTTTCTAGCGAAGCGGGCTTCCGTTCAGGAGCTGAGCTATTCCGTGACTGGAGGTTACAATCCGGTTGGCCAGGGTCCGCTCAACAACGGCGAGTCTTGTTGGTGAAGTCCCAGCAGTGATACAAGAGTAGAGGAAGTCGGAGCCAGTCATGAACTCCTATATACGGCTGGCGTACCGTAATTTTTAGCTATTCTGCAGAGTAATTTACCCCAGATGGCTGGAAGGCATTCGTCGCCTAGCGGTCTTGGACAGCCTTCTCTTTGAATGCCCGGACTATTCCGTCGGCTGAGGCCAGGCTCCGCTCGCTGCCTTGGTGGTAGCGACTGGAATGAGTTCTTTGGTGGGATCGCTGAGGGACTTGAGGACCTCGATTGCCCTATGGTCGCTTCCCAGCGCTTTGAGCGCCTCCCGAAAGGCTTGATATCGATAGTCGTCGGTGGCTCCGTCGCGTTCGACACGGTCCATGAAGGCTGCGATATCTATGAGCTTGGACCGAGCATCCATAAAATAGAGATCCACCGGGCTTTGAGGATTAGCGGGCTTCATAGACTGGAGCTTGCACGCTCCATTTCCGGATGCAAGCCGCCTTGTTTCACTGCACCCATCCGTGGAAAAAGATCGGAGCCTTTTTCTATTTGGGTCGGTCGCTAGGAAGCCACGTTTCGTTGCTTCGTGCCTTTGGAAGCAAAGGTCTTTCGACCATCCGAAGGGCTATTCGCTTCGCGCTGCTGCTTCCGGTCGTGGATTTTTACGTAGAAGGCCATCAGCGTCAAAGCCACGAGAAAGATCGCGGAATTACTCCCCGACCAAGATATCTCTTCCCAAATGGGCATTGCGCCTAGGGATGGGGTTTTGTCCTCAGCGAGTGCCGAAGCGGAATGATCGTTAGATCCCATAACCAAGGGACAAATCGCTGCAATTGAGAACGGCAGGGAAATGCGCCGTAGGAATTGAATTGCACGAGTTGGGGTAATGGAATCGGTCGCGTGTGAAGGGGTAATAAGCGGCATCGAGGTATGTAGTTAGCACATCGAATGCCTTTTTGCTAAGCGAATTTTGATTTTTATACCCAAAACAAGCAACCCCTATGCTTGGTTGAGAGTACCCTGCAGGATTTACTTAGAATAATAACCTGACTGGCTTTTGATTACACGGGAAATTACCCTAGTTCCGTTTTCGAGTTTTTCGCGGCTGACCAACGAAAAGTTCAGTCTTATGCAGCAAGGGTGATCGTTTTTATGCGCGAAGAAGGGAGATCCAGGCATGAAGGCCACGTTCTGTTTCAGGCATTCTTCCAGAGTCTCACTCAGATCAACTCGATCTTTCAACGTAAGCCAGAAGAACATGCCTCCACTCGGTTTTTTCCAATCCGCCAAGGATTTGAAATCCGCTCGAAGCGTTGATTCCATCAGGTCGCGTTTCTGCTGGTAGTGGGAGCGAAGTTTTTCGATCCGCTCCGCATTCTTTTGCGCATCTGAGAGCAATTCTGTCGCGATGAATTGGGCGGGGCGGTTGCTGTGTAAGTCGGCGGCTTGCTTGAGTTTCAGCAGGGACGGGAAAAGCTCTTCCGAGCAGATCAAGCTGCCAAGACGCAGGCCAGGGATGAGTGTTTTCGATACGCTGGAAAGATAAATCCAAGGTGTGTTTTTGAGAAACGACGCGATGGGGGGGGGAGCATCGCTTTCGTAAGACAGGTCGCGGTAAGGATCGTCTTCCAATAGAATCGTGGCATGGCGGTCGAGTACTTCGGCAATTTCACGACGGCGCTCCAGCGAGTAGCAACAGCCGGACGGATTTTGAAAACTTGGATTTAAATATGCGAGCGGAGCTTTGGTCTGCTCTAGGTATCGATCGAGAACTGCTGCGTCGATCCCCTCGGTGTCGAGAGGCAAGGATTGGATATCAGCCTCGAACAACTGGAAAACCTGCAGAGCGGCCAAGTAGGTCGGGGCTTCTACAAGTACAGGTGTCCCGGGTTCTATGACCAACTTGGCAGCCAGATCCAGTCCTTGCTGGGAGCCGGAAGTTATCAAGGTTCGCGAGGCTTCAGCGTCCAGCCCGAAGGCGCTCGCTCGGTCTGCCATTATCTGGCGCAAGGGCATTTCCCCTTCCGAGGGTCCATATTGGTAGGCGGCCGGAGGGACGGTTGGTAGCACGAGATCCTCCCAAAGACTGGCGTCAGGTAATCCTCCTGCGAAGGAGATGATTTCCTTGTTTTGAGTTCGGGAAAGTATGTCGCGGGCGACCGATCCACTGAAGTTATTCAGGCGGCGGGCGAGAGATGCTTTGGGGCATTCGAGGCTATTCATTCCCCATGGTAGCAAATTTATTTGAATAACAAAAATATTCTATAAATTATGAAAGTATAACAAAAATGATATGAATAATCCGACCCATAAACAAATAGTCTCATTCCTAGAGGTCTGTCGTGATTTTCATTTTTCCAAAGCGGCGGAGCGCCTAGGCGTGGCCCAGCCTCAGCTGAGTCGAACCATTAGGGAATTGGAGCAGTTTCTGGGAGAAGCCTTATTTTTCAGGCGAGGCAGAAAAGTCGACCTGACGGCGTCGGGGCAAGTTTTTCTGAGGGAAGTCTATCAGCTACCGGCTGTTTTGAGCAGAGCGGTTGAAGGCGCTCGACGGGCGGGCTCGGGTGAAAAGAGTCTGTTGAGGCTGGGATTCGTAGGGGCTTTGATGGGAGAGGATTTGCTTGGAGTCTTTGAACGATATCGTAAGGAGCATCCGGATACGCAACTATCCTTGGTCGACATGGCTCCGGTGGAGTTGCTGTCCAAGGTGTCTGAGGGAGAACTCGATGGAGCGTTTCTTGGTGTTCGGCCTGCGTCTCTACCCCCTAGAGTGCGATGCATAAATTGGAAAGAGGGCTCTGTGCGGGTTTGTTTGCCCAAAGGGCATCGCTTAGCTGGACGGAAGCGTTTAAGGATTAAAGACGTAGAAGGGGAATCCCTTATCGCCTTGAAGCTTGAGCTTGCCCCGGCGTATCGAGAATTCTTGGACGGAATCTACGCTACTGCCGGAATCGAAGCACCTGGAATCCGGGAAACCAATGGAGCTGCTGCTATGGCCAGTATGGTGGTGGCGGGTTGTGGGGTCGCATTGCTCCCTGCCTCTGCGGTGAAAGGGATGGATCCCTACCTGACATCCATCCCCCTAGCGGGGGATGGATGCAGACTAAGGGAAGTTTTTGTCAGCAGTGAGCGAGAGAACCCGGAGCTTCGAAAATTCGAAACCTGTCTCCCGAGGGCTCGCTCAAAAGTTCTAAATTCTAGTTCCTAGAATGGTCTAGGATTTCTTGGATGATTACAGAGCACCAGCCGGTCGAGTAGGTTTCGTAGCCTGGAGCTTGGGCGTATCCAACAAAGCACTCCTTCCCATTCACTTTGGTGCGGGTCCATGATTTATCCTTAGCCCCTCTATCTAAAGTACCTGGTATTTTAAGGCTATCTTTCAGGATCTTGTCCTGCGTGTCCGCCAGAACCATGCCGCTTCGGTCAATGATACAGCAGCGAGTAGACTCCTTGAGGTTTTGGTCCACAGGAGTGTTTTTCAAGATAACTTGGGCTAGACTCTCCCAGTCGAAAAGAATGCCCAGAACTCCAAGGAGCCTTCCATTCGCATCACCGTTTTCTCTGACTCCGCAGGAATATCCCAAGGTTAGGCTTCCGTTGGTGAGAGGGTTTGCTTTCACGCTTTCGAATCCGTATTCGTTTCCTGAATTCGAGTTGATGGCTGCTCGAAACCAATCCGTTTGAGATACGTCAGCCCTGACTGATCTATACTGTTGCGGTCTGCCGTTGGCGATCACCTTGCCTTGGAGATCGCAGAGCACGAGATCGTGGTAAACGGTGTAGGCATCGAGGATCACGCCAAGCCTCTTGCTCGCGTAAGCGGCGTTTTCCGGAGATGGATTTTGAGCGGCTCCGACCATAGCTGAGTCGGTTGCCCACCAGCGCACATCGCATGTTCGCTCGAAAAGGTTTCTATCGATCAAGTCTATGTTGACCAGGGCCATGTCGGAAAGGCGTACGCCTCGCACGTTATTGGCCATGACTTCGCTGATTCCCTCGAGTTGGTTGACGGCGGTCTTGGTTTCCAGATCCATCCGCTTCGCCACTTGTTCGGTGTGTTTGGAAAGGGTGCGCATCTCAGAGGCTACGACAGAAAAGGAGGCTCCCACTGAGCCGGCTCTAGCGGCTTCCACTTGAGCGTTCAGGGAGAGCAAGCGGGTCTGTAAGTTGATCGCGTCGATCTCCTTGAGGGCTTGGTCGAAATTTTTGGAAATGGAGCGAGAAAGGACCCGAATCCTCTCCGGAGCGGCGTTCGTTTCCTGGTTTTGTTTGTCGGATTGGGCACTAAAGGTAACTGGCATGATTCCCCCTTAATCGGTTCCTCAATCCTCGATTTTAGGTTCTATTAACAATTTCTTTGGGGAGTTTACCTTATTTCTCCAGAGAATGAGCAAAATTAACTTAATGCATGAAAACTGTTCACTTGAGAGCGTTTCGGGGCGAACCTGAGCTCATTTCCCTTTAATCATTTTGAGGAAATTGCGTTTTTGCGTCTCTGAAATTTGTCGTCTTGTTTCGAAAGAGAGGTGACCGGTTTCTGTCGTCTCTTGCAGATGGATGCCCCAGAGTGGCGAAATCGAATTCGGAAGTGGCGAGTAGCGAATATCGATTAGGAAATTTGGCTCTGATGGAGAATAGGCTACGAACCCCTCCGAGAAATGGTCGAAACGCTCGATGTCCTCCAATGCTGTTTCGCTCAGTTCCAGCTCGTGTGCTTCCGCTGAAAAGGCGGGTGCCGAGTCGCCGAGATAGATTTGATTGTCCGAAAAGGTCCCCAGCCGGAGTGCGTCCACGTAGAAGGTTCCTCCGCACTCATAGACGCTCCGCCAGAGGATTAAGTTGGCCAAAGAGGGCTTAACCGCTCGGAGCGTGGAGGCATCGTGTCCTCGGCTTTCCATCAGCTGGCTTTGGTAGCTTTGGGCTCGAAAGTTTTGTGTGGTTCCGAGGGCGAAGTAGAACAAGGCGAAGAGACCTGCGACCTTCGCGAGGATTTGTTTTTGTTTCCAGAGGCAGACTACGAGGAGGACAAGCAGAGGGAGGGTAAAAATTGGGTCCACCACCGATATGATGTTCCAAGCCACTCGTGATGTTGAAAAGGGAAGAAGCAACTGAGTGCCATAGCTCGTGCAGGCGTCCAAGAGACCGGATGTTGCGTACCCGAGGAAGGAGTACAGGTAGAGGGTTGCGAATGATAGTCTCTTGGGAAGAAAAAGAAATAGGAAGCCGGAGACGAGTAGTGCCCCGAACGGTATGAAAGCCAGCGCGTGGGAAAAATGGCGATGGTACTCAATGTTGAGCAAAGGATCCTCGCCGGAAGATATCAGGATGTCTAGGTCGGCAGCCATCCCCCCGATCGCTCCTGCCAAGGCCGCGACTCGCAAGTTTTTGGGAGGGGAAAGACTGAGGGCTGCGATTGCTCCCACGACTCCTTGGCTGATCGGGTCCATCGATCGGCGACAATGCTTGAATTGAAGGGCGAGGGAACCCCAAAGTTTGATAAATTCTACAAGAAAACGGCGACCCGGTTAAGGGTCGCCGTCAGGTGATGAGAGCGTTCAGGATGTCTAAGCCTTTTCCTGTCCCATCCTTCGCTTTGAGACGAAGCCAAATCCGACCAATGCGATCGCTCCCATAAAACCGATATATTGGGTAGAGTCTGGAACCTGTTGCACAGAGATTCGAGCCAGTGAATCATGTGTGGACAGGTAATCCGAAAGATTTGTGCCGGTGGCGAGGGCAGCTCCTTGGAATCCGTCTAGACCCGCTTGACCGAGCAGGCTGATGGGACTCATCGTATCGGTGCTGATGCCGCCTAGCGGAGAGAGAGGTGCCCCCATCAAGTCGTTAAGTTCGGTCCCTGCGTCCCAGATGTTAGCCCCAAATAGGTCGAAGCTCAGATCCATATTCAAATTTCCGTATCCATCGAACAACTCTATCCCCATTGGGTCTTCGTTGCCAATGAAGATGTCGTTGGAGGGGACGACCATGGATGCGAAGCTCAGGTAGCGGTTGAGAGTCGCGTCCAGATCTATGCGAAAGCTCGCGCTTTCTCCCGGAGCGAAGAGAACACCCGGAGGGGCTCCACTTCCATCCTGAAGAAGGACATGATGTTTGGAACCGGCGACTCCCATAATGTCGGAGGCGAGTCCGCTTGCGTCTCCACCCTCGGCTAGGGATTCGATAGATGAAGAGGCATATGAACCGGAATCAAAGGTATCAAAGGATCCGTCGTGGAATCCGAAAAATACTGGGGTGAACCAGAGTCCATCATGGCTTCCTATATTTTCGACAGTGACTTGTACCGTTACAGCGTGGGCATTGACTGCAGCAAGGCAGGCAAGTGCAGCGACGCCACGAAGAGCGAAGCGTTTAAGGGAACGTGTTTGAGTGTGCATTTTTGTTTCTGAGACAGTTATGTTTCAGATCGATCTAGGAGGGCTTCTTTGCCCGGCGCCGATTAAGAGAACGTGCGGGTTCGTAGATTATTCCCAAAAAAATGCGCATAATTCTCCCTTGGCTGCAGGAAGCGCTCACAGTGCCTCTTTTTTGGAAGCCCTATCGGATAGAGGAATCGCTGAGCAGCGAGAGTTGCTCAAGGATTTCCAAGCCGCGGAGTTTCGACTTCCAGATTTTTGGAATGCCGGTATTGCCATGTCGGATACCGGCGATTCCGCCGGCGATGGCAGCGGTGGTATCCGTGTCGTTCCCAAAGGAAATAGCTCGTTTAATTATCGATTCGAAATCCTTTTCGAGACAAGCCCTTCGAGCAGAATGAAGAGAGTCGACTACGTAGCCGGTACCAGTTCCACATGGTTCCCGATCGGGCTGAATCTGTTCTTTTAGCTCTCGCAGGCTCTGCGGGTCGAATTGATAGATTTCTTTGAGCGTCGCGGTCGCCTCGCTCCAGGCATCATCATAGCCTTGGAGCTCTCTTCTGACCCACAGGCAATAGAGAGCGCAGCATACTTGAGAGCGTGTGTGTCCGTGGGTCAGCCTTGATTGCCGGTGGGCATCCACTACTAAGGCGATGTCATTTCCATTGTGGAGTAAGGCGAGGGGTAGGCATCGCATGAGGGATCCATTCCCGTTGTTTCTCTCGCCTCGCATGCCCGAGTTACTCGTGGTCATACCCTTCTTAAGCCGAGAAATGGAAACGCTCGTTTGGTTTCCTATATCGAAAACGTAGTTGTCTACCGCCATGTATCCTTCGTCGTGCCAGCGTAGCAGTCGACTCGCGAAATCATGCGGGTGATAGTGACCGCAACTAACAAGGGAAGTATATAGGCAAAGAGCCTGAGCTCCGTCGTCCGACCAGGTTCCCAATGGCACGTGAGAATATGAACGCAGGAATCCTTTGGGAGGAAACATATCCAATTCCTCGAAGGGCGGTAGCTCCTCCGGCCGCCGGAACTCGTAGGGTACTCCACAGGCATCTCCGATCAGTAAGCCAAGCATACCGTCTCTTATTTGCTCTGTAGAGGCTCGATGCGTATTCATCGTTTGGATTCCCGCAATCATCTAGTAGAGTAGCTCCTTTACCCAATAGTCACCGCCAATAACCAAGTATTCGTCCTCGCCAGTGAGCAGGCTGCTCGGCAGCAATCCACTGAAAAATACGATCTTTGAAATGGCGCAGGTCGCCTTCCAAACCGAGGAGCCAAATTCCCAAGCTTTTTCCCGATCTGAGGTGAAGGAAACGAGATTGTTTAGGCGTATGCATTTTTCGCGTTTTTCGCCGGTGGCGATCAAAGGGTGCTCTTCCGGGTCATTTGTGCCACGGTAGAGTACCAAGGTTTTGGTTTCCGGCATGCGGCGCCTGTATTCGTATTGACAGTACTCGTACAGAATATCCAGTTGTGAGTAGATCGCGTTGGTGCGGGAACTTCCTTTCATCCGATCTCTCGCGAAGCGATTGTCCTCTTCGCCCTGTACTCGCTTTAAGATACCTTTGTGATAGGTTGCCAAAACGCCGAATCGGCTTTCTACCCAGCTTTTTAGAACGGCGCCTTCGATCCCGTTGCTGTCCACTTGCCAGCCGTTAAGAAAACGAAGGTAGCTATTTCGCAGACTGCTTCGAGCGTTGCCCGTGTATTCAGCCCATTGATGCAGGGCGAATTTCACGTTGAGGTATTCATGGAAGATGCGTCCTCTTTTAGCGCTGTCATCTTCTTGGTCGAGTTTACGAAATAGGTCGCGGTTGGAACGCTGTGTTCCGGAAATGCTCAACGGCCTTGGTTCCAGGTTGAACGTATCCGATGCGATTACCCAAGGTGGCAAATCACAGTGATTGAAGGCTACTACTCCTGAGGGTTGTTCTTTGGTTTCGACTGAATTCAACGAGGTCCGATTTTGCCAAGGGATTTAAAATAAGAGGATCGGTCCCCGCTAGGAGACCGATCCTGAGATTGGGTTACTCTAGCTTAGCCCCAGCCGTCGTCATCGTCGTCGTCATCCTCCATGCCCGCTGCTGCGAGGGCTTCGAGGCGATTCCAACGAGCGTCGACTTGGGCCTGTGCTCTTTCCAGTAAGGCGCTGGCCCGTTCTGGATTGGACCGCTCGAGAGACTTGAATCGGTTTTCTGCCCGCATGAAGTCCGCCACAGGAACACTAGGCGTAAAGGAATCTAGCCGGAAGACTGGAAGCTCCGTATCCGCATTTCTTGGATCGAAGCGGTAGAGAGGCCAGTATCCGCTGTTGACTGCTGTTTTCTGGCGATCTGGTCCGAAGGATAGGTCAATGCCGTGAGCGAGACATGGTCCGTAGGCGATGACCAAGGAAGGACCATCGTAGCTTTCGGCTTCGCGAAGAACCTCGAGCGTTTGTTGCTCATTGGCACCCATAGCGATCTGGGCCACATAGATGCCTCCGTAGCTCATTGCTATCTGGCCGAGGTCCTTTTTGGGGAGTTCCTTACCCTTGGATGCGAATTTCGCCTGAGCTCCGATAGGAGTTGCCTTACTTGATTGTCCACCCGTGTTTGAATACACTTCCGTATCCAGAACAAGGATGTTCACGTTATTACCGCTGGCCAGCACGTGGTCGAGTCCTCCGAATCCGATATCGTAGGCCCAACCATCTCCACCGACGATCCAGGTGCTCTTCTCGACCAAGTAGTCAAGGCGCTGCAACAGGCGTGTGCTTTGCGATCCTTTGAGCTCCTTCAAGCGGGAACGAATTCCTTCGAGGGCTTCGCGTTTCTCGCTTACCTTGCTCTTGTCCAACGCGAGGAAGCTGGAAACTTGTTCCTCGCCAATTTCCTTGCTGAGGTTTTGCAGCAGTGTGCGTGCGGTCTCGCTGCGCCATTTGGCGGATAGGTGCAGACCCAGTCCGAACTCCGCGTTGTCTTCGAAGAGCGAGTTGGCCCAAGCGGGTCCACGGCCGTTCGAGTCGGAGCAGTAAGGTGTAGTTGGCAAGTTGCCTCCGTAGATGGAAGAACATCCAGTCGCGTTGGCCATGAGTAGTCTGTCACCAAAGAGTTGAGACAGAAGTCTGACATATGGCGTTTGCGTACAACCCGAGCAAGCTCCCGAGAACTCAAACAATGGTTGTTTGAGGGAGATGCTTTTGGCGCTCGCTTTGGAGGTATCGATCTCGGTTTCCTTGATGCCTTGGAAGAAGGTGAGGCTTTCCTTTTCGCGGTCGAGGATCGGAGCGAGTGGCTCCATTTCGATTGCCTTGCGACCTTCGGCATTCGTTGCAGGACAGAGTTCGACACATGCGTTACAGCCGGTGCAATCCTGAGGGTACACCTGGATGGTGAAGGCTTTGCCTGCAGCATTCGGGCCTTTGAATGGAACACTCTTGAATCCTTCTGGAGCAGAAACGAGTTCGCTTTCGTCGTAAGCCTTGGGGCGAATGGCGGCATGAGGGCAGAACAAGCTACACTTGTTACACTGCGTACAGGTTTCCGCGTCCCAAACGGGTACTTGGGTGGCGATGCTGCGCTTCTCGTATTGGGAAGTGGCAGATGGCCACACGCCGCCGGCGGGAAGAGCGCTGACTGGAAGCAGATCTCCTTGGCCAGCCAGGAGGCGAGCCGTGACGCGCTTTACGAAGTCAGGCGCCGAGTTTGGTACCCACTCTACAGCTACAGGGCTTGAGGTCGTTTCAGATGGGACTTCAACTTCCTTGAGGAAGGCGAGAGCTGCATCTACCGCGGCACAGTTCATATCGACGATCTTAGGACCTTTGCGTCCGTAAGTCTTTTCGATAGCGGCTTTGATTCTGCCGATGGCGTCTTCAGTTTCCAGTACGTCACTCAAGGCGAAGAAGCACACCTGCATGATGGTGTTGATTCTGCGGCCCATTCCGGTTTCGCCAGCAACCTTGTAGGCGTCGATCACATAGAGCTTGTTCTGCTTTTTGATCAAGGTGTCTTGCACTTCGTAAGGCAAAGATTCCCAAACTTCCTCGGCGGGTACGGAGGTGTTTATGAGGAACGTTCCGCCATTCGCGATCTTGCTGAGCATTTCAACACGACCAAGGAACTGCGGCTGGTGGCAACCTACGAAGTTTGCCTCTTCTACGAGGTATGGCGCTTTGATTGGGTTTTCACCGAAACGCAGGTGAGAAGTGGTGAGTCCACCAGATTTCTTGGAATCGTATACGAAGTAAGCCTGCGTGTAGAGTTCTGTCGCTTCGCCGATGATCTTGATCGTGTTTTTGTTTGCTCCTACCGTTCCGTCGGAACCGAGTCCGAAGAACATGGCAGACTGAGCGGATTCGATCTGGATGGTAAAGTTTTCGTCCCAATCCAAAGATTGGTGTGTAACATCATCACGGATACCGATGGTGAAGTGATCCTTCGGGCTCTCAGCGGATAGGTTGTCAAAAACAGCCTTTACCATGGCCGGAGTGAACTCCTTGGAGCCGATGCCGTAACGTCCGCCCACAACGGCTGGGTCGTTTGGCAAGCAATTGTTGAGGCAGCTGCTCGCTTTGCGCAGGGCTAGGGATACGTCGAGGTAAAGAGGTTCTCCGATGGAGCCTGGCTCCTTGGTACGGTCTAGTACCGCTACAGATTTGACCGTTTTGGGAAGGGTGTGGATGAACGCCTTTGTATTGAAGGGACGGTAGAGGCGAACAGCGACCACGCCGTATTTGGTGCCTTCGTTCTTATTGAGGTACTCTGCAGTTTCGGCAGCTGTTTCCACGCCGGAGCCCATCATTACGATTACCTTCTCCGCTTCGGGATCGCCGTAATAGTCGAAGATATTGTAGGAGCGTCCAGTCTTGGCTGCGAAAGTATCCATGGCGGACTGAACGATGCCAGGGACTTCCTTGTAGTAGCTGTTAACCGCTTCTCTCGCTTGGAAGTATGTATCCGGATTTTGGGCAGTGCCGCGTACCGATGGAGCGTCAGGAGTGAGAGCTCTTTGGTAGTACTCGTCCAATGCTTTGTCATCGATCATAGAGAGCAGGGTATCGTCCTGCAGGTACTCAAGTGAGTTGATCTCGTGCGAGGTCCGGAATCCGTCGAAGAAGTGGATGAATGGAACGCGGCTGTTTAGAGTTGCGATGTGGGAGATCGCTGCGAGGTCCTGGGCTTCCTGCACCGAATTGGAGGCCAGCATGGCGAATCCAGTTTGGCGGCAAGCCATTACGTCGCTATGGTCACCGAAGATTGAGAGGGCGCTAGTCGCTATGGCGCGAGCAGATACATGGATGACGCTTGGAGTAAGTTCTCCGGCCATCTTGTACATGTTCGGGATCATCAGGAGAAGACCTTGCGAAGCGGTGAAAGTAGTGCTCAAGGCGCCGCCCATGGTGATACCATGCATGGTACCTGCCACGCCGCCTTCACTTTGCATCTGGGAAACTTGGGGGATTTCGTTCCAGAGATTCGGTTTCGACTGGGCCGACCATTCGTCGCAGAGCTCCGCCATAGAGGTCGAGGGCGTAATCGGGTAGATCGAAATTAGTTCGCTCATTCGGTAAGCTACCGAGGCGACTGCTTCGTTAGCGTCTCGCGTTATGCGAGGTGATTTTGGTGCGGGAGTTGCGATCATTGTATGAAGTAGTGGAATATTGGTGACTTGTCGGCCCGAAGGCCGACAGGGTAGGGACTAGGCGGTTTTGCCGAAAACTCCGGCGAGCGTTTTCCAGAAACGCTTAGACCAACCGATGTAGGTAACCATGAACTCGGATCCGAGGTCGGTACGCTCGAGCAGTTTAGTGGCTCCGAGTTCAGAGAGCTTGGCGTCGACTTGCTTTCCGCATTCGCAGAAGAGCGGGTACTCGGTATCGCCCAAGGCAAGTACAGTATAGTGGAGATTGGTTAGCGCTTCCTCGCGTGCCATCAGCTTGTTGAAGGACTCGACGCACTTTGGTGGAGGAGCTCCGTCATCCCAGGTGGAGATGATGATCAGGAGAGGATTGTCGATAGAGGCGAGTTGATCGACGTCGTAGTCGGCGAAATCGAGTACTTCGATCTCGACTCCATTCTTTTCTGCTTTCTTCGCTACCTTTGCGGCGACGCCTTTGCAATTTCCAGTTTCGGTTCCGTAGATGACTGTGAGTTTCATTTGATTCGCGAGGTTAGATCTAATCTTAGAGTGATGTTTTGCCCGCTAGGCTTGCGGGAGTAAGGGATTGGCTGTGATACGGCCGTAGTTGGAAAATTAGGACGTTTGAAGGTCGAGGAGCTGGGCGAATTCTTCGGTGGTAAGTCCACGCCCTTGGCTTTCCGCGACTTGGCGGATTTGCGGAAGTAGTTTCTCAGCGAAACGATTGCTTATTTCGTGACCTAGTCGGTGAGCGGCAGAAATCACTGCTGCCGAACCGGAGTGGCGGCCGATGACGAAGTCGGGGCGTTCGCGACCAATTTCTTCTGGAGAAATCGTTTCGTAGCTCTCGGCGTTGCGGAGCAATCCGTTGCAGTGGATCCCGGATTCGTGGCTGTGAGCTCCCGGCCCTGTAACCGCTTTATTCCAAGAGAGGCGACGGTTTGATGCTTCCGCTACGAAATCGCTCAGCTTGTAGTAAAAAGAGGAATCGAGCGGCATATCGATGTTAGTCGAATGCTTGAGGGCCATGGAAACTTCCTCGAGCGGAGCGTTGCCTGCTCTCTCTCCCAAGCCGTTGACGGTAACACTCGCGCAAGAGGCTCCTCCCATGAGAGCAGCTACTGTATTGGCAGTGGCCATGCCTAGATCATTATGGGCGTGGAATTCGATCTCGATGGATGTGTTCTTTGAGAGGTCGCAGAAGAGATCTAGGGTTTCGATCGGGTTGAGTCGTCCAGTCGTATCTGCAAATCTGACACGCTTTGCTCCAATGACCTGGGCGGCGTCGATAAAGAGCTTGAGGAAATCGCGATCGGCCCGGGAGGCGTCCTGTGCGCCGACGCTAAAGTACTCGAAATTGTTGGCGGCTTCCTTGGCTAGCTGAGCCATGGTGCGGAGAACCCACTTCTCGTCCTTTTTCCAGATCCGCATGTGAACTGGGCTGGCTGGAAGCGAGAAGTGGAATCCGTTGGCTCCTGTGCGGGTCGCCGCTTTGAGGTCGTGTCGATTGGCACGACCCCAAGTGAGGATACGAGTTCGGAGATTGAGATCCGAAATCGCTTTAATGTGTTCAATCTCGCTATCCCCCATGGCCGGAATGCCGACCTCGATCTCAGGGATGCCCGCTTGGCTGAGCAGGGTGGCAATGGTTTGCTTTTCGGTGAGAGAAAAGGCAACGCCTGCCGCTTGTTCGCCGTCGCGAAGCGTTGTATCGATAAGGTAAGGTATTTTCTGATACATGGCGGGATGCGAGTTTGGGGTTCTTCTTAGTCGGAGATGAGGTTTGTCTCGCAAACCTCACCTTCCTCGATGGCGTCGAGGATTTCGTCGATAAGCTCCTCGGTAGCCTTTTCATAGTATCTGCCGCTTGGGTAGTCGATGACTACAGGACCGCGTGTACACATGTTGAGGCATCCGGTCATGGAAATTTCCACGCCGTCTAGCATGCGGTCCTGGACTTCGCCTTGAGCGTAGGAAAGAAGGGCTACGGAGTCCTTGTTGCAGCAAACGCCTTTGAGTTCGCCGGTTGCGCGGGCACTGCCGCAGATGAAGAGGTGATGGTCTGGCTTATTCATTTCAACGTATTCGTTTTTTTAATTCCTAATGGTTAAACTGTTCTCTGCGTTCAGCCGCAGCCTGTTCCGTCGCCGCCGCAGGTAACGCCCTTGCCGCAGCTCTTGAACTCTCTTTTGAGACTTGGAGGGAGCTCTTCGCCGTGGAAGAGGTGGCTTAGTCCGGCGTCGATCATTCCAGCCATTTCGATGACTTGGATACCGGCTGCCTTAAGGGCCTCCTTGGGAGCCATCCCCGCTGCATTCACTAGGACCGCCCGGCAATCCTTCAACGTTACCGCAAGATCCGCCCAACGGTCGTCGCGACCACCCAGAGGTGGAGCGTCCCGCTTTTCGAAGGCGATGAATTCCTCTTCGTCTTCTGGGTCCACTTTGAAGATGGTGAAGTTTCTGGCTTCGCCTAGGTGCTGGTTGACGAGCATGCCTTCGCGAGTGGCAACCGCGACGTAGGGGCGATCTTGCTTCGGATTGATGGGCAGTCTGGAACAGCTCTGGATGAGCTCGTGTACGTCGTCCGCCATCGGTTCGCTAAGCTTGCCGATTGCGTCGGCGCGGCAGCGAGCGCAGTGTGTCATCTGGTTCATGTATTCGCCACACTTGATACGAGCGGCGAAGCGCATCTTGGCATCTGGCTCGGGATAGTTTTCGAATACTGTGTCCTTGGTAGGAAGGAGCGGGATGCAGTTCATGATGTCCGCTCCCATACTGGAGACTGTTTTGGCAATCTCCTCCAAGTGCTCGTCATTGACTCCCGGAACGATGATAGAGTTCACCTTGGCGATCATTCCGTATTTCTTGATCCAGCTAACTGCTTGTAGTTGCTTTTCAATCATCAAGGCGCCCGCTTTTTCGTGGCGGAAGATCCGCTTGTCGTGGCGTGCCCAAGCGTAAACTTGTCCGGCGATTTTGGGATCAACGCCGTTCATGGTGATTGTTACGTGACTGACCTGTAGCTCGGCCAACTCCTTCACGTATTCTTCGGTGAGACCCAGTCCGTTAGTGGAGAGGCAGAGGATCATGCTAGGGAAACGTTCGCGGACGAGGCGGAATGTTTCCATGGTCTCATTTGGGTTTGCAAAAGGATCTCCCGGACCGGCGATTCCGACCACTGCTATGTCGTCTCGCTTTTCCATGATTTTTTCCAGATAGACCAGAGCCTGACCGGGAGATAGGATTGTGGAAGTGACGCCTGGACGGCTTTCGTTGACGCAGTCAAAATCCCGGTTGCAGTAATTGCACTGGATGTTGCACTTCGGAGCAACCGGCAGATGGATACGGCCGTGCGAAGAACAGGCTTCGCGGTTGAAACAAGGGTGATTGTCGAGATTGATCTCGTTCGGCTTCGGTGGTGTTACGTTTTCTGGCGTCATGGCGTTCTAGTGTTAGAGATAGCTGTATCCGGTTTCTGATGTGTCCTGCTTGGTTTCGAGCAGGGCGTTAACGACTCGGTCAAATGCGGCGAGAGTGCCACGGTAGCCGACTTGCAAAATTCTCTGTCCGCCAAAGCGGTCGTGTATTGGGAATCCCACTCTCAAGAGGGGAACGGAAAGTTCGCGGGCTAGCTGGTAGCCTTTGCTCGATCCAAGAATTAGGTCCGGCTTTCTTTCGCGGGCCTTCTCGGCGATCTTCGCGTGGTCCGCTCCGCAGAGAGCATCTACATCGGCGAGGCCACCTTCGATCTCGCTGGCGAGCAGTTTCTCCCAGTTCTTTATCTTCGCTCCAGTGGCGCAGATGATGGGGCGAACTCCGATTTCGCTGAGGAAGGCTGCTTGAGCGATAACCAGGTCGGGCTCGCCGAATACTGCGGCGGTCTTGCCGGAAATGTACTTGTGGGCGTCGGCGTAGGCATCGATGAGGCGGGCTCTTTCGTCCTTCAGGATTTCCGGCATCTTGTTGCCAGAGATTTGACCGAGAGAGGCGACTAGCTGATCGCTATGGCGGATACCTAAAGGCCATCCGAGCGAGTGCTTTTTTACGCCGCTCGTTTCTTCGAGATAGCCAGCTGGCGTATCCTTCAAGTAAGCGCGAGTATGGCCGATTTCTAGGGTCGCCACTGCAGATCCCATTTCTTCGATCTCTTCGAGCGAAGTGCCGCCTGGTGAAATCCTGTGGTACTCGCCCCAGCTTCCGCCTTCCAAGGTGGCGCTGTAGTCGGGAAGAATCGTCGGAGTGAGCTGATACATGCCGCAAAGCTCACGCAGGTGTCGAAGGTCGGCACAGGACATCATGGCTGGCAGAATATTTACCAAACCAGGGATGGATGCCTTCATGGGGGCGGCGAAGTTTCTAACCAATTGATCGATCGCCGCGTAGTACCCGTCGCTATGTGTACCGGTGTACGCTGGAGTGGATACGTGGACGAGTGGAGGACCGTCGCCATCATGCTTGTCCTGATAGGTCTTGATCATTCCAAGCATGTTATCTCCGATCGTTTCGGAGAGGCAGGTTGTCGCCACACCGATGAGCTCCGGCTCGTATTGGGTAATGACGTTTTCGATACCAATCTCGAAGTTCCGTGCTCCGCCGAAAATCGCATCGTCCTCGCTAAAGCTGGATGAAGCGATGTCTACCGGCTCGCGGAAATGGCTGATCATGTAGCGGCGGATGTAAGTAGCGCAACCTTGGCTACCGTGGAGAAAGGGGAGGCAGGAACGGATTCCTTTGAAAACCATGGCTGCTCCGAGCGGGCTGCAAAGCTTGCAAGCGTTTCGGGTGGCAGAGGCGGGAAGTGGACCTTCGGCTGGGGTTCCGTTCGCTGTGGTGTTGTCAGGATTCATGGCGTAGTGGTTGGATCAGGATTTCACGTTGTTCAGATTCAGGGCCCGCATCTCGTGGCGTGGAGCGAACTTCCAGATAGGGGAGAGGGCACTGCGCGCTACTTCGTCCGCGAAGTGGAGCATTCCCTCGAAGCCGGCCAGCGGGATCTTGCGCTCGTGGTTGTGATCGCAGAAGGCGACTCCCAGCTTATAGGCGATGGGCCGCTCCTTGACGCCGCCGATGAAGAGGTCGACTTCCTTTTCCAGAACGAACTTGGCCAATTCGAGCGGGTTGGAATCGTCTACGATTACGGTGCCTGGGTCGCAGATCTCTTGCAGTTGCTCGTAGTCTTCGGCGCTGCCAGTCTGGGTGCCGGCCAGTACGGTTTTCATTCCCAAAGCTCTTAAGGCAAGTACCAGCGAGAAGGCCTTAAAGGCTCCTCCCACGTAGAGGGCGGCTTTTTTCCCTTTGAGTTGCTTGCGGTACTTTTTGAGTTGCGGGGCGAATTTCGAAATCTCTTCGGCGACGACTTCTTCCGCTTTCCGCATCAATTCCGGATCGCCGAAATGTTCGGCAGTGGCGTAGAGGGCGCGAGCGGTGTCTTCGAATCCGAAGAAGGAAACGCGTTCCATGGGAATGCCATGCTCGTCTTTCAAAAGCTTGGCCAGGTGCGTCATGGAGCCGGAGCACTGAACCAGATTCAACGCCGCTCCGTGGCAGCGACGTAAGTCATCAACTCTGCCGTCTCCAGTGATGGTAGCGACCACTTCGACTCCCATGCGTTCGAAGTACTTACGGATCATCCAGGCCTCTCCGGCGATGTTGAATTCGCCCATGAGGTTGACACTGTATTTGCCAATTGAGGACGTGTCGCCTGTACCGACCAAACGGTATGCCGCTTCGCATGCTGCTTGGTAGCCGGTCTTTTTGGTTCCTTTGAAGCCTGGAGAGTCAACGGGTATGCACTCGATGCCTGTCTTCTTGGTGACCTTCTTACAGATCGCTTCTACGTCGTCGCCGATGAGGCCCACGATACAAGTAGAGTATACGAAGGCCGCTTTCGGGCTGTAGTACTCGATGAGCTCGATGAGCGAGGCCTCGAGTTTCTTCTCTCCTCCGAAGATGACTTCCTTTTCAGCGAGGTCGGTGGAGAAGCTGTTCCGGTTGAGTTGTGAACCGGAGGAAAGGGAACCGCGGATATCCCAGTTGTAGACGGCGCAGCCGATAGGGCCGTGTACGATGTGGAGGGCATCCGCGATTGGATAGAGCACCACTCTCGATCCGCAGAAGGCGCAGGCTCTTTGTGTGACAGAGCCTGCGGAGCTCTTCTTATCGCAGACAAACGCCTTGCCTGATCCTTTGGTCCAAACTTGATCGGAGCGATCTTCCAATACTTGGATTTGCTTCGCGGAATCGATTTCTTTCATGGTCTGGACCTTTGGATCTGTATTGTTTGGCAAGTTGTTGAGCGGGCGATGTGGGTGGGGTTATTCGGCGGGGCTTAGGATTTTTTTGATGTGACGGTCGAGGCTGAAGGCAGCTCCTGGGCATTCGGCCCGTTTGGTGAGCGTTACCATTTGGTTGCCCCAAGCTTCTTCTTCGATCTGCTCGGTAATGAGTTCGAGCAGCATTGGCTGGGATGCGTAGTCTTTAAGTTCCAAGGCCAACTCGTAGCAGGCTTCGATCTTCTCGGAATTGGTCTTCTCGAGCTTCAACGCGTATTCAGCGATCTCTGACAAGCTGGTGAAATCTGGCTTAGGAGTCTCGATGCCGGTGAGGCCTGGCTTTTCTCCACGCTCCAGAAGGTGAGTGAGGAATTTTCCAGCGTGCTCGCGTTCCTCTCCTGCCTGATCGGAGAAGAAGCTGGCGAATCCTGGATAGTCCTTCCAGGCGCACCATAGGGACATGGCTTCGTACGCGTGGGCAGCGAGGAGTTCGTGATTGGCCTGATCGTTTAAGGCTTTGGATATTTCGGGTTTCATTAAAAGGGAAAGGATGGTTCTTTTGGACTTGGGTTTGGGTATTCGGGGCTTTGTCGGGCTGAGGCCCGGAAAATGGGCGGGATAGATCTGGTCCCGCCCATCTACCGATAACCTAACCTCAGAGTACTAGTTCGATGTCTTCGTCGGCGTCTTCGCGATCGCGCTTGTCGAAGAATGCATCGGTGATCTTCTCGATCAGGCGCATGCCACCTGTGTATCCAATGAGTGGGAACGCACGGTGTCCTACGCGGTCGAGGATTGGGAATCCGAAGCGGACGAACGGGAGCTTTTCGCTCTTGGCGACGTACTTTCCGTAAGTGTTACCCATGAGCAGATCGACTGGGTTGCCCTTGATCCACTGGTGTAGGTAGTGGATGTCGCTGAAGGCGGCCACTTCTACGTCTGGGTTCACTTCGCTGCAGATTTCCTTGATCTTAGCGACCCACTTCTTGCCCTTGGTGCCAGTCACTACGATTGCTGGTTCCATTCCCACTTCTACGAGGAACTTAACCATAGCGGTGACGTGGTCAGGATCTCCGAAGATCGCAACCTTCTTGCGGTGCAAGTACTGGGACATGTCGCTAACCATGTCGACGAGGCGACCGCGTTCCTTTTCAAGTTCGCGAGGGACTGTAACATCTCCGGCGATACGCATAGCGTTTACGAATGCGTCCGTGCCTCCGATACCGATTGGCAGTTCAAGAACCTTGTTCTCTACGCCGCACTTCTTCTTAAGCTTGTCGGCAGCGAGGGTGCTGGCCATAGGCCCGAGGGCTAGAGTAGCCATGCTGTCGCCCATAGCCTTAAGCTGAGGAATCGTTGTACCGCCGTCTGGATACATCTGGTATTCGCCTTCGAGAGCGGAGTCCAAAACGTCCGAGGTATCTGGAGCCATGATGTACTCGACTCCGAGCATTTCGGCGAGGCGCTTGATTTCTCGCATATCAGCTGGCTCGACCCAACCTGGGAAGAGGTTGATGACGTTTTTCTTAGCTCCAGTAGACTCTGCGAGGTAGTCTACGAAAGCGGCGCACTGAGCGGAGAATCCGGTAACGTGGCTGCCTACGAAGCTAGGAGTATTTGCGTGGATGACGAGTTTCCCCTCTGGGATGATGCCACTCTCTTCCGACTTCTTGATGATCATCGGAATGTCGTCACCAATAACTTCGGACAAGCAAGTGGTGTGAACGGATACGATGTCTGGTTCGTAGATCGTGAAGATATTCTCCAGCGCTGTCTTAAGGTTGGCCAATCCGCCGAATACCGAGGCGCCTTCCGTGAAGGAGCTGGTGGTGGCTACGATTGGTTCCTTGTGGTGGCGGGTGAGGTGACTGCGGTGGTAGGCGCAGCAACCCTGGGAGCCGTGCGAGTGCGGCATGCATTTGTGGATACCGAGTGCGGCGTACATGGCACCAATTGGCTGGCATGTCTTAGCCGGATTTATGCGGAGCGCTTTGCGTTCCCGGATTTCTGCTGTGGTTCCTTCTAACATGGTTAAATCCTCTTAAGCGTTAATGATTGTGAGTTTCGGCTAAGATACGGTGGCTGGCTCTGCCGCTGCCGCGCTTTGTTCTTCGCTGTCGTCCTTCCAAGGCGCACGGGTGAGCTTCCAAACCTTGGTGGAGATCATGCGATCGATTTCCTTGAAGAAGTTGATCGCTCCCTTGAAGCCAGCGTATGGTCCTCCGTAGTCGTAGGAGTGGAGCTGCTTACAGGGGATTCCCATCTTCTCGATAACATACTTGTCCTTGATACCGGAGCCGATGACATCTGGCTTGTGCAGTTCGATAAGCTTTTCGAGCTCGTGAGCAGAGATGTCGTCGATAACCAAAGTATCCTTGGCCATCTGGCGCATCATGCCTTCGTAGTCGCTGAACTCGAAACCGCTCTCTTCCAGAGCGACTTTGCGCTCCTTGGTCTTGCGGAGGTTGAAGCGTTCGGGATCGGCTTCGATGTGGAGCTCTTCAATGTTACGGCTGTCAGCATCGATCTTGATGCTTGGGAGAACGTCGCGACCTTCGTAGTCGTCGCGGTGAGCGAACTCGTAACCAGCGGCGATGGTGGTCATTCCCATGTCGGAGAACAGGTCCTGGTAGTGGTGGGCACGGCTGCCACCCACGAAGAGGGCGGCTTTTTTGCCTTCGGTGCGCTGGCGCACGTCTTCAATAACGGGGCGGACGTCCGCCATTTCCATGGCGATTACTTCCTCTACGCGGTCGGTTAGTTCTTTTTCGTCGAAGTACTGTGCGATCTTGCGGAGAGACTTCTTGGTACCTTCGATACCTATGAAGTTAACCTTGAACCAAGGCATACCGAACTTGGTTTCCATCATCTCCGCCATGTAGTTGATGGAGCGGTGGCACATCACCACGTTTAAGTCGGCCTGGTGACAGTTACAGATTTCGTCGTAGCTTACTCCACCGGATAGAGTACCGATGATGTGGATACCACATAGGCGTAGGATACGGTCGATTTCCCAGGCGTCACCGCCGATATTGTATTCACCGAGGACGTTGATCTTGTACTTGGCTTCGACTGGAGTGTCGTCGAGTCCGATCATGTTTTTGAATACACCGTTGTTCGCGATGTGGTGACCGGCAGATTGGCTGACTCCCTTGTAGCCTTCACAAGAGAAACCGAAGATGTTGATGCCAAGCTTTTCCTTCATTTCGCGGCAAACCGAGTGGATGTCGTCACCGATGAGACCGACAGGGCAAGTGGCGTAGACGCTGATAGCTTTGGGCTTGAATTCGTCGTAGGCTTCTTGGATGGCCTGCTTGAGCTGCTTCTCTCCGCCGAAGACGATGTGGTCTTCCTGCATGTCGGTAGACATGGAGTACTGGAGGTAGTTTGTTTCCTCCGGGTGGCGGATTTTGCTCATATTGCGGCGAGAGAGCCAGCTGTACCAACCGCAACCGATAGGGCCGTGAGTGATGTGCAAGATGTCGTAGATAGGACCGATGACCACACCTTTACAACCGGCGTAAGAACATCCGCGCTGTGTTATGATACCTGGTACGGTACGGCTGTTGGCGCCGATGGCCTCCGGAGTTTCCGGAGTCTTGTTGACCAGCATTTGCTTAGCGCGCTTGCGTCTGGTCTTCTTGGGATAAATCTCGAGCATTTGCTCGCGGGTCTCTTCGGCGCTTGGTCCGGAGCCCATGGGAGAGTCGTTATTTGCAATTTCGTCTGACATGGTAATTGAAGGCTAATTGTATTCAGTTTGCGGCGACGATATGAGACTTATTGCGAGATATATCGCAGCGCGTAGGTACTTGGGATGAGAGGCGCGGCTTCTATAATAATGCTGCGCGGCGGATGGGGGACGGCGGCAGGGCGCCGCCGTCCGTGGTGGATCCGATCTGATACTGAGCTTTGAAAACTTAGTTGAAGAGGCCGTATTCCATGAGCAACGCTTCGAGTTCTTCGATCTCGAGCGGAGTTGGGATGACGGTCATTTCGTTCTTATCGATGTTCTTCGCGAGAGTGCGGTACTCGTTGGCTTGGTTGACGTCCTTGTTCCAGTCGATAACCGTCTTGCGGTTGATCTCGGCGCGTTGAACGTCGTTGTCGCGAGGTACGAAGTGAACCATCTGAGTGCCGAGGCGGCGGGCGAACTCTTCGATGAGGTCGCGTTCGCGGTCAACGTTACGGCTGTTGCAGATGAGGCCACCGAGGCGTACAACACCCGTTTCGGCGAACTTCATGATACCCTTACAAATGTTGTTGGCAGCGTACATCGCCATCATTTCGCCGGAGCAAACGATGTAGATTTCTTCCGCTTTACCTTCGCGGATTGGCATTGCGAATCCACCGCAAACAACGTCACCGAGTACATCGTAGAATACGTAGTCGAGCTCTTGCTCTTCGTCGTATGCTCCGAGTTGCTCGAGCATGTTGATGGAGGTGATGATACCGCGACCGGCACAGCCAACTCCTGGCTCAGGACCGCCAGACTCTACGCAGAGAGAGTTGCTGAATCCTTCGCTGCGGATATCTTCGAGTTCAACGTCTTCGCCTTCTTCGCGGAGCGTATCAAGAACTGAACGTTGAGCTAGGCCACCTAGGAGGAGGCGAGTGGAGTCTGCCTTCGGATCACAGCCTACGACCATGATCTTTTTGCCCATTTCTGCGAGAGCAGCTACGGTGTTTTGAGTGGTAGTGGATTTTCCAATACCCCCCTTGCCGTAGATAGCGATCTTGCGCATCTTTTTAACCGCTGTTTTTTCCGAGGTCGGTGCTTCCAATGTTGCTGACATGTTTTGTCTTTCGTTTGAGTTGAGGATGAAGTGATGTCTGCCCCAACCTAATCACGTCTTGTGCCAGCTCGTTTTTGGGTGCTTGTAAAGTACTGACAATCAGGGGAATAAAATATTTAAAATAGATTTTACTGAATTTAAGGCCCTGTTTTCGCCCCCCCAAAGCGTCCCGAAAATCCTACATAAACGTCGGATGTAGGACCGATTCCTACCTTTTTGTAGGATCGCTGGACTTAAGGAATTCTAATGTAGAATTTAGCTAAACTTAACATTTGCTGAACTCGCTGCTCTAATTATAGCATTCCCTATTTTAGGCACTCTTCCAGCTTGTCTAGGGGCATGAACGAGCATGCAAGTTGTAGCGTTGGATCGTGTTCCCTGGCCAAAGAAGGCCCGCCCCTCGCTTTGCTAAATACAGCTAACGGAATAAACTGCCGATCGGTGCAGGAGCTCGGCTTATTGTTTTCCGTTAGTCAGACACTCGAAAAAAGTTTAGACTTAGGGGATATCATCCGTCCGGCTTTGAATCGGTTGCGCAGTTTCCTGGGATTGAACCGTGGAAGTATCGCTATCCGAAATCGTGATACAGGCGGATTTCTTTTAGCGGAGGCCGTGGGACTGCAGGACGACGTATCGCCGGACATCTATTTGCAGTTCATCCGTCCCATCGTAGTGCGGACTATGGAGAAGGGCGATCCGGTGATCGTCCCGAAACTGGAGGAGTGGACTAAGGATAAGGATATAGAGAGCCACGTTCTTGAACCGCTGCTTATTGCGCAGGGGATCGGTCTGGTAAGCGTACCGCTACGTACGGATGACGAAGTCATCGGGGCTCTCAGTATCGAGTGTTCGAATTCAGGTAATGGCTGGGAGTCGACGGTACGAATTTTGACTATGATCGCTTCGATCGTCGCTCAGGCGGCTCGAGTGCGAAGGGATGCCGCAGAGCAACTTCAGAGTTTACGGGCGGAGAATGAGCGGCTGCAGGAGGAAATCGCCCATGGCTTTCGACCAAACAACATGATCGGCAATTCCAGCATCATGAAAACGGTCTATTACCACATCGAGCAGGTGGCCAACAGTTCGACATCGGTTTTGGTTCGTGGGGAAAGCGGCACCGGCAAGGAGCTGGTCGCGAAAGCGCTTCATGAAAAGAGCCCTCGCAAGAAGAAGCCGTTTGTGAAGTTCAATTGTGCCGCTTTGCCGGACTCCATCATCGAGAGCGAGCTCTTCGGTCATGAGAAGGGAGCCTTCACCGGGGCGCTCGCCATGCGCAAAGGGCGTTTCGAAGCCGCAGACGGAGGTACTATTTTCTTGGATGAGATTGGTGACATTTCGCAATCCACCCAGATTAAGCTCCTTCGTGTTCTTCAGGAACGGGAGTTCGAACGAGTTGGCAGCCAGGAGACCCGTCGCGTCGATGTGCGCGTGGTTGCAGCTACCAGTCGGAACCTCGAAGAGATGATCGAAGAGGGGGCTTTCCGTGAGGACCTTTATTACCGCTTAAACGTTTTTCCCATCTACATGCCGCCGTTGCGGGAGCGCAAATGCGACATCCTCATGCTAGCCGATCACTTTATCGATAAATTTTCGAAGCGTCTGGGCCAGAAGCGGACTCGCATCTCTTCTGCTGCCATAGACATGCTGGTGAGCTATCACTGGGCCGGAAACGTCCGCGAGCTGGAGAATTGTATCGAACGCGCGGTGCTGCTGGCGAAGGGGCAGAGTATCAAGGCTCACCATCTTCCACCGACGCTGCAGAAGAAAACTAAGGCGGAATCGTCCGAGGTCGCGACTTTGGAGGATGCGGTGCAAGCTCTGGAGCGCGAAATGATCGTGGATGCGCTGAAGGAGACCGGGAGCAATTTGGCGGAAGCTGCCCGACGCTTGGGCATCACGGAGAGAAAAGCGGGTCTTCGCGTCAAGAAATACGGTATCGACTTGGCTCGCTTCAAAAATTGAGGCCCTGCGGCCAGCCCCTTATCCGGACCTCCTTTTCGAGTTGCAGATCGATGAGGGCGGACTTGTGATGCGGGGATGAGCGCAAGCCCCGAGATCAAGAACGACAAGTCAGCTTTGCCCGACGAGCACGGGCGTTTTGGCCAGTTTGGAGGAAGTTATGTTCCCGAAACTCTTGTCACCGCACTAGAGGACCTGACCAAAGAGTACGAGGCTGCCAAAAAGGATCCTGAGTTTCAGAAGGAGCTAGCCTTTTACCTCAAGGAATTCGCGGGACGCCCCACTGGTTTGTACTACGCTGAAAGGCTGACCGAAGAACTCGGCGGGGCTAAGATCTATCTGAAGCGGGAAGACTTGCTGCATACTGGAGCCCATAAGATCAACAACGCCATCGGGCAGGCTCTGCTGGCTAAACGGATGGGCAAAAAACGAGTGATCGCGGAGACGGGAGCCGGCCAACACGGGGTGGCTACTGCAACCGTTTGCGCCCGTTTCGGACTCGAGTGTGTGGTTTATATGGGGGCGGTCGACATGGAGCGGCAGAAGCTCAACGTTTTCCGGATGCGCCTTTGCGGAGCGGAAGTTCGTGGCGTGGAAAGCGGACAAAAGACTCTGAAGGACGCGGTGAACGAGGCGATGCGCGATTGGGTGACTAATGTTCGCGACACGCACTATATTTTAGGTTCGGCCCTGGGCGCCCACCCATACCCCATGATGGTGCGCGATTTTCACAAGATAATCGGCGAGGAGACTCGAAAGGAAATCCTGGAAAAGGAAGGCCGGCTCCCCGACGAATTGGTAGCTTGTGTGGGAGGCGGAAGTAATGCTATCGGCCTATTCTATGATTTTCTCGATGAAGAGGGCATTCGCATGGTGGGAGTGGAAGCCGGGGGTCGCGGCATCAAGCTCGGCGAGCATGCGGCCCGTTTCGAGGGAGGTCGCCTCGGAGTGCTGCAAGGATCGAAGACTTACATTTTGCAGAACCCGGACGGGCAAATCGAGTTGACCCATTCTATCTCTGCGGGCCTCGACTATGCAGCTATCGGACCGGAGCACGCCTATTATCGAGACACGGGACGAATTGATTACGCCTATGCAACCGACGAGGCTGTGCTAGAGGCTTTCAAGACGCTGAGTCGCACGGAAGGGATTATCCCTGCCTTGGAGTCCAGCCACGCGATCGCTTACGTACTCAAACGAGCTCCAGAAATGGATAAGGATAAGATCATCGTGATGAGTCTAAGTGGCCGTGGAGATAAGGATGTGAGCCAAGTTGCCCAAATGCTTGGCGCTGATGTTTAGTTTTCTGGCAATCGTATCATGAATAGCATGACAGGATTTGGCCGCTGCGAAGTGGCAAAGGACGGGGTAGTTGTTTCGCTACGCGTAAGCTCGGTCAACCGTAAGAATTTGGAAGTGGTATGCTCGCTGCCCAAAGAACTTCAGCAGCTTGAACGCAAGGTGCAGGAGAAGGTTCGAGCGGTCGCGGCTCGTGGACGTTTCCAGTTTTCTTTAGACGTTCGCCAGCAAGGTAGCAGCAGCGTCGGCCTGCCTACCGACGAGCAGATCGATTCGGTCTTGGAGCGTCTCAAGTCGATCGCAGAGCGGCATGGGGCTAGTTTCGTAGTAGATGCGGACCTACTTGTGCAGGTGTCGCGGCTGCTAGAGAAAGAGGATGCGGGTCTTCCAGAGAAAACGGCGGAGGCACTTTTGTTTCAAGCTGTGGATACCGCTTTGCAGGAGTTGGTGACTATGCGTGAAAAAGAAGGCGAGGCCCTGAAGGCAGATCTCGAATCACGTGGTCAAACCCTGAAATCCTTAGTGGATCAAGTACGGGAGCAAGCTCCTGGCATGGTGGACAAGTATCGTGAGAATCTTTTGGCTCGCTTGGAACAAGGAGGTTTGGAGGTCGATATCAATGACGACCGCGTTTTGCGGGAGATCGCCCTTTTTGCAGATCGTTGCGATATCTCCGAAGAGATTACCCGACTCGACAGCCACTTGGAACAGTTCGTTGAGCTTATCAATAAGGGTGAGCCTGTCGGACGTCCACTGGAGTTTCTTCTGCAAGAGGTCGGTCGAGAGATAAACACCAGTGGAAGCAAGGCTACCTCGATTGAAGTGTCGCGCTTGGTGCTAGAATTGAAGAACGAGCTTGAGCGGATACGCGAGCAGGTTGCTAACGTCGAATAGTCGTCGCGAAAAGACGAATACGATTCGTTGAAACCTAGGCTTTGTCCTCTTGTTTCAGAGGGTTTGATGGGGCGTTCTCCTCAAGAGAGTCACTGCTCTCGGCTTCATCGCCGCTATTCTCTGCTGCGTTGAATACCGCTTCTTCGTTTTCCTTCTGGATTTCCTCTGGTGTCTTTTCGTTGGATCGAAAAGAGAAGATTATATACAAAGCCACTCCTACCGTGATTCCTGAGTCGGCGATGTTAAAACTGGGGAAGTAGTAATCCCCATAATGGAAATCTAGGAAATCTATGACTTTCTGAATACGAATCCGATCGATCATGTTTCCGATGATTCCGCCAATGATAAGTCCGTAGCTCAGCTGGATTTTTGGCAGATGAAGCTCTAGGGCCTTTCGGAAAAAGAAGAGAAGGCCGAGGGCTAGGAATCCGACCGCGGTGAGTGGCCAGATGTGGCCGGAAAACATGGACCACGCTGCTCCGGTATTGGTGACCCAGACGATGTTGAAGAAGCCCGGTATGACTTCTATGCTCTCAGGCGGGAAGAAGGCTCCCTCGTAGGGGAGCGTGTTTACTACCCAGAGTTTAGTGGCTTGGTCTAGAAGCAAAACGGCTGCTGCCAAGGTGAGCAGCAGCCTGTATTTGGAAAACTTTGACACGCGGTGCGTGGTTTAGTTGTCGTCGTCGTCCGATCCGTAGTTGAGTGAATCCTCGGATGAGGCGTCGGCGAAAACTCCACCAGATTGAGCGCGTGTGCGGAAGGTGTTCTTCTCGATTTGCTCTTGGGTCTTCATGGAGTAGCGAGTGAACGGTACGGCCATGAGTCGCTCATCACGAATCTGTTTGCCGGTCATTTCGCAGAAACCGTAGGTACCGTCGAAAATGCGATCGATGGCAGCTTCGATTTCCTGAAGCGCATCTTGCTCGGATGAAACCATGCTCAAGGCGAAGTCGCGGTCGAAGGTGTCGGTACCCGCGTCGGCCATGTGCTGGCTGTATCCTGAAAGGTCACCCGCATCGTCCTTGCTGGAGCGCTTGAGTGTTTCTTCCGTGTGAGCGCTAAGTCCGTGCTTAACGTGGTCGCGTAGCTGAACGAGCAGGTCGTAGAATTTCTTGTACTTGGCGGGAACGTCGGAAGCGTCGCGTTTCTTGGTCTTGGCAGCGGGAGCTGCGGGGTTGTAACCCAAGATATCAGCGAGCGATGCGGCCCCAAAGCTTTGCTTTTGCTTTTTGGCCTCCGCTTCTTCGATCGCTTTGCGGGCTTTTTCCTTGGCTGCGATGTCGGCTCTCTCCTTCGCTTCGTCTTCGCCGCGAGTGCTGGCAATCGCGAGGGCGTCGTCTAGAGAGAAGCCGCTAGCGGCTGCTGACTTTTTTCCGTTCTTTTTTGCTGCTTTTGCTGGAGTCTTAGAGGCTACTTTCTTGGCCGCTTTTTTAGCAGGTGTCTTCTTATCAGGCATGTGTAATCAGGCTTTTATTAAGGCTTGGTCGCAGCGTGAGCATGTGTGCTCGTTGTCGGTTCCGTTGTTAAGTTTGGATTCCCATCTCCAGCAGCGAGGGCAGCGGCCTCCGCTTGCTTTTTCCGCAGAGATCTCGACCTCGGCACTTGAGTTGGCGACGAGTTTGACCTCCGAAACGATGAGTAGTTCTTCGAGAAAATGTGTATAGCGCTCCAGAAGGAGAAAACTTTCGCTCTTCGCATCGCCCGAAAGGGTGACAAACGCATCAAGGGAGCGTCCGATTTCGCCCGCGGAGCGAAGGGCCTCCAGTTTTTCGTTAACCTGATCGCGGAATGCGAACAAGGCTACGAAGTCTTCCGCAAGCTTAGCGCTCTGCCAGCTTTTGGCTTCCGAAGGCCAATCCTGCAGGACAAGCGAGTCTTCGCTGAAGTCTTCACCTGTGGTGAAATAGGACCAAGCTTCATCCGTAGTGAACGGGATGATTGGGCCCATGATGCGCACCAGCGTCTTGAAGATGTGGTAGATGGCAGTCTGTGACGAGCGTCTTAGTGGAGCGTCGGCCGCCAAGGTGTACAGTCTATCCTTTAGGATGTCGTGGTACAGCGAGGAAAGGGTGACTGAGGCGAAGTGGTTGCAGAGCTGGTAGACCTTGTGAAACTCGTAGTTGTCGTAGGCTTTCTCAGTCGCTTCAGCGAGCTCGCCGACCTTGTGTACCGCCCAACGATCCAGTTCGTGGAGCTCTTCGATTTGCAGGGCATCCTTTTCGAAATCGAAGTCGTAAAGATTCGAGAGCTGGAAGCGGAAGGTATTGCGGAAGAGACGGTATGCATCTCCCACTCCTCCAAGGATTTGCTCCGAAATCCCGATATCGTTTCTGAAGTCGGTAGAAGCCACCCAGAGGCGAACTACGTCGGAGCCGAACTTGTTCATGTAGTGCATCAAGGTCATGGCTCCATCGCTCTTGGAGAGCTTAGATCCGTCTTGGTTCACTAGGAAGCCGTGGGTGAGGATGCTCTTATAGGGAGCTCCGCCAGCTCGGATGACACCGGTCCAGAGGGATGATTGGAACCATCCGCGATGCTGGTCGCTGCCTTCGAGGTAAAGATCACAAGGCCATTTCAGCTCCTCGCGTGCCTTCAGCACCGCGAAATGGCTGGAGCCAGAGTCGATCCAGACGTCTAGGGTGTCGGTTCCCGCCTTTAGGGTTTTGCCTTTCCAGGATTCCGGGAGGTCGACTCCCTCTAGGAGTTCCTCAACGCTAGAAGTATACCAGAGGTTCGTACCAGCTGTGGAAACCTTGTCGGCAATCGCTTTGATCACGCCGGCGTCCATGTAGGCTTCGCCTTCTTCGTCGTAAAAGGCGGGAATCGGCACGCCCCATGAGCGTTGGCGGCTGATGCACCAGTCAGGGCGGGCTTCGACGTTGGCGGTGATACGCTTTTGGCCCCAATCTGGGATCCATTTCACCTTTTCGATGGCGGAAATGGCGTTTTGGCGGGTGCCATTCTTGTCGATGGCTACGAACCATTGATCGACCGCTCTGAAAATGACTGGGGTCTTGGAGCGCCAGCAGTGCGGGTAGCTGTGCTTGATGTTTTTCTTCTTAAGAAGGGCGCCCGCTTCATCGAGAGCCTTGAGCACCTTGCCGTTGGCGGGGACCCAGCCTTTTTCTTCAAGTACGGATTCGCCAACTAGAAATTCAGGAATTTGCCCGTCGTCGGCGTACTTACCCTCGTCGTTGACTGGACAATAGACATCCAAGCCGTACTTGAGACCTGTCATGTAGTCTTCTTGACCATGACCCGGGGCGGTATGGACGCAGCCTGTTCCGGATTCTGTGGTGACGTACTCGGCGAGAACCACTGGGCTGGGACGATCGATGAACGGGTGCTGGGGCTGTTCGCCTTCTAGCTCCTCGCCGCGAACCTCGTGCACTATCTTCCAGTCTTCGAGACCCAGGTCCTCGGCGAACTTTTCAGCCAAATCCTTGGCGACGATGTGCACTTTTTCGCCGGTATCGACGAATGCGTAAGTGAGGCGAGGGTGTACTGCGACCGCGAGGTTAGCGGGAATCGTCCAAGGCGTGGTGGTCCAGATGACGATGGAAAGTGGTTTTTCGATGCCGAACTTAGCTTTTTCGGCGATATCGAAGGCGACCCAGATCGAGGGACTTGTGTGTTCCTTGTACTCGATTTCGGCTTCCGCCAGTGCGGTAGCGCAGGGGATCGACCAGTAGACAGGCTTTTTGCTGCGATAGACGAGGTCCTGCTCCACGAAAGAGGCTAGGGTGCGGAGGATCTCCGCTTCGTAGGCTGGATTTTTGGTTTTGTACTCGTTTTCCCAGTCTCCCAAGACGCCAAGGCGCTTGAACTGAGAGCGTTGCACGTCGATCCAGTGTTCGGAAAAGGCGTCGCACTTGTCGCGAAGTTCGGCAGTCGGGAGGTCTTTACCTTCCGCCTGCAGTTCCTTGGTGACCTTGTGTTCGATGGGGAGTCCGTGGCAGTCCCAGCCAGGAATGTAGGGCGTGCTGAATCCTTGGGCGGCCTTGTAGCGGAGAACGATCTCCTTCAAGGTTTTGTTCAGGGCATGCCCGAGGTGGAGCTCGCCATTTGTAAACGGAGGACCGTCATGCAGGAGGAAAGTAGGTTTGCCCGCGTTCTTGTCCTGCAGTTTCCCGTACAGTCCAATCTTGTCCCAGTGTTCGACTCGAGCGGGTTCCCGCTTGCCGAGGTTGGCCCTCATAGGGAAGGCTGTTTTGGGAAGATTCAGGGTATCTTTATAGTTATCCGACATGCCCGTTTTTAGGAATGCGCGGATACTGGCCAAGGGGTCGCGCGTGTCAAGGATTGACGAAAATCGATTTGTTGGAGGGAAACTGGTAGGTTTTGGCAGATTTGCGGCACGTTTAAAATCCGACTGCGGTTCGGATGCTTTGGTAGAGTTGATGGGTGTTTTCCGGCACAATCCGGTCGATGACGATGGAGGGAGCGTAATTTGGCTCTATGTCGAGGTGCAGGCCGTCCTCTGTACCCGGGGCGACAAAGTCGTCGATGAAATCCATCCCGCCTCGAGCTTTGAGCCAGCTGTAGTAGAGGTCGACTTGATCGCTTTCGATCAGGATGTTGGTTTGGAGCCTTAGGCTGCAGATCAGCGTAAGATCTCTGAAAGATGAAAACCATGTCGGAGGATTGAGGAGCTCGTCTCTGAAAATGATGATCATAAGGCGGTAATCTATTCCGGGTTAACGCTTCGCCGCCTACTCAGCCTGAAGCGCGCCATTTTGCCTTTTTCGGGCGATCGGAGAATGGGTTTGCTTTCTAGGGGGGGATTTGCCCAATGTGCTGCCCTTTTTTCCAAGAGCTATGAAACGAACACATCATTGCGGCCAACTTCGCTCCGGCGACGTTGGAAAATCGGTAGCGCTGATCGGCTGGGTGGACTCCATCCGCGATCACGGCGGCATTCTCTTTATCGACCTAAGAGACCGCGAAGGCCTGACTCAGGTGAAGGCCAATCCGAATAGCGATGACGCGAATTTCAATGCGGCCATCAACAGCCTCAAGCCGGAGTCCGTAGTCGAGTTTCACGGCGAAGTGGAAGCGAGAGCTGAAGGTACCACTAACCCGAAGATGCCAACTGGCGAGATCGAGGTGCAGGTCAAGGAAGTGGTTGTTCATAACATCTCCGAGACTCCGCCATTCCCGATCGACGATGAGAAGGGCGACAAGGTCAACGAGGACATGCGCTTGCGCTACCGTTACCTAGACTTGCGTCGCAACAAGATGAACAAGGTGGTTCGTCTTCGTCACGCGACTTCGCGTTCCATCCGCGACTACATGGATACCAATGGTTTCGTGGACGTGGAAACGCCGATTCTTTTTAAGAGCACTCCGGAAGGGGCTCGCGAGTATTTGGTGCCTAGCCGTATCAACCCAGGCGAATTCTACGCCCTTCCTCAGTCTCCGCAGCAATTTAAGCAGATGCTCATGGTGGCGGGTGTGGAGCGCTACTACCAGGTCGCGCGTTGCTTCCGCGACGAGGACTTGCGCGCGGACCGCCAGATGGAGTTCACCCAGCTAGATATCGAGCTCTCCTTCATCGATCGCGAGGACATGTACGAGCTGATCGAAGGTTTGATGAAGCAAATCTGGAAGGACGTTCTGGATGTTGATTTGCCGACTCCGTTCGCCCGTATGTCTTTCTACGATGCGATGAACCGCTTCGGTGTGGACAAACCGGATACACGTTTCGGGCTCGAGATTCAGGATTTCTCCGAAACCTTTGCCAATTCCTCTTTCAAGGTATTCCAGGCAACGGTGGCTAAGGGCGGAGTCGTCAAGGCTTTCAAGGCACCGACTTTGGCTGACGTCACTCAGGGCGAGATGAAGAATCTCGAAGAGACTGCCAAATCGCTCGGAGCGAAAGGCTTGGCTTTCATCAAGGTAGGTGCCGAGGGCGAGTGGAAGTCTCCGATCGTAAAGTTCTTCTCGGATGAAGAGAAGGCAGCTCTCAGCGAGCGTCTCGAGCTCGAAGAGGGTGATATCGTTTTCTTCGCGGCCTCCGAGTGGGAGCAGGCTTGCGCGATCCTGGGACGCACCCGTTTGCTCTGTGGTGATTTGCTCAAGAAGCGTGGACGTTTGGAAATTGCTCCCGATCAGTTCAACTTCCTGTGGGTGATTGAATTCCCTCTCATGTCTTACGACGAGGAACGTGGTGGCTTCGCGGCTACGCACCATCCATTCACGGCTCCAGTCCCTGAGGACGTGCAGTATCTCGATAGCGATCCGAAGCGTGTTCGCGGCCAGCACTACGACTTGGTGCTCAATGGTGTCGAATTGGGTGGCGGTTCGATCCGTATCCACCAGACCGCAGTGCAAAAGAAGGTTTTCGAGGATGTACTCAAGATTCCTGAGGATGTGGTCAAGGAGCGCTTTGGCTATATGTTGGAAGCCTTCAAGTACGGAGCTCCGCCGCACGGCGGCATCGCTTTCGGCTTGGACCGCCTCGTCATGATCTTGGCTGGATTGAGTAGCATTCGTGACGTAATCGCCTTCCCGAAGACTCAAAAGGGGCAGTGTTTGATGACCGATAGCCCAACGCCGGTCACCGAGAAGCAGCTCAAGGATTTGCACATCGATACAACCGTTCTTTCCGATGAGGATTGACGGATCTAGCCCCCGTTGGAGCTATTGAATTAAGACCTTATTTCATGGAGGGCCGCTCATTTTCGAGCGGCTCTTTTTTTGTCCGGTTACATTTGAGCGCCCACTTGTTTGGAGCGCGTAATTAAATCCTGAACAATGGGTGTTTCTATAAATAATATTCATAGACCCAAGCAGTTCGCTTACGATTTCTTAACGTTTGAAAGCTGATGGCACGCCAGTTGCTTGATCGGACCGGTCTCGAAGCTGCGATCCCGCAGCCTGTTTTCCTGAATAACAATCGATAGATCCACATGAAAAAACTCCTTCATCGAATCCCTGGACTTTCGCTACTCGCAATCTTGGCGGTAGTGAGTCTGGAACTAACGCCAGCGATGGCTTTGACCGGCGACGAAGCCGCTGCAAAGTCGTTCTTTGACCTCAGTAACTTGTGGATCCTGATATCCGCGGCTTTGGTTTTCATCATGCACCTTGGTTTCTCTTGTGTTGAAACCGGTCTGACTCAGTCCAAGAACACCGTTAACATCCTCTTCAAGAATCTCTTCATCGTAACGATGGGTGTTCTGACCTACGCTCTGTGGGGCTTCAATTCGATGTACCCAGGTGACTTCAATGGCTTCTTCGCTGTTGGTTCGCCAATCGCAAACGCGTTGGACTACGGCGATCCTTCCACGATGACTGCCGAATACGCTGACTACACGATCTGGAGTGACTTCGTATTCCAGGCAATGTTCGCCGCAACTGCTGCGACGATCGTTTCCGGTGCGGTTGCTGAGCGCGTTAAGCTCACTACTTTCATGATCTTTGCGACTCTGCTCGTGATGTTCCTCTACCCGATCACTGGTTCCTGGAAGTGGGGCGGTGGCTGGCTCGACGGTAAGGGCTTCTACGACTTCGCAGGTTCTTCCCTCGTTCACGCTTTTGGTGGTTTCGCAGCACTCGCTTGCGTACTCGTACTTGGACCTCGTAAGGGCAAGTACACTTCCGACGGCAAGATCAAGCCGATCTTGGGCCACAGCATGCCTCTCGCTGCTATCGGTGTGTTCCTTCTTTTCCTCGGATGGTTTGGATTCAACGGCGGTTCCGTACTCAGCGCCGACGCGGCTCTCGTTTCTCTCGTTTTCGTAACCACCACTATCGCAGCTTGTGCGGGTGCAATGGGCGCGATCTTCACTTCTTGGGTTGTTCTCAAGAAGCCTGACCTCTCTATGGGACTGAACGGTGTTCTCGCCGGCCTCGTTGGTATCACCGCTGGCGCAGACCAAATGGGACCTTGGAGCGCTGCGATCGTCGGCCTTATCGCTGGTGTGCTCGTAGTTTTCTCGATCGTTTTCTTCGATAAGATCAAGATCGACGACCCTGTTGGCGCGATCTCCGTACACGGTATTTGTGGTATGTGGGGAACCGTCGCGGTAGGTATCTTCGGTGTCGCTGCTGGCGAGCCTGAGTCCTACAGCTTCATCTGGCAGTTGATCGGTACGATCTCCGTATCCGCCTTCGCTTTCATAACCTCTTTCGTACTGTTCTTCATCTTGAAGGCTGTAATGGGAGTACGGGTATCCGAAGAAGAAGAATTCGGTGGCCTCGACGTCGGAGAGCATGGTCAGGAAGCATATCCTGACTTCTCAGTCTCTTCCCGCTAAGGGAATCTGTAAGGTTAAGAAGGACATTTACTTGCATAAAGTAACTCAATCCGTACTAAATATATAACCCTCAATAATTTTTCCCTATGAAACTAGTAGTAGCCATTATCAAGCCCTTCAAATTGGAAGAGGTTAAAGAAGCGCTCTCGGAAATCGGCATCGAAGGTATGACCGTAACCGAGGTGAAGGGTTTCGGACGCCAAAAGGGTCACACCGAAATCTACCGTGGTAGCGAGTATACCGTGGACTTCCTGCCAAAGGTGAAGGTCGAGATCGCTGTACCGGACGATGTCGTTTCTAAGGCGGCTGAAGCGATCGTTAAGTCTGCTAAGACTGGCAAGATCGGTGACGGTAAGGTTTTCGTGGTACCTCTCGAAGAGGCTATCCGCATCCGTACCGACGAAGCAGGCGACGCAGCCCTCTAGGTTTAGCTAAAGGCTTAAATCTTTTTCTAGCCGATCCTCCGCATGGAGGGTCGGCTTTTTTTTGCTCCGGAGGAGATGTTGAGAGAAGGCAGAAAAGGGGGGGGGCTTATCCTTTAACTGCGATGTTTCGGCCTTTTTAAAGGGCAAGGTTGGAGTTGAACGAGTCGCTTCTCTACGGCCTATTCTCTAGTGGTCGGTGCGTGATGGGCAGCTTGAGCCTCAGCCTTGTGGCTCCTACTCTAGTGTGCCCACCGCTTCTATGCCCTGAAAATTTCAGGGAGCTGACTTCAGAATCCAGCCTGATGGGTGGTGCCAGCGGACTGCTGAGTGCCTCTCTGGCTTTATCTCTATCGGGGTTATGGCCTCACTCAGGCGGACGGCATCCATTGTGAGTCGAAGTGTTCCAGGAAAGGTGTCTGGGTTCTATTTCACGATTTGTTCGCCTAGGCGGCCAATCCCTTGGCCTTGTTGCGAAGCTGGCGGATGTCCAAGGGGAGTTGGAGTCCGGAGTTTTTTTCCAGCGCTTCCAGGACAAATAGGTTCGCCCTGAGGCGTTCTGCCTCGCCGCTTTGGCTGGCGATGCGGCTCCTGCGGATCGCTTCACCGGCTCTCACCGCGAGGTTGAGGGCGATTTGCTGGTCGCGTGTCAAGGGGGAGGCTTCGACGACCAGTTTTTCCGCTTCGTCGGTTAGGTTCAGATAGAGATCGAAAAGGTGTTTCTTCAGCTCTTCACCAGACAGCTGATCTTGTTCTGGCGTGTAGTACGCAATGGCTTGTTTGAAGGTGTCTGGGTGGATGACCGAGACGTATTGCACCGTGTTGACGTGCTGGATGAAGCGAAAAATCCGCAGGGAGTTGGGGAGCTCTGCTAGCATAAGAACCATGTATAGCAGATAGAATATGGTTAGCAGAAGTTTCGCTCCTACAATCAGCGTCACTGCCAACAGGAGGATGTTTAAAAACAAGCCGGTGAAAAGTACGATGATAGCCAGTACACAGCGATCGAATTGGCGGGCGAAGGGAACTGGAAAAGGCTTCAATACCTTCAGATCGTAATAGCGAGCAGGGACGTCCCCGTAGACGATTCCGAGAAGGTAGAGGATCAGGGGAAGGAACAGCATGGGCCACAGCCAACCGCCGGTCTCGTTAATACCGCCGCGATAGTACTCGAAGAGAGTGCCACCAAACAATGCGGCTACCGCAAGCAACATCGCCTTTTTCCAAGGCGTGATGTGAATAGGGTCTGGCTTTGGCTCTACTTCTGCGGACATGTGTTGGATTCAGGAACTCGTTGGACATGTTATAAGAGGGGGGCTCTTTCAAGCAGAACTTGATCCAATTCCGAATTGGCTACCGCTTTAATGGCCTGAGGCCAAGGCGGTGTCATTCCTAAGGTCAGGAATGGTGGACGGGAAGGGACTCGAACCCCCGACCTACTGGGTGTAAACCAGTTGCTCTAACCAACTGAGCTACCCGTCCGATGGGAAAGGCCGCAAATAAGAATCTGCTAATGCCCCTTGGCAAGGCAAAATTTGAGAAAAACAAATATCTTTGCACATGCTCCTTGCATGCCGAGTAGTGGTTCGGTAAGAAGGCGCCCTTTTTTTAATCCTGATCCTGAATGCGACACACCATCTCCGTACTCGTTGAAAACAAATTTGGCGTTCTTGCCCGCATCGCTGGCCTATTTAGCGGCCGCGGTTTCAACATCGACACGCTCAACGTGGCTCCGACTCACGATCCTGAGTTGTCTCGTGTGACAGCTGTGGTGCGAGGGGATGACGCGGTGCTGGATCAGATCACCAAGCAACTGAAGAAGTTGATCAACGTAGTCGAAGTTCACGACTTCCAGACCGGTCAGGCCGTTTCCCGGGAGCTCGTCCTGGTTAAGCTGAAAACTGACTCTGGCAACCGTGCCGAGATCATTCAAATTTGCGAGTTGTTCCGCGCTAAGATTATCAGTGTCAATCACGCTGACGTGGTAGCGGAAATCACGGGTGACGAAGGCAAGATCGAAGCTTTCCTCGGCCTGGTGGAAGACTTTGGCATCATTGAGTTGGGCCGCACGGGCAACCTCGCCATGGAGCGCTAGCTCAAACGGCTCGCACTCATTCCGTAAAACGAACTTTCCCAAGTTATGATCAAGCCCGCTAAGGAGTTTGTCGTAGCGACTCGGAAGAGTCCTTTGGCCATGGCACAGGCCTACCTCGCCAAGGAATTATTCGAGCGAGGAATGCCTGAGGCTATCTTCCGTATAGAGAAGATGGTAACAACTGGGGACAAACGCCAAGAGTGGTCCCTTGAGAAACAGGGTGGGAAGGGGCTTTTTACCAAAGAGCTGGAAGACGCGTTGCTCGAAGGACGGGCGGATTTCGCGGTGCACAGCGCCAAGGATCTGCCATCCGAAATGCCAGAAGGGCTTTCGTTGGCCGGCTTTTTGCCGCGTCAAACCTGCGAGGATGTTCTGATCCTTCGTGACGGAGTCGAAACCCCTGAGCGAATTGCAACAAGCAGTCCGCGTCGCAGAATCCAGCTTCGCTATCTGTTTCCCAAAGCGGAATTTTGCGAGATCCGCGGAAACGTGGACACGCGCTTGAACAAGATCGCTCGCGGTGATGCGGATGCCACGGTTCTCGCTTCTGCGGGTCTAAACCGTCTCGGTATCGAGTCTTGGGAGGGCGTGACCTTCCGCACTTTGAGTTTGGACGAATGTGTTCCGGCTGTGGGACAGGCGGCGGTCGCTATCCAATGTCGCACCGAGGATGTTGACGTTTTTAGACCGCATCTTGATGAGGAAACGGCAGTAGCGGTCAATTTGGAGCGAGCTTTCCTCGAGGAATTAGGGGGAGGTTGCCAAGTTGCCTTTGCGGTGAATTACCACGGGGGCCTTTTGCGAATCTATCATCAGCAATGCGGAAAGGAGTCTCGAGAGCTTCCGGAAGAGTACGTGGCGAGCCATTCCCGCAAAATTGCCATCAAGCTTATCGAACAACTCGAGCTCAAGGATGCCTAAGGGAATCGTCTATCTTGTCGGAGCGGGGCCGGGTAATCCCGATTTGCTCACGGTACGGGCGAGGCAGTTGATCGAATCGGCCGAGGTACTCGTCTACGACTATCTCGTCCACCCAGCTTTCACGCACCTGCTCCCGGATGATTGCGAGCAGATTTGCGTCGGAAAACGCAAAGGCTTCCATTCCAAGAAGCAGGAGGAAATCCAAGAAATCCTTTTGGCAAAAGCGGCTGAAGGGAAGCGAGTGGTTCGCCTCAAGGGGGGCGACCCTTTTCTGTTTGGCCGCGGGGGAGAGGAGGCAATGGCTTTGGCTGAAGCTGGCATCGAATTCGAGATAGTCCCAGGTATCACCTCTGCGATGGGCGCGGCCGCTTACAGTGGAATCCCGCTAACCAATCGAAGCACGAACGCTACCTTGGTTTTTGTAACGGGACACGAGAATCCAGAGAAGTTGGATACAACTGTTGATTGGGAGAATTTGCCCAAGAAGGACTCTACTATCTGCATCTACATGGGAGTCGCTAATCTCGACCGGATTAGTGAGCGATTAATGGCGGGTGGATTTTTACCTGAAACCCCGACCGCTTGCGTAGAGTGGGCCACTATGGGGCATCAACGGGTTTGTCGTGGAAGTTTGGGTACGATTGCCCAAGAATCGAAATCGTTCGGACTCAAGGCTCCGGCGATCATAATCGTAGGAGAAACTGCTGCTATGAGTGAAGATTTGTCATGGTTTGAGAACAAGCCCCTGCAGGGGCGAAAATTAGTGGTCACCCGCAGTAAAGGCCAAGCTAGCGAGTTGAGCTCGATGCTTGAAAAAACGGGTGCCGAGGTGATCGGCCTTCCTCTGATATCGATCACAGGCGCGGTGAAGCCCGAGGTTGCGGACGAGATATTCGCGGAAATTGCTTCCTATGATTGGCTGGTCTTTTCTAGCCCGAATGGGGTTCGCTATTTCTTCGAAGCGTTTTTCCAAAAGTTCGAGGACATCCGTTCCCTAGGATTTTTGCGAATTGCTGCAGTTGGGAAATCTACAGCCAAGGAGATTAAAAAGTATTTTGTCTCCACAGATCTGATACCGAAGGAAGCCAATGCGGAGAGCTTGGCAGAGGCTTTGGTTGAAACCGATAGCCTTGATAGCGCTAAGGTATTGGTAGTGGCTGGAAATCTCGGCCGCGACGTTCTTATCGACAAGCTGGAAGAGGCAAGGGCGATCGTGGATCGCTTCGAAGTCTACAAGACTGAACAGACGGATTTGAGCGAAAATCCATCGGCTAAAATGTTTCGCGAGCAAGGGGCGGATGGCATTCTCTTTACCAGCTCTTCGGGTGTCCGATCGTTCATCGACCAAGCGAAGTATTTGCAGCTATCACCGGACGCTCTGCGGCCCAAGACAGTGAGCATCGGACCAATCACCTCCGCTACAATGAAGCAGATTGGCATGCCGGTGGATATTGAAGCCAAAGAAGCGAGTCTCGATAGTCTAGTAGACGCTGTCGTAAAGCGTTTCGGCAAGTAGGGCCGATGGGCCGTGTGACTGTCGCTGAAGTGCGATCCCGTTACGGTCATTTTCGGCTGTACCGGTATTTACGGACGAGCATGGCCAATAGAAGATGGATAAGCTAAACGTTTTCCCTTAATGGCTAGCTTATGATTAATGGAATCCAGTTCAAAGTTTGCGGTTTGACGCGGGCTCGCGATGCGCAAGCTGCGGCTGAAGCCGGGGCTGATTATCTAGGTTTCATATTCTATCCAAAGTCGCCTCGTCGGATCGATTTGGATCGCTACAAGTCAATCCAGCCGCGTTTGCCAGAGGTTCCCAAAGTGGCGGTTACGGTGGCCCCGGATTTGTACACGCTCTCCCAATTGGAAGGCGCTGGCTTTGATTTTTTCCAAATTCACTTCCCGATCGGTCTGAGCGAGGAAGTGGAAGCCTGGTCCAAGCTGGTGGGCAAAGAGCGACTCTGGCTGGCTCCAAAACTACCACCGTCGGTCGCGTTCAATGAGGACTTGCTCAAGTATGCCGACACTATCCTTTGGGATGCCTTCAAACAGGACAAGGACACTTATGGCGGGACCGGCTCGACGAGTGATTGGAACGCTTTCCGAGAAGCCAAGGCAAACTATCCGGAGACCAAGTGGATTCTAGCGGGTGGCATTTCGCCTGAAAACGCTATCGAAGCGTTGAGGGAAACCGGAGCGGACTGCCTCGATTTCAACAGTTCTTTGGAAATTGAGCCCGGGATAAAGGATCTTGAACGAATTTCGCAGGTCAGAGTCTTACTGAGCGAGGTAGACTAGGGAATGTACCCATCTTTTTGGGTGGAGTTTCATTCTCAGTTCAACTTTTATCCTATTTTACAACCTTCGCCCCGACGACGCATGCCAAAATCTTTCACTATCAAATCGTTCCTTCTTGTTCCATTTGTAGCCGTTAGCCTTTTCGCCAACGAGCCAGAGGAGGTGTCGCCGTTGGTAGAGTCAGAGCAAGAGCCTGCGGAGGCTCCAGCAGCTCCGTCCGGGAAGGCGGTAGTGGGTACCAAGTCCTTTGATGCGGAAACTGTGAATGAGCTTTTCAGCGAGTATAAGGCTGAAAACGAGCGCCGAGCTGAAGAATTCGCTCCACACATGAACATGGACGATTTGGAAGTGATCGAGCTCGGCCCAGTCAATGCCCAGGCTTACGAAGTGCGTAATCTCGACTTGCTCATCGAAAAGCTCGACCCGCAACCTCGCCGCCGCCTCGAGCGACTCGCGGAGCTGGATCCAGTCGCTGCTGCGAACATCCGAGTGACTGCTCGTGCCGAGGAACGCTTTTTCTCAGGAGAAAACGATTACGGTTCTGACGTAAACGCTGGCTCCACTGCCAACGTGGATTTCCGCAAGGTCGGAACGGCTCTCTCCAACGTATTCTCCAAAGCGAAGGAATCCGTACGCGAGCAGAAGGTTACGGATGATCAATCCGAGCTGCCGACTGAAGAGAGGTAGTTGAGAATCTACCCTTCGACTAAATTTCTAACATGATAAAGGCGTCCTCTTGGGGACGCCTTTTTCGTTGGGAGAATGATTAGAATTTCAGATTGCTGAGGTCGGGCATACCGCCTCCACCCATGCCACCCATTTGGCTCGGGTCCATGCCGCTGGCTTTCATTTGCTTCATCATCTTCTTCATGTTGCCTGCCTTTTTGCCGCCACCTTGCATCTTCTTCATCATCTTTTTCATCTGCATGTGCTGCTTGATGAGCTGATTGACCTCGGCCAGCTTGGTGCCGGAACCGCGGGCAATGCGGGTGCGACGGCTGGAGTTGAGCAACTGAGGCTTGCGGCGCTCTAGCTTGGTCATGGAGAGGATGATCGCCTCGCTGCGCTTCATCTGGCTCTCCGCCTTGTCGTCCATATTCATGCTGCCGGCTAGTTTTCCCATGCCGGGAAGCATGCCCATGATAGAGGACATGGAGCCGAGCTTCTTGATTTGCTTAAACTGGTTGAGCATGTCCTCGAAATTGAATTCGCCGGACATCATACGCTCCGCCATGTTGGCCGCATCCTTTTCGTCGATCGTTTCCTGAGCCTTTTCAACCAGCGAAACCACGTCGCCCATGCCGAGAATTCGGCTGGCCATACGGTCTGGGTGGAACACGTCGAATTCGTCGAGCTTCTCGCCCGTACCCGCAAACTTGATGGGCACGTTCGTGATCTCCTTCATGGAGAGGGCGGCACCGCCTCGAGCGTCGCCGTCGAGCTTGGTCATGACGATACCCGTTAGCTGAACGGCTTCGTTGAAGGTCTTTGCTACGTTTACCGCCTCCTGACCAATCGCGCCGTCCACCACGAGGAGAACTTCATCAGGATTTACGCGACGCTTCAGCTCCTTGATTTCTTCGATGAGCTGCTCGTCGATCTGCAAACGGCCCGCGGTATCGAAGATAATCAGGTCATCCCCAGAGGCCCGGGCTACCGATAGGCCTTCTTCGCCGATAGCCGGAACATCCGGCGTACCGCGTTTGGCAAAGCAGGGTACCTCGATCTGTCGGGCGACGGTTTCGAGCTGGTCGATGGCGGCGGGACGATAGACGTCACAAGCTACGAGGTGCGGCTTGTAGCCATCCTTTTTTAAGGCCTTGGCGAGCTTTGCGGTGGTGGTGGTCTTACCGCCGCCTTGCAAGCCGACCATCATGATCTTGAGCGGCTTTTTCTTGGAAAGTTCGGTCGAGCCCTCGCCGAGCAGGGCGGTTAGCTCGTCGTTGATGATCTTGATGATCTGTTGACCGGGAGTGACAGTCTTCAGGACGTCTTGCCCGACGCATTTCTCTTTGACGCGTTCTATGAAAGAGCGGGCGACCTTGAAATGCACGTCGGCGGAAAGCAGGGCGGCGCGTACTTCCTTGAGCGCCTCGGCCATGTTTTCCTCGGAAAGCTTGGCGGTGCCCCGCAGGTGGCGCATCGCGTTGGTGAGCTTATCTGTCAGGCTTTCGAACATAAGTGTGTGAAGTTGGCGCGAGAGTCTCCTAGCGTAAAGCCTGCTTCTCGCGAAAAATGCCGTGCAGATTCTCGAACCGCAGATTGGAGGGGCGAGGACTGTCCAAAACTCGCATTGTGATCAGTTTTTTGGGGTGCTCGGAGCGGCCAAAGGCTGCCTAAATTTCGAGCTGGCAGTCTGCGAGGAATGATGCACAGTCCCTCGCAATTATGAACAAGGTACTCAAGCTGCTATCAGAAGGAGAGCGACTCAATGAACGGCAAATGGCCGAAATCCTCGGCATGTCCGTGGAAGAGATCGAGGCTCAGCTGAAGGCGTTGAAGGATGCGGGCATCCTTCTCGGCTGGATCCCCGTGTTCAATCCTGACAAGGATGATTCCCTGGCTGTTCGTGCCGCGATCGAGGTGAAGATCACTCCCGAGCGCGACGGAGGCTTCAACCGTTTGGCCCAGCGCATCAGCCGTTTCGACGAAGTCGAATCCTGCTATCTCATGTCTGGTGGCTACGATCTGCACGTGGTGGTGAAGGGCTCTTCGCTGCACAAGGTAGCCAGTTTCGTTTCCGAGAGACTCTCAACAATCGAGGGTGTTCTCTCTACCGCTACCCACTTCATGCTGCGAGCCTACAAGGAGCAAGGTTACCTGATCGAGCAGCCAGCGGAAGACAAGGCGCGTCTCGACGTGACGCCGTAGCGGGGAACGAACATACAATTCGAATCCTTCCGAGCGGTCGCGACTTTTGTCACGCCGCTTTTCGAGTTTTTATATACAAGCAATTTCTGAATACAAAGCCGCAGCAAGCGGCTCTTCCCATAAAACCAAAAATACAATGTCTGAAGATCAAAACCGTTTTATCGCCGATCATGTTATCGGACTCCCGCGTTCGGGAATCCGCGACTTCTTCGAGCTGGTGGCGGCGATGAAGGACGTCATCTCGCTGGGAATCGGCGAGCCGGACTTCACCACCCCCTGGCACATACGCGAGGCGGCGATCTACGCATTGGAGAAGGGCCGCACTCACTACACTTCGAACCTCGGCTTGATCGAGCTTCGTCGCGAAATCGCGAACTACGTAGGTCGCAACTTCGGTTTGGAATACAATCCGCACAACGAAGTGTTGGTAACGGTGGGAGTTTCCGAAGCCATGGATATCGCACTTCGCGCGGTGCTGAATCCGGGCGACAAGGTACTTTATCAGGACCCTTGTTTCGTTTCCTATCACCCGACTGTAATGTTGGCTCACGGAGTCGGAATTGCTATCAAGACGGAAGCTGCCTCAGGATTTACCTTGAAGGCGGAAGAGGTGAAAAGGTCATGGGAGCCCGGTTGTAAGGTGCTGATGATCAATCTGCCTTGTAATCCGACCGGCGGTGTGGCTGAGCGCAAGGAGCTCGAAGAGATCGCCAAGTTCGCGGTCGAGAAGGACATGCTAGTCATCAGCGACGAGATTTACGCTGAAATGACTTACGAAGGTGAGCACGTGAGTATCGGGATTTTCCCAGGCATGCGCGAACGTACTATCTTCTTGCACGGTTTTTCCAAAGGCTGGGCCATGACGGGATGGCGTTTGGGCTACGCCTGCGCTCCTGCTCCATTGACCGAAGCGATGATGAAAGTGCACCAATATTCCATGATGTGTGCTTCCATCGTAGCTCAGGATGCGGGCGTGGAAGCTTTGCGTAATGGAGACGAGGCGGTGAAGAAAATGCGTCAGGCCTACCAGCGCCGTCGCGACCTCGTAGTGCGTCGCTTTAACGAGATCGGTCTGACTTGTCACAAGCCAAACGCGACATTCTACGCCTTCCCGAATATCACCTCAACGGGCTTGGATTCCAAAACTTTCGCCAAGCGTTTGCTTGAAGAAGAGCGAGTGGCGATGGTGCCTGGTACGGCTTTTGGCCAATACGGAGAGGGCTTCGTTCGTTGCAGTTTCGCTACCGGCTACGATCAGATCGTGGAGGCGTGCAATCGCATCGAACGCTTCGTCAACAACTGCAAGTAATTTAAGTTAACCACAAAACGCTTAGAATTCACAAAATGAATACGAGAGTCGCGAACATCCCGTTTGTGGCTTTTGTACGTTTTGTGGTTTAATCAATTTCCAAATATGAACTTCACAGTGGCAATCGTAGGCCGACCAAATGTCGGCAAGAGCCGCCTTTTCAATCGATTGGCGGGCAAGCGCATTTCTATCGTTCACGATATGCCAGGGGTGACGCGCGACGTCATCACCCGCGATCTGGATGATGGCTACACGTTGATGGATACCGGAGGTATGGGGCTTGTCGAAGGTATGAGCGACACTCCCGGTAAGATCGTCAATGCGGTAGAAGGCCAGATCGACTTTTCTATCGACGCAGCCGATCTGGTGCTCTTCGTCGTTGATGGGCGCGAAGGTTTGATGGCTTTGGATAAGCAGATGGCCGAGCGTTTGCGGCGTGGCGACAAGCGAGTGATTCTCGTCGTCAACAAGGTCGATACGGAAACGACTGCCATCAAGGACAAGGAGTTCTACCGCTACGGATTTGGAGAGCCGCATCTTGTATCCGCCGAACACGGACGAGGTATGAGCACTTTGCGAAAAGCGGTCTTGAAGTTGCGTGACGAGATTGTCGGTCCGCCTCAGGAGCCGGAAGACGATGGGAAAAAGGTGCTGAAGGTTTGCTTCATTGGCCGCCCAAATGTCGGAAAGTCCTCCTTGAGCAATTGTCTGGTCCAGTCGGATCGTTTCATCGTGAGCGACGTGCCCGGCACTACTCGCGACTCCATCGAGATGCCTTTCGTTTGGAAGTCGAAGCGTGGGGAAGATTGGCACTTCATGCTCACCGATACCGCTGGGATTCGAAAGCAGACCAAGCTCAACTCCTCAGTCGAATACTTCTCCCGCGTTCGCTCGCTGGACGCGATTCGCGACGTGGACGTGGTATTCATGGTCATCGACGCCAAAGAAGGTCCGACCAATCAGGACAAGGCGATTGCCGGCGAAGCGACCAAGGCGAACAAGCCAGTTGTCATCGTGGTCAACAAGTGGGACCTGGCACTGAAGGCTTGGGAAGACGAGGAGATCGACGGATTCGACTCGGAAGCGAAATTCCGTGAAGCCTTCGAAAAGGGGATTCACCGTGAGCTGTTCTTCGTGCCCGGTTCTCCGGTACGTTTCGTATCCGCGAAGGAAGGCATCGATGTAGAGAAGATTCTTCTCTCCGCTCGCCAGCTCAACAAACGTCAGGGCCGCAAGATTCCGACCGGACGTTTGAACAACAAGCTCTACAAGATGGCCGAGCGTTTGCCTGCTCCGAAAAAGGACGGCCGCCGCTTCCGCATCTATTACGCGGTGCACACCGGAAACTATCCATACCGTTTCAAGATCTTCTGTAATCAGGCCAAGAAGCTGGGCGACTCCTACAAGCGCTTCCTGCTGAAGGGGCTGGTCGAAGAATTCGAGCTCGATGGCTGCCCGATGGTATTTGATCTGGTGAACAAGAAGAACCCGTACATCCAAGAGGAGGATTAGGATCCCGCGGCGCGTTTGCCGCCTGTATTGTTATGGCGTTTCGAATGATTTTCATGGGCTCGGACCCAATCGCTTTGCCCGGACTGGAAGCTGTGGTATCTGGTCGCTGTGGTGAAATCGAACTGGTCGCGGTCTATACCCAACCAGACCGGCCCAGAGGTCGCGGCAAGAAAGTCGTTCCCAACGAGATAAAGACTTGGGCCTTAGAACGTGACTTGCCTGTCTACCAACCTGAGAAGATGGGTAAGGCTGAGCGTTTGGAAATCGAAGCAATGGCAGTGGATTCGATTTTGGTAATGGCCTATGGGCATATCCTTTCCCAAAAACTGATCGATACGCCAAGGCTTGGTATCTGGAATCTGCATACGTCTCTGCTTCCGAAATACCGTGGAGCTTCGCCGATCCAGTGCGCGGTGGCTTCGGGCGATCAAGAAACGGGCGTTTCGCTGATGAAGTTGGTTCGTGAAATGGATGCAGGGCCGGTTTTGGATGTGGAGAAAGTTGGTATCGGCGAGTCTGATACAGCATTGGATGTGGAGTCCCGACTAGCGGATGCCTGCGCTCCTTTGTTGGTTCGTGGTTTGCCGATCGCGCATGGGGGCGAACCCGAGTTGCAGGAGCAAGATCCGGCCGGAGTTTCTTTTGTTCGCAAGCTTGGCAAGGGGGATGGAGAACTTGATTTTCGTGCTCCAGCCAAGGTTCTGGCTCGCCGGATCAACGGGCTTTTCCCTTGGCCTTCCACTCGCGCCAATTGGGGCGAGGTATCGATCAAGATTGGGTTGGCAGGCTATCAGAATGAAAGGGCAGAGGCTGATCCCGGCACTGTGCTTGGGCTGGAAGACGAAGGTTTGAAGGTCGCGTGCGGCGACGGAGTTGTTTTTCTCAAAAAGCTGCAGAGGCCGGGAGGCAAGATGCTGACGGCGGCCGAGTTTTTGCGAGGCTACGATTTACCGGTCGGGTCCGTATTCGAATCGCGGGAGATGACGGAACTTGTCACCGCGGAGCACGTCAAGGGCTAGCGAAGGCGGCGAATTGAGGAATTCTTTGTCAGCAAGGGCCGCCTTGCTCTCTAAACACTTGTTTTCGAAAACAGAATTTCCCACCATCCCCAGCCATGACTCGCCTCGTTAGATTTGTCCCAGCCTTTTTTGCGTTCGCCCTTGTTTTTACCTCTCAGCTCTCCGCTCAGTCTTCCAACCTGCAGTACCAGGTGGCCAATATGGTGGAAGACCAGCGACTCATGATGGAGCAGATGAGAGCTCTCCTTTCGGAGATGGATGACATGCGCCGCGAGAACGCTCGGCTGAAGTCGTTGGTGGAGGATTTGGAAGGCAAGGTTCAGCGCCAGTCCGGCAATTACGCCACGGTAGCCCAGGTGAACGAGGTTGTTCGCAAGGCGGTTACCGCCTTGGAGGCTAGAGACGAGACTTTGCGAAACGAGATGGTCAACATGGTTGGCGACAAGCTCGAAGCCTTTGGCAAGACAGTTAACAAGGCGCTGAATTCAGTCCCGACCATGCCAGCGCCACGCAAGGACGTTAAAACCAATTTCGATACTTCTGGGATTCCAACAACTGGCGTTCCGCATGAAGTCGCTCCAGGAGAAAGCATCTCGAGTATTGCCAAAAAGTACAATTCCCGCAGCGATTGGATCCAAAACATCAACAAGATCTCCGATCCGCGCCTCCTGCAGGTCGGGCAGACCATTTTTGTTCCTCAAGACTCTCAATAGCACCCACACCACATGGCGAAGAAACCCAGATTGGGCAAAGGGCTAGCCGGCCTGATTTCCGGCAACAAAGCGAACCAGTCGGCGCCTGCCGAAACGAAGGCGAAAGCGCCGGCGAAGACTCCGGCCAAGAAGGCGACCAAGGCAGTCAAAGCTGCGCCAGCCCCTGCGCCGGAACCGGCGGGAAGTCCTGACTTCATGGAGTTGCCGATTTCCAAGGTGGAGCCGAATCCTTATCAGCCACGCCGTGAGTTCGAAGAGAGCCAACTAAGCGATTTGGCCGAAAGCATTCGCAGCGAAGGTTTGATCCAACCGATCGTGGTTCGCGAGGTAAATGGGCGTTATCAGCTCATTGCTGGCGAGCGTCGCTGGCGGGCTTTCAAGATGCTGAAGCTCGGCAAGATCCCAGCCCGCATTATCAAGGCAGGCGATTCTTCCTCGGCCTCCATGGCCTTGATCGAGAATCTGCAGCGAGAGAACCTAAACCCGATCGAAGAGTCTCTCGGCTACGCCAGCTTGCTGCGGGACTTTGATCTGACTCAGGAGCAGGTAGCCGAAAGAGTGGGCAAGGGCCGCGCGACAGTGGCGAATTCGCTGCGTTTGTTGACGCTTCCCGATGAAGTTCGTGGCTATTTGTCGACTGGTCTTTTGTCCACCGGGCACGCTAAGGTGTTGCTCGGTCTCGAGGCTAAGCAAGAGCAGGTTTTGATCGCTCGTCGCATCATCGAAGAGGGGGTAAGCGTGCGTGGAACGGAGGCTCTGATTGAGAGCATGAAGCGCTCCGGCAAGGGCAAGCAAAGCGGAGGACGCACTGTTTCTTCCGCGGAAGCCGCCGCCATCGAAGACATCGAGAAGCGTATGGTTTCCTATCTTAATGCCAAGGTGGCTCTCAAGCACTCGCCCAAGAAAGGTAAGATCATGATCGAGTACACCGGCAACGACGACTTGCAGCGCATCCTCGAGAAGATCGGCTTGGAAGAAGCGTAGTACGTCGTCGTATTATCGTTTTTACTTCTAACGGTCGCATCCAGGCCTCTGTAATCTTGCCAGGGGTGTTTGTCCCTTTTATGCAGGGGTGATGTTGAGACGAATCCCTCTTTTCGCCCTGCTGTGTATCGTTATCTCTGCAAGTTTAGCTTATTCGCAGACGACTTGGACTGACCAGACTACGAGTGCTGGTATAGGCGGCATCCTTAATGATGTCGATTACGGCGACGGCCTCTATGTAGCCGTGGGGACAAATTCGACCGCGGGCCTGATCTATTCTTCAGAAGACGGCGTCACTTGGACCAGTCGTACTAGTTCCGCCAATCTCGGCGGAATCCTAAACGGGATTGCTTATGGAGATGGCAGCTTCGTCACAGTCGGCACGAATTCGACCTACGGCTTAATAGGCTTCTCTTACGATGGTATCAATTGGAACAACTTCACGAGTAGCGCCTCGATCGGCGGCATTCTCAATGATGTGGCCTATGGCAACGGAACTTGGGTCGCAGTGGGAGAAACGGGCTCGGTCGCAGTCGTGGCCACTTCGACCACCGGGGCGGCTTGGACGAACCGAACTTCAACTCTAGGCATCGGAGGAAACCTCAAAGGAGTCGCCTACGGAAATGGCAAGTTCGTGGCGGTCGGCACCAACGGGGCCCGAGTGGTGTTTTTGACCTCGGAGGACGGCCGTGATTGGCAAGACCACACGGTGGCGGTCGACATCGGCGGAGTAGCGTATTCAGTGGCTTATGACGGCAGTCGATTCGTGGCGACCGGGGAGGGGACTTTAAGCGGTGGAAGCACGACTGCCCATGTTTTGGTTTCTGAGGATGGCGAGACGTGGACGAACCTGACTCAATCGGCAGGCTTAGGCGGCATTGGCTATGGAGTCGCGGGTACGAACGGAACCTCGGTCCTAGTTGGGCGTACCGGATCGGCGGGATTGCTTGCGTATTCGGATAATGGATCAAGCTGGACGAATTTAACCAGTACCGCGAATGCTCCCGGGGACTTAAATGGAGTCGCAGTCGGCCCGACGCTTTGGGTTGCGGTGGGAACGAACGCGGTGAATGGCGTGGTAGTGACTTCAGAGGCAAGCAGTAGCTCCACGTCCGATCCTATCTTTTTCGAGTCGGATATCGAGGCCGGTCCCAACGGAGGAAACTACACAGTCAACGTTTTGGCCGGATCTTCCAGCTCTTGGACTGCGACTGAGGATTCCAGTTGGATTTCACTTACGAACCCGAGTGGCACTGGCAACGGCGCTGTTCAAGTGAATGTGTCGTACAATCCAGATCTAACGAGCCGCAGCGCTACGGTTGCTCTTGGGAGTAACAGTCTCGTGGTCAACCAAAGTGGCAGTCCGCTTATTACGCCGAGCTGGTATTCGGGGAGCTTGTCGAGCGAAGGCGTCGTAACTCTCCGCTGGTCTCAGGCGTACGGATCAGATGGATACGAATTGCAGAGAAGGCTACAAGGCGATTCCGCATTCACAACGATAGCGAACGTATCGGGAGCGAGCTCTATCACTTACGACGATACTACATTTGTATCCGGATATACATACGAATATCAGGTGCGTTCGGTGGCGGGTAGTGTCGTTTCCGATTGGTCGACTGTTCGTACTGTGGCGACTCCGCCTGCCATTCCGGACGGATTCGATGTCGCGGTATTGAATCCCTATCAAGCTCGACTCACCTGGAATGACGTGACGGGCGAGAGTGGTTATCTCATCTATCGGGCTCTTGGAGCGGATGGGAACTTTAGCCAAGTAGGCAGGACCGCCGCGGATGTGACGTCATTTGTCGACGTTGGATTGCAGGAGCTCACTCTTTATCGCTACCGCATTGAGGCGGAGAGTTCGATCTATGGGCGTTATTCGGAAATCGTTTCCGCCACGACCTCGGAGGATACACGGTCCATCGTTTGGTCGCATTCCAGCAGCGGGCTTCGCTCTTACAACGATGTCGCCTTCGCGGATGGAGTCTGGGTCGCGGTGGGTTCTGGCGGTTGGGTTAGCCGTTCCACCGATGCGAGCAGCTGGAGCGATGTCGATCCCGGCGTTACGGTAGCGCTCAACGACGTGGCATCCCGCTCGGGCCAGTTCGTTGCGGTGGGGGACGATGGTACTATTATATATTCTACCGACGGTTCGTCATGGACAGAAGCGGATAGCGGCCTTTCCGAGAGGTTGGTCGGAGTCGCCTATGGAACAGCGGGTTGGATTTCGGTGGGCGAATCGGGTGGTATGGTGAGCAGTGCGGATGGAATCGTTTGGTCGGCGGTGACGTCGATTGAAGCGAGTGAATTTGTATCCATTTTCTACGGAGGCGCTACTTACTTCGCGATCGAAGGCAGTGGTCGAGTGGTATCAAGCGCGGATGGGGCCACATGGACCGAAGTCCGGGCCAGCGCCTCGACTGATGCTGAGTTGCAACCGTATTTCTGGACTCGAACAGCTGGGGTGGAAGGAAATGGAAGTTTTTCCATGGTCGGCCCAAACAGCTATTCATCCAACAGTTCCGATGGGGTCACGTGGAACGAAGTGTCCGAGGGTGACTATAATTACTTCAATTCGGTTGCTTACGGAAATGGTCAGTTTGTGGCGGTGGGTATCAACGGAAGCGTTGGTACCTCGGCGACGGGAGCCTCTTACGCGAGCTCGGCGTATCTGCAGGTTTCTTTAAACGGGGTTGCGTTTGGGAATGGCATTTTCGTCTCCGTGGGAGAGCGTGGTTTTATAACGAGCAGCTCCGACGGAAGCTCTTGGACCACCAGAAACGCGGCGGTGGGATCTGTCGCGAATCTTACTGTGATAGCCGCTGGCGCCGGCCAACTGGTCGCCTTTGGCGATACCGATACCGAAACCGTGGTGGTGGTGAACGACTTCGATGGGCTCGGTTGGAACGAACATGTCTACTCGGCCGATTCCAGCGCCTACATGCCGCTCATGGATGACGCCTTGTACCTGGGATCCAACTACGTGGCGGTTGGAAACGAAGGGTTAGCTCTGACTTCTACCGATGGCGTTACGTGGACGACTACCCGAAATCAGGAAGCGGGAGCCATTAATGATTTTCTCCGCACAGTGGCCGCGGGGCAGGGCAAGGTAATCGCGGCAGGAGGCTCCGATGGTTTGGTCGTGTCGCAAGATGATGGAGCGACCTGGCAAGCAGTTTCAGATTTGCCGAGCGGATTCCACGCTTGGAGCATTGCCTATGCGGATGGTAATTGGGCAACTGTATTTCCTGGCCAAAATGACGTGGAAGCTTATCGGTCCTCAGACGGCAGCACGTGGACTTTGGCATCGGTCAGCGGTACCAATGTTCCGGAGATAGACATGCTCACCACCGGCTCTCTCTATGGAAGCTCGCTTTGGTTGGGGCTGGGGTCGAGCTACGATGGTAGCTCCGCGCAAGCGATGGTTTCCGCCGATGGGGCGAATTGGAATGCCAGCTCCGTTACCGGCATCGATGGCGATGTGAAGGGGCTAGCCTATGGGGCGGGCTTGTTCGTTGCCGTGGGAGATGGCTCCTCGGTTTGGGCTTCCATGAACGGAATCGATTGGGAGGCCTCTCCTGTAGGTTACCTTTCTCAGGAAATCGCCAATCTCGGTGGGTTTCGGGACGTGGTTTTCTATCTCGACCGGTTCTATGCTGTAGGAGTGGGAGGGACGGTTGTTGAGTTGTTTATGCGCTCTAGCGATTCGCCCGCCGGTCCTGTTTTGGATCCCGCGGAGGTTCTGGTCACGAGCCGAGGCAATGGACTGTATACCCTGACTTGGTCCAGTGATGTGGGAGTTGCCTACCAGCTGGAAACGGTAGTCGGTCTCGGAACGGAAAGTTGGGTTTCGGTGGGGTCTCCTCTGAATGGGACAGGCTCAAGCCTCAGCGTCGATGTGGATCTGCAAGCAGGGGCCTCGGTTCGCTTTTGGCGGATTCGTACTCTCGAGCCCTAGAGGGGGGCTTTAGATCGCAAGAGTGTTTCCGTCCTTGACAAGGCAAAATCCTTTTTCGACTGTCTCCGGCTCTAATTATGGATTTTCTCAACGGCTTTCTCACAGTAGTACTGGTCCTCGTGTCCCTTTTCATGATCTTTTTGGTGCTCATGCAACGTGGTAACGCCAACGGTGGCCTTGGCGCTGCTATGGGCGGGGGCATGGCCGAGTCGGCTCTCGGAGCGGAAACCAGCAGCGTCCTTTCCAAGTGGACTCGTAACACTGCGATCGTATTTTTCTTGCTCACTTTTGGCCTCTATCTCTCCAAGCTGCACCAGCATGAGGTGGCGAAGGCCGGCGTCGAAGGAGCTCTTCCGCAGATCGACGCGCCTGAGCAAAGCGCAGCATCTAGCGCGTTGCAGGAGTTGATGTCTGAAGCCGAAGAAGCGACTGACGCTGCGGCGGACGAAGTCGATGCGGCTGCCGAGCAAGTTGAGTCGCAAGCAGCGGAAGCTCAGGATGCAGCGGAAGAAGCTGCTGAAGAACTGCCAGCTCAATAAAGAATTCCGTACGGATACCTTTTCAAATGGCCGGGTCTACCCAACGCATGGGAATACGCCCGGCCTTTTTTGTACCTAGAATCAAGCGAGTCCTGCTGCTAGCGGGTTTCGGTCTATTCTGCCTATTGGAGCTTTCGGCTCAGCGGAGGCTATCGGATAGCCCGCTTGACACCTTGGGAGAGGACGTGAGCCAGGCGGACGGGCTAGAGATCCTCAATACTTTCCGGAGCCTCGGGATCGCGGGAGATTATCGGCTTGGCTTCGAGTTGCGAATCATGCCGCGACGGGGCGATACAGTTGAGGTTCCTGGCGTGTTGATTGGCACTCAGACCGAATATGGTCCGCTCACTCGAATCGATATCGCTCTCAAGCAGTCGGATGTGACGGATCAGGGAAAACTCATTCCCGCCGAGGTGAAGCGGCTTTTGCTGCAAAATGGGATCTTTGCCAATGCGGTCAGCTCCAACAGCTGGGACGAGTCGGCGGAGCTTCCTAAACCGGTTGCGGCGGAATCCTATTTCGAGGGGATAGCGGGCAGCGATTTCACCATCTTCGACCTGTTGATGCCTTTTTCCTTTTGGCAGGATTTCGAGTACGAGGGGCGAACCACCAAGCGGAGTCGCCCGACTCATGTTTTCACGCTGTTGCCACCGCAAGAGGCAGAGGGAATCAGGGCTCACATCTCCAAGGTTCGTATCTATCTCGATGAGGAGTTCAACGCTCTGAATCGCGTGGAAATCTATGATGCGGAAGGCGAGCTGAGCAAAACGCTCTCCGTGGTGGCCTTCAAAATCGTAGACGGACAAGGTGTTCTCAGTCAGGTCGACGTGCGCAACGAGCAGACGCGAGACAAAACCCGTTTTCGCGTGACGGACCCCGCTCTGGGGGTCGAAGTGCCTGAATGGGTGTTCGATATGGAGGGCTTGACCCGGAACGTATACGGTACGCCGCTTTCCCGCGTACAGGGCAAGCCAGCCGAAGAAGACGAGTAACTTGCCGACCCGCATGTTCCGTTAGCGTGAGGCTTGGCGGATGATCTCTTGGATGGTGGTATTGACCGGACCCATCGCTTGGTAGGCTTGATCCAATTGGTGCGGGCGTTCGACACCTAGTCGAAGGTAGGCGGAGGCCAATAGGAAGGCACATACGATGCCGAGGCTGCTGGCGAGGATTTTTCCGATGGTATGGCGAGAGAGAGAAGGGGAAGTGATTCGTTTCATGCCACTCTCCATCGCACTGCAGATGCCATTTAGGGTAGGAAAATTTGTAAGTAACAGATGGACAGTGAAATACGTTGTTCGGTTTTTGATGGAACGATTTGAAGAATCGATATCCTTACAACTGTTGACTGGTGCTTATGTGCAATTAATGTACACCCATGCCGCAAAAGATATTTGTCCGTGATCATTGGCCACTTGCTCAGAAACTGGCTGAAGTGGTTTATTGTAATCCCTTTGAAGAGTCTCGATGGCAACTGGAGCGGGAGTGCTTGGGGGAGGACTATCAGGAACGGTATCGTTACGTCGCTCCTGGCGGGGCGGAAGAGTTGTTGGCCCCGAATTTAAAGAAGCTCTTGGCTATGGCGCTCGAGTTCATGGAAGCTGCCCGGTCCAAGCTCGCCAAAGCTAGGCAGGTGGATGAAGGGGAGCGAGTGGTCTACGAAAACCTTGTACACTTCGTGGTTTATCACGAGTTCATGCAGAAGTACGACCGTCTTATCGAAGGCGCTCTTGCGGGAAAGCCAGTGCCTGGCGGCGTCTCCTTTTTCTACGAGTATCGGGACCGCCAGCGGTATTTTCTGAGCGTGCACGCGGCCACCCGCTTTTCGCCTGAGCAGGAGGGATTGTATTTTGCGCTCTACTTTCAGTTGAGACGGGCGTGGCTGAATATCTACCGGTATCTGGTGGGTGGCTCCGAGGCGATCTGCGCCCTGCGAAGCCGAATCTGGGGCAGTTGTTTTACCCACGACATGCGCCGCTACCAACGCTCGCTCTACAATCGGATGAGCGATATCGTGACCTTGATAACGGGTCCATCGGGCACGGGCAAGGAGTTGGTGGCTCGGGCGGTAGGCATGTCCCGATTCGTTCCCTTCGATATCAAGACGGGGCGTTTTGCGGTCGATTTCTCGGAAGCGTTTTATCCGCTCAACCTTTCGGCACTCTCTCCCACATTGATCGAGTCCGAGCTTTTCGGGCATCGCAAAGGAGCCTTCACGGGAGCCTTGCAGGATCGGGAAGGCTACTTCGAGAAATGCGGAGCGTTTGGTACCGTCTTCTTGGATGAGATAGGAGAGACGGATGCGTCCATTCAGGTTAAGCTGCTGAGGGTGCTGCAGACTCGGCAATTCCAGAGGCTCGGCGACACCGCGCTGAGGCCTTTCGTCGGAAAGATTATGGCCGCTACGAACCGGGATTTGCCGGATGAGATCGCCGCCGGGTCCTTCCGTGAAGACTTCTATTTCCGCCTTTGCGCGGATCGGATTCGGACTCCATCTCTTAGCGAAGTGCTTTCAGGGAGTGGGGCGGAGATAGGAACTCTGGTCCGCCATATCGCCCTCAAAGTGGCTGGTCCCGTGGACGCGGAATCGCTGGCAGAGGAGTCGATTGGCTGGATAAAGCAAAACCTTGGTTCGGCCTACCAGTGGCCCGGCAACTTCCGAGAGCTCGAGCAATGCGTGCGTAACATTATGATTCACGGTCGCTACGAGGCGGAGGATCTCGGTTTGAGCCGAGTGGACGCGGATCGCGTCAAAGAGGCGGCAGGAGAAAAATTGACCGCGAATCAATTGCTGAGCCGCTACGCCCAGGAAATCTACAGACGAGGCGGGAGTTATGAAGAGACCGCTCGCGTTCTCCAAGTCGACAGAAGGACTGCGAAACGCTATGTTTTGGGAGTCGATTGATAGAAAACGCTAAGCCTAGTTGGACAAAATTTGTACATTGGATTCTGGGGTTGGATTTAGTTGGACGGGTTGAGGATTTGTAAGTAATTGATAAGCATTGGTTAGAGGGTTCGTAATTCTCACTTCTCGCGGGCTGGCATGACGCTAGCAAATAGAGAGGCATGCAAAAATCTGCTCCTCTCTCTTACTCTTACCGGCTGATCGGTTCCCAGGGCTTGAATGCCTTGGGCGACCACATCGCTAAAATCACCGCCTCCGCTTTGGTGGCGGCCTTGTTTCCGGAGCGTCAGGCTGCGGTTTGGGTAGGCGTTATTTCCGCCCTATATGTGCTGCCTTATATTTTTCTCGCTCCAGTGGCAGGAAAGCTGACGGGCCGCTTTTCCAAGTCGGCCGTGGTGCGGGGCAGTTTATTGCTGCAAGCGGCGGCGACAGCTGGCTTGGGCTTCAGCGCAATTCAGGGCTCATTCGGCGGGGTGATCGCCTCGCTCGCTTTGGTTGCCTGCCAATCCAGTCTTCTCGCTCCTTCTCGCAACGCGCTTTTGAAGGACCTTTGCGGAACTGAAAGGCTTGGGCAAATGATGGGGCTGCTGGGCCTTGCGGGCGTAGGTGCGACATTGGTGGGGCTTGCAGTGGGTGGATGGTCCTTTGACCAACTCTGGAAGCTGCTGGGAGACCCTTGGCAAGCGACCGCCATCGCCGGAGCGGCTTCGAGTCTCTTTGCGCTTTTTGCTTACGGGGCAGTGTCGCGCATCGACTCCAATTCTGAAACGGAAGTCGAAAAGGACAGCTCGTTTATCGCTGCGGCTCGCGAGCTTTTCGCTCGGCCTGTCCTGAGATGGACCTCCCTCGGCTTGGCTTGGTTTTACGGAGTGGGGGCCATGTTGATCATGATCTTGCTGCAAGATAGCCGCCTTGATCATGGTCAATCAGTTGGATCTGCCAGCCAAGGTGGAGGAATGGCGGCTTTACTCGGATTTGGAGTCGCTGCTGGAAGCGGCCTTGCCGCCTACCTTTGTAGACGCCGCATCGAAGTCGGGCTATCGTTTTTGGGGGTTGTCCTTTTGAGCGTGTTCATTCCTTTGACTGCTTTGTTCTGGGACAACGATGGGATGGTTTCGGCCGGTGTTTTAATCCTCGGTTTGGCGGGAGGACTTTTTTCCGCTCCCTTGAACGCCTTGTTCGTTGCTTCCGCTCGCGACGACGCTCGCGTGACATCGATCGCGGCCAACAACCTGCTGATCAATGTCGTTTCAGGAGCCTTCGTTTTGATCGCGTCGGCAATGGGATATATGGGCTGGAGTCCGCAGGCTCAGCTTTGGATCGTGGCGGGAACCAGTGTCGTAGTAACCGCGGCGATGACTGTTTTGGTGCCGGAGAGCCTGGTTCGCTTAGTCCTCATGGCTGCGTGCAAAGTCTTCTATTCCCTGAAGCCGAGATACACCGAAAAACTTCCGAGAGAAGGCGGTACGCTTTTAGTATCCAATCATGTTAGCTACGCGGATGCATTGCTGATTTGGGCAAGCTCACCTCGCCCAGTACAGTTCGTCGGCACGGATGAGCTTTTGAAATATCCTCTGATGAAGTGGGTGTATCGGAAGTTCAACGTCATCCCGGTTTCGCCGCGTAGAGCCAAGGATGCGGTTAGCAAAACGGTCGACGCCTTGAAGGCGGGTGGTGTGGTTTGCCTTTTCCCGGAGGGAGCTTTGACGCGCACTGGCATGGTGATGCCCTTCAAGAAAGGGGCCGAACTCATTGCTCGATTGGCACAGGTACCGGTTGTTCCCTTGGCGATCGACGGGATGTGGGGATCTGTATTCAGCTTCTCTGACAAGCCGTTTCGCTATCGTTGGGGGCAGCCTTTGCGTCGTCAGGTATCGCTTGCCTTCGGGGATGCTGTGAAGTTTGATCAAGCGTCGGTAGAGAGTTTGCGCGAAGCGGTGTTGGACCTGTCGCAGGATGGTTTTTCAAATCGCAGGAAGCTGGAAAAGTCTTTGGCCTATCTCAGTTTGAAAGTACTGGCCCGGAAACCATTTTCGACAAAGATGGTCGACCGATCCTTGGGATCGAAACGTTTTCGTAATTACCAACTATCGGTGGCAGCTTTGGGCGTCTCGAGGTACCTAATCAAAGATTGTCCGGCGGCGAGAGTGGGAGTGCTTTTGCCGCCATTCTTTTGCCGGGAGCTCTGTTGGCTAAATTGTATTCGGTGGCTGAATTCGGAGGGGGCAGGGAAGCGACCCTGTTATACTCAAGCGGGAGTTCTGCGGAGCCGAAAGGGATTCCTCTGAGCCATCGAAATCTAGTGGCCAACGTGTCGCAACTTTCTGGATGCTACTTGATGCGTTCTTCGGATCGGCTCCTGGCCAATCTGCCTTTGTTTCACAGCTTCGGACTGACGGGAGGATTTTGGCTGCCAATTTTGAATGGAATGCAGGTCGTTACTACGTGGTCGCCTTTGCAAGCGAAAGATAATCTCATGGCGATACGTGAGGAGTCGGTAAGCGTGATGATCGGCACGCCGACTTTTCTCAGGCCTTATCTTAAAAAGGCATCGAGTGAAGACTTGAAGAGCTTGCGGCTGGTGGTGGCGGGAGCGGAGAAGCTGCCATCGGATTTAGCGGAGCAATGGAAACGCCGTTTTGGAATCAGCATTCTGGAGGGTTATGGAATGACCGAGTGCGCTCCGGTAATCTCTGCCAATTGTTTGCGAAGCGATGCGCTCAAGGGACGTTATGCCTTGGCGCAGAATGGCAGTAAACAGGGGTCGGCAGGTCTTCCCTTGCCGGGAATCCGTATACGTATTGTGAATCCGGAGAATAAATCGGAAATCGCCAAACCAGGTAGTGGCGGACTGATACTTGTGAAGGGACCGAATATTTTCTGCGGCTATTTAGAGCCGAGCTCGGAAGTTCGTTTTACGCAAGATGGGTGGCTGGATACGGGTGATTTGGGACGTATCGACGATGAGGGCTTTCTTTGGATCGAGGGACGTCTCTCACGGTTTTCAAAGATCGGTGGCGAGATGGTCTCCCACACAGCGGTAGAGGAAGCCATAGTAGAAGCGTATCCAGAAATTGGAGAAAGCGAGGTCCCTTCCTTGTTCGTCGGGTCTCGAGCTTGCGGCAAAAAGGGAGAGTCCTTGGTCCTCTTGACCACTCGGTCTTGTGACGGTGTTGAACTCTCAAAACGCTTGCGAAACCAAGGTTTGCCCAACTTGTGGATTCCTCAGCACCTTGTCGAAGTGGGCAGCTTACCCCTGCTAGGTTCGGGTAAGCTCGATTTGAAAGCCTGCTCAGCCTTGTGCGGTGATGACTCGCCGGCCCAGCAGCTACAAGTGGGAGCAGCTTGAGCTCAGAGGGATATGTTCGCTTGCGTATCCGGATTGAACAGGTGCGCTTTGCTCAGGTCTAGCCGGACAGACAGACTTTGGTTGGATCGAATTAAGACGTCACTCCTGATACGTCCGATGAGGGATTGCTGACCTGACGAAAGGTAGAGTATGGTTTCGTTGCCCATGGGTTCTGCCACGTCGACGACTACTTGAGCTGTGTGTTCAGGTTCGTAGTCAGCCAAGTCTCGCGTGTCCTGTATATCTTCTGGACGTATGCCCAAAACGATAGGCTTGTTCAGATAGTTGGCAGCGGGTTCTGCCAGTACGTTGCTCAGTCGCACCTTGAGCGGAGAGTTGTCTGCGGAAAAGTAGAGGGCATCCGCCTCCTGCGTTATAGTCCCTGCAACAAGATTCATGGGCGGACTACCGATGAAACTGGCGACGAACATGTTGGCTGGCTGGTTGTAGATTTCCAGAGGCTCGGCCACCTGCATGATATTGCCATCGTTCATCACGCAGATCCGATCTCCCATCGTCATCGCTTCCACTTGGTCATGCGTAACGTAAATCATGGTAGCGGCCAAACGGGCGTGCAGCTTTGAGATTTCCGCTCGAGTGGATACTCGCATCTTCGCGTCGAGATTTGAAAGTGGCTCGTCGAAAAGGAACACTTTGGGTTTTCGAACGATGGCCCGTCCGACAGCTACGCGTTGGCGTTGTCCGCCAGAAAGGGCGAAGGGCTTTCGCTGTAAGAGATCTTCGATACCGAGAATCTGGGCCGCCTCTTTTACGCGTCGCTCGATCTCCGTCTTTTTTAACTTACGACGTTTCAAGCCGAAGGCCATGTTTTCGTAGACGCTCATGTGTGGATACAAGGCGTAGTTTTGAAAGACCATAGCGATGTCGCGATCTTTGGGAGCGACTTCATTGATGACATTTCCGTCGATCTTGATCTCGCCGCCGGAGATTTCCTCCAATCCCGCGATCATGCGAAGGCTGGTGGACTTGCCGCATCCGGATGGTCCGACCAGCACCATGAATTCACGATCTTTGATGAAAAGCTCTATCTGGTTAACAGCCCTGACATCTTCACCTTTTCGGTTTGGGTAAACCTTGAGCAGTTTGCTTAATTCAACGGTAGCCATTTTGGTTTTGTTCGAATGATCGTTTCAAGGTTTGGGACTTCGAGATTCGTGATAGTGGGCAAGTTCTGTCAACTTCTTAGTCTGAGCTCGTGAGGCTCTGGGTTTGCTGGAAATGAATCCGTCCTTGGTTGCCATTTCCGTTTTCAATACGAATCGAAGAGGTGGCGTTCATCGTAATTTCATCCTGAGACGTATCGAAGTGTATCGATGAATCGCTTACTATCGAGGTCCATTTTCCGACATCGCAGCACTTCATTGAAGGTTCCCGTATCCGGTTTTATGAACTGGATACACTTGTAGGAATTGAGAGTGAGTTGGTTCAGATTATCTGGATACGGGCCCAAAATGGCGTAATTTATTGTAAAAACTGCTTGTACCCAAAAAATACTAACGCGTTTATGTTTGAAAATCTAATGTTTTTAAGTATCTGATCGGTAATAAGAGGTTTAAAATTCCCACCGAATAAACCGTTAATCCTAACCATACTAAAGTTATGGCCGCTAAAAAAGGCGTTGAGAGTTCTCCTCTCACATTCGATCTGAAGGCAGACCTCATCTCTGTCCTCGATAAATATCAAAAGCAGCTCGGCGTATCCAAAAGCGAAATTATTCGCCATGCGATCGCTGGCTTCGATTACGCTGGGTTTGCTCCAGCAGTAGAAGACCACCGCCAGATCTCGGTACGTCTTCCACTCGCACAGAAGAAAGATCTCGTGAAGCTCGCCAAGGCCAAGAAGGTAAGCATCGGTGAACTGCTCCGCGCAGCTCTCGAAAAATTGCCAACTGTTCCTAGCAAGTCTGGAATCGAAAAAGCTCCAAAGCCTGCCAAGAAGGTTGCTAAGAAAGCTGCGAAAAAGGCGACTAAGAAGGTAGCCAAGAAAGCAGCTAAAAAGGCCGTCAAGAAGGCACCTGCTAAGAAGGCTGCTAAGAAGGTAGTCAAGAAAGCTGTGAAAAAGGCAGTGAAGAAGGCACCTGCCAAGAAGGTTGTTAAGAAAGCAGCCAAGAAGGCACCTGCCAAGAAGGTGGCTAAGGTAGCCAAGAAAGCAGTTAAGAAGGTAGCCAAGAAGAAGGCGGCTAAGAAAAAGAAGAAGTAATTTCTTCTCCTCTAGTTTTTCTGCACAAAAGCCGAGGCGTAACTGCCTCGGCTTTTTTGTGGTTCGAAATTGGGTGAAAAGCGCTTATTACAAAGCTGCTTTACGTGCTCGCTTGATTGCTTTCTTAAGTGAACTGATAACGGTATCGAGTACTTCAAGACGGGCTCTCATCTTGCAGTTGGCGGGAATGATTTTCCAAGGAGCGTAATCGGTATTCGTCTTCTCGATCATCTCGTTGACCGACTCTTCGTAGCGTTCCCATTTCTCCCGATTTCGCCAATCTTCATCGGTGATCTTCCAATTCTTCAGCGGATCCGTTTGGCGGGCTTCGAAACGCTCCAGCTGAGTATCTTTGTCGATATGGAGCCAGAACTTGAGGATGGTAGTACCGAATTTTGCGAGATGTTCTTCCATCTGGTTCATCTCGCGGTAGGCGCGCTGCCAATCGTCATTCGAGCAGAGGGCCTCAACTCGCTCCACCAATACGCGGCCGTACCAGGAGCGGTCGAATATTGCGATCTTTCCACGGGGTGGCATTTCTTTCCAGAAACGCCAGAGGTAGTGATGGCTTAGCTCGACTTGATTGGGCGCGGCGACTGGATTTACGTCGTAGCCACGCGGGTCGATACTCTGGACGAGACGTTTAATGCATCCCCCTTTCCCGGCGGCGTCCCATCCGCAAAAAGCGATGACGACAGGGAGCTCGTGGCTGTGGATCTCATGCACGAGCTCATGGATTTTTTCCTGCCGCTGCTTCAAGGTCTTTTTGTAGAGCTGACGGTCCATCGGCTCTTCGAATTGGGTATCGGCAAGGTAGTTATGCCCCTGATACGTCACCCAATTTCTCTCCTCTTTTGGCAGGGCGAGGAGGGCTCTTTGCTCTTCGATCGCGTTCTCAAGCGTATCGATGATGTGGTTGTAAACGTCGACTAGGGCCGTTTTGAAATTTTCGGTATCGATGGTGTGCCAGCTGGCGTAGTCGCGGTTGGTGGCTTCCATCCCTTGCTTTGCTGTCTCCAGATAGGAGCGGTATTGGCGATGGCGGCGCCAGTCCTTGGGGGTGACACGCCAGGCTGTTTTGGGGTTGTCTTCCAGCTTCCGGAAACGCTTGGCCTGCGTCTTTTTGGATACGTTGAGGAAGAGCTTCACGATCTTTACTCCACTGTCGTGGAGCTGCCGTTCGAAGTTAACGATGTCTTCCCAGTAGCTTGGCAATTCGTCTTCGTGGAGTTTTCCCTCTGCCCAGGAATCCAGTACGAGGTAGTAGGGGCCGCGGTCGTAGAATTGGATTTTCCCTTTTGCGGGGGTGTTGTTCCAGAATCGGTGCAAGAGCGGATAACGCCGAGGATCCTGTTGTCCTGCGTGAGTCGAGTAGACGCGGAACGAGCGGCTATCGATCTCCAGAAGCACTTCGTTTAGCAGCCGTCCTTTCATCGACGCATCCAAGCCCTCCACGATCACTAGGGAGGGAATGCCTAGGCTGCCCGCCTCTCGCTGCACAACTCCCAGCTTTTGAGAAAGTTCTTTCAGTTGAGCTTTGGTGGAAGTGTGGGCGTCGGAGTCGGTTGTATTTTCAGACATATACAGATTGTTGGTCGGATGGCGAATGAGGCTTAGCAGCTTTTATGTCAGCCGCAGTATCCGAAAAGCTTTTTCGTTTTGATAAAGTCGGCGGCGGCCTTGGGGACCATGGTTTCCCAAATCGGGTCGTTTTCGGCGATAGCGGTTAGGATGTCGCGCGAGAAAATTTCCAGCAGATCCTCGTCGATTCCTCGGATATGCTCGATGTATCCGTTTTCCAAGAGGTGCAGGTAGAGGTTCGTTAGCTGAGGCGTTACCCGCAGGTTGTTGCAGGTAATGATGAGCTCGTCGGCTAGGCCTCCGCTTATGTTGGCCCCATCGATCGGTTCGGCAACCTTGTTGTCCTGAGACTCGGCGAGCAGGGTAAGATAGCGCCGGTAGGCGCGTTGCTTCATGGGATAAATGTAGAGGCGAACCGAGTTTTTAAGAAGTCGGCCGAAGGATTCCAGAATGCCGCCCGCGAGGTGGGAGTAGTACTTCTCGTTGAAGATTTCCAAGAGGTTGTTGATGCCCATACAGACGCCAATCATCTCCTTGGTGTAGCGGCGGAAGTAGGAAGTCAGCCGATAGAATTCGAAATAGTTGGATATCAGAACGTAGTTTCCGGTGGCTCCCAACAGGTCGATACGGGCGAGATAGTCTTCGTAGTCTAGCTTCCCGGAAGCCAGCAGGTTGTTCATGGTTATTTCCGCCAAGACGATGACGTCCTTGCCCTGAATAAGTGGCTCTTGAATGAATTGGGCCCCAGAGCACTTGAGCATGTCGATATTTACTCGAGTAACCGGGCGGAAACTTCCTCGCTCCACGAGAATGGCTTTCTTGTAAAGGGCCTCGGAGGGCTGGGTGATTTCACCGTTGGGGGAAAAGAGCACCGCATTGGTCAAGCCACGTCGCACCAAGTGAAGATTGGCGATTCGTTCGTCGACGCCTTCGAAGACAGGTCCGGAGAAGTGTATCAGGTCAACCTCGATGCGTTCGTTTCCGACATTGTCGACAAGGGATTCGATCAGCTTTTCGACGTCGTGGTTGTGGTAGAACGCTCCGTAAATCAGATTGGTACCCAGAATGCCGACCGCGTGTTGCTGCTGCACGTTTTCCGGATCCCACATGCGGCAGTGAAGATAAATCTCGTTGGGAGGTCCGCCTGGGGAAGCCTGAAAACGGATCCCCATCCAGCCATGAGTGTCGTCGCCGCCGCGGTAGCTCTTCGCCTTCATGGTATTGGCGTAGGCGAAAAAGGTACGTTCCGAGCCGATCTCGTCCTTGAGGCGTTCTTCGAGCAGGGCGTATTCGTGCTCGATCATCTTGACCACGCGTTCCTTCGACACGTAGCGGCCAACCTTGCCGTAGATCGAGTCGCTGAAAGTCATGTCGTAAGCCGACATGGTTTTGGCGATGGTTCCGGCTGCTCCTCCAGCCTGGAAAAAGTTTCTGCACGTCTCTTGTCCGGCGCCGATTTCGGCGAAAGTCCCGTATTTTGCTGCGTCGAGATTGACGGTGAGAGCTTTGCGGTTGGTGGTGAGGAATTCGCTCGTTTCGGAATTGGTTTCCATGTCGTGAGGAGAGTTTCGGGCGTGGAGCCTTATGCTGTATTCAAGGTTCTAGGCTCAGGGAAGGCTAGGTCAAACAGGGATCTTTGTTGGATCCGACAATTGCGTTAAAAGCGACAGTGCAGCCAAGTCCAGTTTAGGTTTGCGGACAGGGGTCGATGGGAGTGTTTAGGTTAAGTGTTTTTCTATTAATAGTATGAAGGATTTTTTTAAGATGTTCTTTGCCGCCTTGCTGGCCCTCGCGGTAGCCAGTTTTGGCCTATTTCTCTTTTTCTTGCTCATGGTAGGGCTGATCGGCTCGATGAGCCAGCCAGTCCCCCAAGTGGCGAACGGCAGCGTTCTAGTGTTCGATATGTCCGCCTCGGTCCAAGACAGGCCGGTGGGCATGACCCGTGACGCATTTATCGATGAAGTGGTAGGAGGGGCGGGTTCCCGAAGCCTATCCCTGTTGAGCTTGAAGCGAGGCCTGGAGGAGGCTGCGAATGACGACCGTATCGAAGCCTTGCTGCTGACAGGATCGTTTGCAGTGGACGGATATAGCTCGGGATTTGCGGCTCTCAAGGAAGTACGCGAGTCCATAGAAGTCTTTAAGGCTTCTGGAAAGCCGGTCTATGCCTATGTCGTGTATCCAAGCGCTCGGGACATGTATGTCATTTCGGCGGCTGACGAGATTTTCATGAACCCAGAGGGCGTGGTTGGCGATTCTGGCATGTCGATGAGCTATCCGTACCTGGGAGGCTTCATGGATCGCTACGGGATCGGGGTGCAGGTTACTAGAGCCGGAGAATACAAGGCGGCTGCGGAAACCTTTGTTTTGGAAGGGATGAGCGATCCAGCTCGCGAGGCGAATTCGGCGGTGCTGGCTGACTTTTGGCAGGAATATTTGGGGGTAATCGCTTCCGGAGCGGAATTCGATCCCGCTACTTACGAAACCAAGCTGAACGAGCTTGGAATGCTGGCCGCGGATGATGCTGCGGAAATTGGGCTTGTAGACGAACTGCTGTACACCGACGAGTTGATCGCGAAGATGCAGGGAATCTCCGGTTTGGAGAGTGAGTCTAACTCTTTTGTGCAGACAGCGATCGACGATTACCTGTTAGAGGTGGTTCATCCGATGTATTCCAGCGACGGCATGGTGGCTGTGATTTATGCGGAAGGATCGATCGTAGACGGAGAAGGGAAAGATGGGCAGATCGGCGGAAATTCGCTTGCTCGTGTTATCCGCAAAGCCCGTCAGGACAAAAAGGTAAAGGCCATGGTGCTACGTGTGAATTCGCCAGGCGGCAGCGCTTTAGCCAGCGAAGTGATTCAGCGCGAAGTCAGGTTAGCCAAGGAACAAATGCCAGTTGTCGTATCCATGGGAAGCGTGGCGGCCTCTGGTGGTTATTGGATATCCGCCTACTCGGATAAGATTTTCGCCCAGCCCAACACCTTGACCGGTTCGATCGGAGTGATCGGCGTTTTCTTCAACTACGAGGAATTGGCCAATAAGCACGGTGTGAATTTTGATACCGTCAAGACCACCGAGCATGCCGACTTGATGGGACAGTTTAGGGCCAAAACCGAAAAGGAGATGGGGCTGGTTCAGCGTCACGTGGATATCGTGTACGATTCATTCCTGCACAAAGTTTCCGAAGGGCGTGAGCTTCCGCTGGAGGAGGTACGCAAGATCGCTGGGGGAAGAATTTGGTCAGGCGTGGATGCCTTGGAGATTGGTCTGGTCGACGAGCTGGGCGGTTTGGCAGACGCGATCGCTTTTGCCGGAGAGCAGGCCGGACTTGGCAGTTTGCCCGCTATCGTGGAATTGCCGGAAGCTGGAAATTTCCTGGAGGATCTCTTTGCGGTGACTTCCCAAAAGGCTGCGGACGCGTCGACGGATGTTGCCCTTCGTCCGATTGTCCGTCTCTATAGGGAGATCGGCGAGATAAGCTCGCTGTACAACGATCCGAAGGGCGTGTATGCGGTTTTGCCTTACACGATCTCGATCGACTAGCCTATCCCGCAAAACTATGGAAACAGTACTCACTCGCGATTGCAGCGCTACAGCCATCCCGGCTGGCAACGCGGTCACCTTGGAAAAAGGGACCGAAGTATTTATCACCCAAACCCTGGGAGGAAACGTAACCGTACGGACCGGTAGCGGTCTGTTTCGCATCGCCAGCTTCGACGTCGACGCCTTGGAGGAAGTCGACTTGGGCGAATCTGGTTCCGAGGCCGCGTCAACGAGCGGTTCCCTGGAGGATTCCGTCTGGGACGCTTTGCGCCAGTGTTTCGACCCTGAGATCCCAATCAATATCGTGGATCTCGGACTCATTTATGATTTGAGAATCGAACCGAGCGAAGCGGGGCAAAGCAATGTGTTCGTGAAGATGACTTTGACGGCCCAAGGCTGCGGTATGGGACCCGTTATCGCGGAAGATGCCCGCACTCGTATCAGTCTTTTGGACGAGGTATCCGAGGCGACGGTAGATATCGTTTGGGACCCAGTTTGGAATCCGCAAATGATCTCCGAAGAAGGTCGCAAGGTACTAGGGATCGTTTGATCTCACGCTCTATTTAAATCTATCTAGCCCCACTTTCCGGTGGGGCTTTTTTGTGGAGCAAGCTCTCGGAATTAGCTTTCGCAGTTGGGGCGGGCGATGACGCCTTGGTAGGGTTCTGGGGCGAAGGTGCCGTCCCCGTCTTCCGGCATGTGGCGATCGCAGATGTCGAATAGCTGGGTTTTCGATTTGGCCCTTCGCATCTCGTAAAGAAACTTGCCTTCCGGGTCCACGCCCTGTCCCACGAAGTTGAGGTACTTCTTCATCTTGTTGACTTGGGCTTGTTCGGGAGCGTGGGGCTTGCTGACGGCTTCGTAGAGCTCTTTTATGTAGCGATTGACCTGATACAATGGGATCTCGGATATGGGCAAGCCGGCTTGGTCGTCTCGAATTTGCTGGAAGATCCAAGGGTTGCGAATGGCATGTCGACCGACCATGACGCCAGCGGCTCCCGTGTAATCGAGGACTTGGCGAGCTTTAGCGGCCGAGGTAATGTCGCCATTTGCCAGTAGCGGACAACTGATCCGTTCGGCAGCCCGCTTGATGAAGTCGTAGTGGACTTCGGAGCGATACATTTCCTTCACGGTTCTGCCGTGAAGGCTTAGCAGGTCGACCTGATGTTTATTGACGAGGTCGAGGATCGTTTCGAAGTTTTCAGTATCGGAAAATCCGATACGCATCTTTACGGTGAAGAGTCCCGGGACTGCCTCACGCAAAGCGCCTAGGACCTGATCCACTTTTTGCGGATCGCGAAGCAAGCCGCCGCCGCATTGCTTTTTGTAGACGGTTGGGGAGGGGCAACCCATGTTCAGATCTACGCCAGCGATCGGATGTTCCTGCAGGTCCTTGGCGGAGCGAACCAGATGATGAATGTCCTCGCCGATCATTTGTGCGAAGACTGGACGACCGGTTCGGTTTTCGGTCACCGCTTCCAGTATGTGCTTTTCCAGACGAGATTGGGAATGCACCCGAAAATACTCGGTTACGAAGTAGTCTGGCGCTCCGCAATTGGCGATCACTGCCATGAAGGGGAGATCGGTGACGTCTTGCATGGGAGCGAGCGCAGTCAGTGGCTGCCCTTCTTGGATGGGAGGTGGGAGAGGCGTTTGGGTTCTGCCTGGCTGAATGTCGCTCATGTTGGGTGCAAGGGGATGGAGTCAGATATAGCAAAAGTGAAGAGCGAAATGGGGATAATGAAAAGAGTCGGCAGCGTGGCGGTGATTCTACGTTGCGGAAAGATTCGGGAGCTCCTTAATCGCTCTTCATGGATAACGACTCTACCCCTCCGCTTTCCTACAACGCTTTTGTCGTAAAAGAGCATGTTGGAATGTTTAAAGCCGCCAACAATTACGATATGTTCGATCCTGAATCGGGCCGCCTTGTCCTTGAATGCCGGGAGGAAAAATTGGGCGTTTTCACCAAGTTGCTCAGGTTTACCGATTACAAGCGAGCGACGCCTTTCCATATCGAGATCCGAGAGCCCGGTGGCGAGAACTTGATCGAGATAAAGCGCGGCATATCGCTGTTTCTTTCAGAAGTGGAGGTCTTCGATGGGGAAGGCAATCTACTGGGTTGCTTCAAGCAGAAGTTGTTTTCCTTGGGCGGAAAGTTCGATGTCTATGGAGCGGACGGCATGGTGCTTTGCTCCCTAAGAGGCAAGTGGACGGGGTGGGATTTTTCCTTCGGATTGGACGGGGTCGAGTTCGCGCGAGTGAACAAGCAATGGTCTGGATTCGGAAAAGAGTTATTCACAACTGCGGACACCTATATGCTTTCGATCGACGAATCGCTCGATTCGGATCACCCGCTTCGCAAGCTCATTATCGCAGCGGTTATGTGCATCGATATGGTGCTTAAGGAGTAAGGAAGCATCCGCCGCCAAGGAAACTTAACTAGGAAATACCGTTTCCGAAAGGGACGCGGCCTTGTTCGAGCTTGCCCCGCCTCTTGCCCTGAAAATTTGAAAAAACGGCGAGACTTGTTTTACTTTCTGATGTCCTCACGAACGTACCTTGTTTGCGAGGACCTTGATCCCACTCTTTGACATGAATGAACCTTCCCCATGGGCTAAGCCCTTATTGCGATGAGCAGCATATCCAGCTCGGCAGATAAATGGCTGGAAAACAATCTTTCTAAGCTTCCGCGGATATCCGCCGACCTTTTTGAACAGACAGATACGGATTCCGTTTTTCGTGTCGCGGTAGAGCTTGGCCGGACCCTTCTCGGTTTCGAACGAATCGGTATTTGGCTAGTGGAGCAAGACAGTGGCCGACTCCGGGGCACTTATGGCGTCAACGATGAAGGGGAGGTCGTAGACGAAAGGGATAAGCGCTTGTTCGACTATGCTCGTTTTGTGGAAGCCATGTCAGAGGCTTGTGAAGACTCGAAGCATTACTACGACAATGCCTTCGGCGAATTGCGTTCCTCCGATTCCAAGATTCTCGGAAAAGGGAGGCATATTTCCGCTCCACTTTTTTCCGATGGAAAAGTGATCGGTTTCGTCGCTGTCGACGATCTGATACCCTGCGAAAGCGTCAATGATCGGACTGGCATGCTTCTCTGCCAGTTTGCCCAAATGGTTTCCAACGCCTACCTCGCTTGCCAGCGATCGGTCGAGGTGGATCGTCTCAAGGCCGAACTAAACAGGAGGGATCAGGAACAAGCCGAATTTTTAGGTATGATCGGGCATGAGGTCCGAACTCCACTCAATGCCATCATGGGTTTCGCCCAGCTACTTCGCATGCGGGACGAAAGCAGTGAGATCAATGACATCGCCAATACAATTGAAGGTTGTGGTGGGCACTTGGTTGGTCTGGTTGACAGCTTTGTCATGTACTCTCATCTGTCGGGAGGCGAATCCGGATCCTGCTCAAGTCCCGGGGACGTTGTGGATGTCCTGTCTGAAACTGTGCGAGGGTTTAGGGCCCAGTATTCATGCAAAGGTCTGACTTTGGATTTCGATCATCACGGACCCAAATTGACCTCCGAATTCGATGCGGTGGCCTTGCGCCAGATTCTGACCAATTTACTTAACAATGCCTACAAATTCACCAACCAAGGCGGCGTCCGAGTCAAAGTATTGAGCCGCAGCCTGAACGCGGGCCAGACTGAGTTTTTGATCGAGGTAATTGATTCGGGCATCGGTTTGGCGGAAGACCAAAACGAGCTCATTTTCCGTCCATTCCACCAAATCATAAAGCGGTCCGAAAAGAACGCTGGCATTGGGATGGGCTTAGCTATCGTCAAACGTTTGGTGACGCAAATGGGGGGGCAGATTTCTTGCCGCAGCAGTTTAGGACAAGGTTCCACCTTCTCGGTGTCTTTACGCTTCGCGGATTCTGATCAAACCTTCCAAGCTCCTAAGGAAGCGGGAACGGAAAAGGCTCAATACGGCTCGCGTATCCTTATCGTAGAGGACGACGAAACAAATCTTGAAGTCCTCAGTTCCATGACGGCTTGTCTAGGTTTTATGAATACGGATGTGGCGTTGGATGGCGAACAAGCCTGCTCCATGCTAAGAGATCGACCTTACGATCTGGTGCTGATGGATGTGCAAATGCCTAAGCTAGACGGCATAAGCCTGACTCGACTGGTACGAGGGAGCGGATCATGCCTCATCAATCGCGATGTGCCGATTGTAGGCGTGACGGCATACACCATAGAGCACGACCGGGCGGAGTGCCTAGCGGCGGGAATGAACGACTACATTACCAAGCCGATCATGATAGATCGCCTTAAGGAGGCGCTCAATCTAGCCTAGTTTTTTAGCTTTTTAAGCAGGGATCGTTTTCGCCATAGTCCTCTGCATGGCGGGCATTACCACTATTGAGGAAGCGTTTGATTTTATCCAATCGGTAGGAATCTGCACCATTTTTAGCCAGAAGGCGCGAGGCGTGCAGTCGCTTTGGGATGCAGTCGACCTACCGCACCGAACGGGCGGCAATACTAAATGGGGAGCCAAAATGGAAGCAGTCTGGACGTGGAAGTCGGACTTGCCCGCCCTGTATCCAGACGATGTTTACTACGGTAAAATCAAAGGAGGCGTTGCCGTGCTGATGAGTATGTCCTACTTCAAGGATACGCATTATCCTGCGAACCGGCGCGATATTAGCGAATGCAAGCCGCTCGCTCGGCAGGTTTTCGACATTATTCGATTAAGCCCCGGCTCGAGCTCAGAGATTCGCCGGGAAGCAATGGAGAGATTTGGCTGTACAAAAAGCCGATTCGAGACGGCATTGAAGGAACTGCAAATTACTTTGAACGTGGTAAGGGAAAACGAACCAGGAAACACGCGAGACCGTTGGTTGCCATTCGACGAAGTGTACAGCGGGTTTGAAGATTGATTACTCCGAAATGAAGCAACGTCCGATGAGTTTGCCCGTGGCCTTGTGCCCGGTTTTTGTATTGGTGATATCCTTGTATGTCGGTATCCGTATTTTTGATATATCGCCGCACATTCCCCTCGTGATTGCGACTGTTGCCGCCGGTTTGGTCGCTGCGGCGAAGGGCGTCGATTGGGAGCGGCTCGAGATGGGGATGGTGAAAGGGATATCGGTGGCCTTGCCCTCGATCCTGATCCTCATGGCAATCGGAATGCTGATTGGAACCTGGATCGCTAGCGGCGTCGTTCCCTACATGATCACCCTTGGGCTTAAGCTACTGTCGCCAGGCTTTTTCCTGCCGGCCGCCTGTTTGATAAGCTCGATCGTCTCGCTCTCGACCGGAAGTTCCTGGTCAACTGCTGGTACGGTTGGCGTGGCTCTGATGGGAGTAGGGCAGGGGCTCGGATTTCCGCTGCCTATGGTGGCGGGCGCGATCGTCTCCGGAGCTTACTTTGGCGATAAGATGTCTCCGCTTTCGGAAACGACGAACCTCGCTCCTGCAGTCGCGGGCACCAATCTTTTCGAGCATATACGCCACATGTTATGGACTAGTGGTCCAAGCATACTGATTTCTCTGATTCTCTACACCGTGATCGGACTTCGCGTAGATATCGGCGTGGAAGAGGGGACCCGAATCGCGACGCTTTCCGAGTCTTTGAACGAGCTATTTGTTTTTCGGTTTTGGCTGCTTCTCGCTCCGCTTTCCGTACTCGGTTTGATCGTGCTTCGGGTTCCGGCCTTGCCATCCGTCTTAACGGGCGGAGCGATTGGGGTTGTGCTTGGAATCTGGGTACAGGATAAAGCCTTGGTCGATATGTTGGTGGCTGCCCAGAGCGGATTTGTATCCGAATCTGGAATTGCGGAGATCGATGAGTTGCTCTCGCGAGGCGGTTTGGAGAGCATGTTTTGGACGATATCCCTGATTGTTTGCGCTATGGCTTTTGGCGGGGCCATGGAAGCGGGAGGCATGCTTCGGGAGATTGCCGGAGCTTTGCTCAGGTTGGCCAAGACCAGTGGGCAGCTAGTCGCTGCCACGGTAGGAACTTGCCTTGGGATGAACCTGATCGCCTCAGACCAGTACCTTTCCATCATTATTCCCGGCAAGATGTTCAAGGATGCTTACACGAAACAAAATCTAGCGGCCAAAAACCTGTCTCGAGCCCTTGAGGACGGGGGGACGGTGACTTCTGCCCTTATTCCATGGAATACCTGCGGGGTTTTTATGATGTCAGTCCTAGCGGTCAATCCGCTCGCTTACTTGCCCTATGCCTTCTTCAATCTGCTCAACCCGATCCTATCCATTTTGTTGGGATTCAAAGGATGGACGTTAACCCCCATTGACGAAGCGGACGGGAAGGAGCCTGTTTCTAGGGTAGAGAGCTAAAACAAGATTCCGTTCGCCAAAAGGGCCGAAGGGGGCGATCGTCGGGGCAACCCATGGATCTATTTATCAGCATCGCATTTTTTATCCTCGTCGGATTTGGACTGGCTGTCGTTTTTGGCCTGCTGATCCGATCTGCGGTCAAAAAGGATTTGGACAAAGACAAGCCGTCTCCAGAAGCCATGGAAAAGGGCCGCAAAGAAATGGAAGGAGCGGCCGGAAGCCCCAGCGGGGACTCGTTCTAGGGGATCGACGGCTAAGCGTCGTTGTTCTCTTCGTTTTGCTGCTTGAGAACTCTCTCCAGGATGGAGCTCATGTCTTCGGTGGAGTTGAAGACCTTGTTGGCCACGTAGATAGGCACATTGTTTTGCAGCGAGAGCACGATCGAATCGCTGGGCCGCGCGTCCAGTTCGATGATCTTAGTGTCTATTTCGTTGCTCATCTCGAGGAAGATGCGAGCGAAGAAAGTGCTCTCTTCCACATCGTTTATGACGATGCGAGTTATTTTGGCCTCTAGGCCGAGTAGCATGGACGAAATCAGGTCGTGGGTGAGCGGACGCTCCTTTTTCACGCCGTTCAAGGCCATGGAAATGGCGTTTCCTACGCTGTGATCCACATAGATAACGAAGACCTTGTCGTCGTTGCCCAAGAAGACGGCGCAGCCGTTGACTGTTGGCATGACGCCTTTTACGGAGACTTGGATAACGCTAGTATTCATGTGGGTTCGAGCTGGTGGTAGTTTGGCCTGCTTCCAAGGTAATGCTAAACAGGGATCGTCCCATTTGATCAAACATTTAAGAAAAGATTGGGGAAATCGGGAGGATTCCGACCCCGATTTCGGTAGTTGGGCTCGGTAACAATAGGAGCGGCAGCGAGCGATGAGAGCTTTCGAAGCTTAGGATTGGAATAGCGGAAACCTTTTCTTATGGGCGTCATCCGCTCATGAAAAAGGCGAACTCCGATGCGCTCGGGGTTCGCCTTTCAAATGTCTGTATTGGTTTCTTGCCTATTCGGCTTCGGGCCAATCTGCTCTGGAGATCGATTCCGATCCGATGGCTCGGCGGTACTGAGCCTTGGCAACCAAGTGCTGGTAGTTGGCCGCGAGGGCATTGGTGCGCGCCTCGGTTAACGCGTAACGCGCTTCCAGAACATCGAGCTGGCTGATAGAGCCGGAGGAGAAGCGGCTGTCCGCCATGCGAAGGGCTTCCTCTGCTTGCTGCACGACTTTGACTGCCGATTTAGCGAGCTGGTCCGCTTCCTGAAGTGCGGAGATCGCTTGGCGAACTTGGACTTCGATGGAAAGTCGTAGGGATTGTTCTTGAAGGCGCGATTGTTCGAGCTGGGACAGCGCTTGCAGCTTTTGGCCACGAGTTTTTCTACCATCCCATATGTTCCAGCTCGCTTCCACGCCGACGGTCCAGCCTTCAGGTCCATCGTCGAAGTTTGCCGAATAATAGCTCCGTTGCTTGCCGTAGGTTCCCACCAAGTCGACGCTCGGACGGTAGCCGGCATTGGCGATTTTTAGTCCTGCTTTCCTCGCTTGGGTGATAGCGGCGAGTTGCTTGATCTCGGAGCGGTTTTCGAGGGCGGCGTCCAAACCGCTCTCGAGGTCGTAATCGATCGGCTCGTAGGTGAGCTCGTCTTTGAGCTCGGGGATCCGATTTAGATTCTGGTTATCGCGGCGGTAGTTTTGGTAACCCATGCTCTGGCGGAGCTGCTCGATAGCGACGCGGTAGGCGCCTTGGCGGCGGATAAGGGCAGGCTGGGCGTTCGCCAGTGCGACCTCTGCGCGAAGCACTTCGAAGTCGGAAACGTCACCCGCTTCGCGACGAAGTTCTGCGTTCTCAAGGGTTTCTTCCAGCAAAGCGATGTTTTGCTCTTCGACGCCGATCTGGTCGCGGGAAAGCAGGGCCGCGTAGTAGCGGGTCCTCACCTCCAGCAACGCGTCCATGATGGTGGATTCGAGCGAGAGCATGGCGGACTCGCGCAAGGAAGCTTGCACGTCGAGAGCCGCTTGAATTCCTCCGCCTTCGTAGAGGGCCTGACGAGCAGACAAGGTGATTCCCCAGCTTTCGTCGGTGGCTGGGTACAAGCCTCCTGTGTCGCTGAGCCCTTCGTCGATGCGGGTGTAGGAGCCGTTCAGAGCCACGGTGGGCAAGGCGCGGGCTTTGACTTCCACGATGAGGCCTTCCTGTTCGCGAATCGCCTCGAGGGCCTGCTTGATCTCGAAATTGTTTTCGAGAGCGAAGTTCAAGGTCGTTTCTAGATCGAGAGAGGAGGGGACCTCTGGCGTATCCTGAGCTTGCAGCGGCGAGAGGGCGAGGGCCGCAATGAGAACGGCGGCGCTGAATAGTTTTGAGTACATGCTAGAGAGTTGAGCTAGGCGTTTGTGCTAGGTTCTGGGATCGCATCTTCGACTCCGTGGTGCTCTTTGGCTAGGAGCATGTAGAGAGATGGAACGAAGAAGAGGGTGAAGAGAGTACCGATGGCCATGCCGCATACAAGGACGAGGCCAATCGAGTTTCTGGCAGCCGCTCCAGCTCCAGTCACAAAGATGAGCATCATGTGACCGAAAACGGTAGCAGCTGTCGTCATGAGGATCGGACGCAGGCGAACGGATGCCGCTTCTGCGACTGCTTCGAACTTGCTGCGTCCTTGGCGTTGCAGGGAGTTGGCGAATTCGACGATTAGAATCGAGTTTTTGGATACAAGCCCGATCAAGGTAATGATGCCAACCTGGGAATAGATATTCCAGGAGGTGGTCCAACCCCAGCTCCAGTGCGGAGTCCAAGGATCGCCCGGAGCTCTAAGAGCTGTGAAAAGCAGGGCTCCGAACATTCCCAACGGTACGGAACCGAGCAGGATGATCAATGGATCGCGGAAGGAGTTGAATTGGGCGGCAAGGACCAGGAAGATCAAAATCAGGGCTAGGCCAAGCGAAGGCAGGAAGCTGCTTCCCTCTACGCGTAGCTGGCGCGACTCGCCTCCATAGTCGATGGAGTAATCGGCCGGCAGCACTTTCGCTGCTTCGTCTTCTAAAGCCTTGAGGGCCGAATCCAAGGGAGCTGCGGGAATGCCGGTGATCTTGACCGCGTTGAGCTGATTGAACCGCTTTAGGTTACGAGGCTCTACCGAATCCTCGATGGTGGCGAAGGAGGAGAGCGGAACTAAGGTTCCATTCGCTCCGCGAACTTGGATGTCGTTTAGATCGTCCGTGGTGAGTCGGCTAGACCGTTGCACTTGGGAAATGACCTTGTAGGAACGACCATCGATCGGGAAGCGGTTGATGTAGTTGCCTCCGATATTGGCGGCTAGGTCGAAGCCGACCGTTGCCATATCCAAGCCGAGGGCGGCTACCTTGTCGCGGTCGAATACGATCTTGGACTGCGGTTCGTCGATCTTAACGTCGAGTTCAGGAGGGAAGGCGAACAAGCCGCTGGCTGCTGCATTATCAGCGATCTCCTTGGCCAATTCAGCAACCTGCTTGGTATCGGCGGTGGAGGCTACGACGAACTCGACTGGGAAGTTGCCAGCTCCTGGTAGTGCTGCAGGCAATACAGGGAATATATCGATTCCCGGTATGCTTGACAGCTTCGGGATCAGTTCCTGGCGGATTTCAAAGATGTTACGGTCACGCTCGCCCCACGGCTTGGCGATCATTCCTCCGAAGCCACCGGTTGGCTGTGTGATTTGGAAGGAGTAGTCGTATTCAGGTGTGGATACGAAGGCGTCCTGTACCATTTCCGTGAAGTGGCTCGCTTGTTCGATCGAGGAATTCGAGGAGGTGCTGACAACTCCGAAGACGACGCCTTGGTCTTCGGACGGGGCCAGCTGGCTGGTCATGGAAGAAAGGACGAAGAGCGGCAGGACTGCCAGAGTTATCAAGGTCCAGCCCACGTAGATAGCGGGGCGGGTGCGAAGGGAGGCTTCCACCATGCGGCGGTAGATGTCCTTGAGCTTGTCGAAGTTCCGGTTGATGTGGCCGGCGAGGCCTTTCTCTTCGTCGTCGGCTCGAAGCACTTTGGAGGCGAGCATCGGCGATAGCGTCAGAGCGACGAAAGCGGAGATGACGATGGCTCCAGCCAAGGTCACGGTAAACTCGCGGAAGAGCGATCCGGTCAAACCGCCTTGGAAAGCGATCGGAGCGTAGACGGCTGCCAAGGTAAGCGTGGTGGCTACGATCGGGCCGACCAATTCGCGGGCGGCGATCAATGCCGCATCGGTGGCGGTGCGACCTTCGCGAAGGTGTCGCTCTACGTTCTCCACGATGACGATGGCGTCATCCACCACCAGTCCTACCGAGAGCACGATGGCCAGCAGGGTGAGCAGGTTGATGGAGAAGCCGAATATCTGCATCAGGAAGACTGCCCCGATCAAAGAAACCGGAATGGCGACCAAGGGGATCAGAACCGAGCGAATCGATCCGAGGAAAAGGAAGATCACGATTACCACGATTAGGAGCGTTTCTCCCAATGTGGTTACGACTTCATTCAAAGCGTCGTCGATGTACTTGGTGGCGTCGTAGGCGATGTTGCCTTCGAAGCCGGCTGGGAAACGCTCGCGGAGCTGCCCCATCTGCTCGCGAACTCGGCTGATCACGTCGAGCGAGTTGGCCGAGGGAAGGGACCAGATGCCCATGAAGACCGCTTTTTCTCCGGCAAAACGCACGTCCGCATCGTAGCTTTCCGCTCCCAGCTCTACGCTGGCCACGTCTTCGAGTCTTACGATGGTGGCTCCGTCGTCGCGAAGGGCGAGTTGTCGGAAGCCCTCTACCGAGTCTAGCGCGGTATTGGTGGAGAGTTTAACCTGCACCAAGTTGCCCTTGGTTTGCCCCACGGCGGACAAGGTATTGTTGGCCGCGAGTGCGGAGCGAACCTCCGAAGCGCTGATGTTGAAGGCAGCAAGACGGTCCGGATCTAGCCAAACGCGCATGGCCAAGGTTCTGGCTCCCAGAATTTCGGCACGTTGTACACCTTCTACCGCAGTCAAGGCCGGTTGCACGACGCGGACCAGGTAGTCGGTCACTTCGTTGCGAGCCAAGTTTTCGGAGCGGAAGCTCAGGTACATGGAGGCGAACTGATTGTCCGCTGTCTCGATGTTGATGATGGGGACTTCCGCTTCGGGCGGCAAATCCGCTCGAGCTTGGTCCACCTTGGAGGAGATTTCCGCGAGGGCCTTGGTGGCATCCGCGTTGAGCTTCAAACGGGCGGAGATGATGGAGACTCCCTGTTGGCTGGTGGACTCCAGGTAGTCGATGCTGTCCGCTGCGGAGATCGCTCGCTCAAGCGGGGCAGTAATGAATCCGCGCACCAACTCAGCGTCTGCTCCGATGTAGGGAGTGCTGATAGTGATGACCGCGTTTTCACTGCGAGGATATTGTCGGACAGTGAAGCCGTCGCTTCCACCCATAGCGGTAAAAATCGCTTGGGCGCCGGCAATGATCACGACCAGATTGACCACGATGGCCAAGACCGGTCTGCGGACAAAAATGTCCGTAAAGGATTTCTTGTGGTAGCTCATTGGGTCCGGACGCGATTAGGCGTTGTCAGGCTGTGGATTGAGGGATGCTTCGATAGCCTTGGAGTTGTCGACTACCACGTTGCGGCCATTGGAGAGTTTGAAGACGCCTGCGGTGGCGACTTCTTCTCCCGGCTCCACTCCTTTGAGCACGGCGACGAAATCGCCTTTGGTTTTGCCCAATTCAACGAAGCGCTGTTCGACCACTGATCCGGATCCGTCCTCGGCTGGCTTGATGACGAACACTGAATTTCCGTAGGCTTGGTAGTAGATCGCAGTGCTAGGGACGGCAACGATCTCCATTGGCTCCGGCTGGACAACCTTGACGCTGGCGAACATGCCAGGACGCAGCTTTCCGTCCTCGTTGGGCAGAATGCCACGCACGCGGAAAGTGCGGGTCGCCGCGTCCAGGTCCGGATTGAGGGCTTCCACTTCTCCGCGGAAACTCGCTCCCGGGTAGGAGTCGATTGTGACCTCCAGCGGATAGCCAGTGTCGGCGGAAAGGAGCTGCTTTTGCGGCAAGGAAAAGTCTACGTAGATCGGGCTGAGCTGTTGCAGGGATGCAATCGCTGTCCCCGGGCTAATGTACTCTCCGATGTCGACGAGGCGAATGCCTAAGGTGCCGGAGAAGGGGGCGACGATGCGCTTCTTCTCAATGCTGGACTTGATCTGTTCGAGTTGGGCGGATGCTTGGGAAGCGGTGGCTTCGGCGGAATCAAACTCGGATTGGGAGATGGTGCGCGAGCCTAGGAGGTCTTTGGAACGCTTCAAATTGACCGCAGCCAATTGGAAGCTTGCCTCGGCGGCCCGGAGTTGGGCCTGCTCGGTGGAGTCGTCCAGGCTGATCAGCAAGTCGCCCTTTTCCACTTTCTGGCCGGACTCGAAAAAGATCTCAGAAACGGTGCCCGGAACTTCTGAGGAAACCATAACGCCGCGAGAGGCGCTTAGGGTACCGGTTGCTTTGACGGTTTGCTCCCAGGTTTGAGAGTCCGCTTTGGCGGAAGTCACCGCGGCTGGCGGGAAAGCCATAGGGGGAGCCGGGGCGAACTGTTTGGCTTTAACCATAAAAATGGCGGCGAATACGAGGCCGATGAGGCCGAGAACGATTAGGAATGCACGTATCACGGAACAGTAGGTAGTAGGTTGAAAACTAGGATTTTCGGGCTTGGACGAACGTTAGGAAAGGCTGGCTGCAACAATTAGTGGAATTTACGAAGTGATAGATTCTTCCGTGCCTGTATGTACTCGGGAGGAGCTCTTGCGATACACTTTTTTTGATATTGAATATGATTAGTCGCTCGATTTCATTCTGAACTCACCCCCGTCGTCTAGCCCCAAGTATATGACAGACTCGCACAGCCCCTTGCTGGATCAGCCGCATGGCAAGATTGGAAGTCCTTTAAGCAAGGCGGATCGGCTTGAGATGATCGAGACCTTGGATCGCTACATAAGGGAGGCTGAGTATAATCAGGCATCGTTGAAGACGCCGAAAGAAGAGGGGCGTCTGCAAAAGCGTCCTGGAATGCATTATCATTTCAAGCCGGAGATATTTATCCAAATGTCTGGTTGGACTGAGTTCAAGGTGCCTAGCGAGACGGTGGTGGTTAAGCCGGGGGAAGCTTGTATCATGCCGGCTGGAGTTCCCCACCATGAGACCATCTCGTCGGATGGGAAGCCGTTTCGAAATTTAGTGGTGGGATTTTACAGTAATGCCATAAGCCTGCATCTCGCTTTTGAAATAACTCCCGGAAAACCGGAAATAGAAGTCATAGAATTTTACGATGCTCCCGACCTGCCTGTCTTTTTAAGCCTAACAAACTGCCTGGTCGAAAATAACCATAAGCCTGGTCCGACTCAGGCCAAGATTATCAAAGGCTTGAGTATCTCGCTATTCGCTATGCTGCGCGGTTTGGTCGAACGCGGCAGCGATACGATCAACCAAGATATAGGAAAGGTCTTTCAGGCGAAATGGCTAATCCGCGAGCAGCTTTCCAACACAGAGTTGAACGTGAAGATGTTAGCGGAGCGTCTCCAATGTTCGCCTGATTACTTGTCACACTTTTTCAATACGCAGACGGGCGAGAAGCTGACTCATTATATCCAGCGAATCCGCATCGAAGGCGCGGCCTTAGCTTTGCAAACAACTCCGCTCTACGTATCCGAAATTGCCTTTTCCAGCGGTTTCGCTGATCCAGCCTATTTCGCTAGGGTGTTCAAGAAATTCATGGGAGTTTCGCCCCAAGAATACCGATCCGCGATCGAGGAACGTCGTCGCTCAGACGAGGCAGGCCCGAAGACCATCTACTTCGACCACGAAGATTATTCGGCGGGCGAGGCTCACCGCAAAGGCGGTTGAGCTCTCTTTGCTCGCTCAAGGCCGGACGAAGACCTTGAATCCCCAAGGGGAGAGTTGGAGCTGTGTTGCTTCGTCGAATACGTATTTCTCTTCGGCGAGGTAGTCATTGTATTCGCCAAGGTGGAGGCTTTCCGTGAATTCGACCTTCTGGGTCTGGTCTGAGAAATTGAATACAGCAAAAACCTTATCCTGATCGTTCTGGCGCACGAAGCTGAGCACTTCGCTTGGGGCGGAGTTTGGCACGTGCTGCATGGTCGCTCCCCACTTGTTATGCCCTGGCTCGGTGTCCGATTTCATCGGATCTAGAAATTGGGTAAACAGCGTCCCCATTTCGTGTTTTTGCCATTCGATTGACTTCTTCTCAAGACGGCTTGGAGCCTAGTTGTCTTCCTGCACGAAACGAAGCGAGAAAGCAGCCAAGAAGAAGGCAATTCCGCCGATGGCGACCGCAATTGCTGCATTGCTGCTGAAGAGATGTTTCACGATCGGTCCTAGTCCAACGGAGGCGACTATTTGAGGGAGCACGATGAAGAAATTGAATACGCCCATGTAGAACCCCATCTTCTCGGATGGGATAACGTTTGAGAGCATCGCGTAGGGCATCGATAGGATTGAGGCCCAAGCAATGCCGACCCCGATCATAGAAACGATTAGGAGATTTGGCGAAGTGATGAAGGCTGTGGAAGCTAAGCCTACCGCACCGAAAACGAGGCAAATCGTGTGGATCTTTTTCGCTGAGTATTTCTTGGTAAGAGCTATCAGGGCGAAGGAGAAGAGGAAGGCTACGAAGTTGTAGGTGCTAAGGCAGACGCCAGCCCATTCGACACCCTTTTGGTAGAGAGGCTCTCCAACCGATCCGCCGAAGACACGGCTCGCGACTGCGGGCGAGAAGTAGAGCCAAAAGCAGAAGAGGCCAAGCCAAGTGAAGAACTGAGCTACTGCGAGTTGCCGCATGGCGGTGGGCATGCCTTTGATACCTGAGAAGATCTCGGCGAACATATGTCCGACTCCGGCGGATTCCGCTTTTTGGCGTTCGAAGGCTTCAATGTCCGCGGGCGGATTCTCCTTGGTGGTGAGAATAGTATACATCACAGCGGTGAAGAAGATGACCGCGCCGATATAGAATGAGATCTTCACGGAGTAAGGAATGGCTCCTCCATCTTCGGAGCCAGTCTGCATGCCAAAGACGTTTGTAAAAAACCAAGGCAGGGATGACGCGGCTACGGCGCCCAAACCGATCAGCAAGCTTTGCATGGCAAAGCCAGTCTTACGCTGATCTTCGGGGAGCTTGTCTCCGACAAAGGCGCGGAAGGGTTCCATGGATACGTTCACAGAGGCGTCCAATACCCAAAGAAGTCCTGCCGCCATCCAGAGCGTGGAGGAGTTTGGCATAGCTACTAGGGCCAGACTTGCGAGAATCGCGCCCACCAGGAAGTACGGCCTACGACGTCCCAGTCTTGTCCAGGTTCGGTCGCTATAGTATCCAATAACTGGTTGCACCAAAAGTCCGGTGATCGGAGCGGCCAACCATAGCAGTGGAATGTCGCCCTCGTCTGCTCCCAGGTATTGGTAGATGGCGGACATGTTTGCCATCTGGAGTCCCCAGCCGAACTGGATACCCAGAAAGCCGAAGCTCATGTTCCAAATTTGCCAAAAAGAGAGGCGAGGTGTATTCATTTTACCGAAAGGGATGGTCGGGGTTATTGATGGGAGCCAGCTGTGTTGGCAGATTCAGCGGGTGGGGCGGAGTAGTCACGCTGCAGATTGTCATCTATTCTGTGGTATCTTTGGTGCAGGGACAAGAGTTGCGATGCAGTTTCAGTGCTGAGTTTTTCGAACGATGCTGGGCTCAGTCGCCATTGCCAGTTGCCGATGGAGGTCCCGGGGCAATTCATGCGAGCATGGGATTCGAGCTCTAAAAAATCCTGTACCGGCGTGATTACCAAACGAGCTACTGAAGCAAGGGCGGCCTTCATTATGCGAGAGGCGCTCGGATCTTCATGGAGATCAAAATAGTCGAAAACCTTTTCACGATTTTCGCCTTTCAGGCCTTCGATCCATCCCTGGGTGGTATCGTTGTCGTGGGTACCCGTGTAGACCACTTGGTTGTGGGCGAAAAAGTGTGGCAGGTTGACGTTGTTGTCATCGTGCCCGTAACCGAACTGCATTATTTTCATGCCCGGGTATCCGGTCTCTTCGCGCAGATTGAATACGTTCTCGTTAATGTAGCCGAGGTCTTCCGCTATGAATTTCGTCTCAGGAATGGCTTCCTCTATCGCTTCGAAAAGTGATACGCCGGGGCCCATTTCCCACGCCCCCTCAGATGCGTCTGGGGCGTGGGAGGGGACTACCCAGAAATCTGCAAATCCGCGAAAGTGATCGAAACGAAGCACGTCGAATAGCTCTAGGCTGGATTGGATTCTTTCAATCCACCAGCGGTAGCCATTCTTTTGAAGGTGTCCCCAGTCGTAGAGCGGGTTGCCCCAGAGTTGACCGGTTTCCGAAAAGTAGTCGGGAGGTACCCCCGCTACGGAATCGAGATCCCCGTCTGCGTTGACGCGAAAATTGGCTCTGCGGCTCCACACGTCAGCGGAATCCAATGCGACATAGATGGGGATGTCTCCTACAAGCTGGATACCTTTGGAGTTGGCATAAGCGCGAAGAGCTTTCCACTGGCTATAGAAAATGAATTGGTAAAAGGCCTGGCGGGAACGCTCGGCTTGTTCGACTGGCTCGAGTTGAAGCTTGGTCAGTGTGTCAGGGTCCTTGAATTCGAGGGGCCATTCGGTCCATGAACGGTGACCAAATCTACCCTTCAGGGCCATAAACGTTGTGTAGGGATCGAGCCAATACGCCTGTTTCTCGTAGAATTCAGTAAACGAATCGCCACCGGGTAGTTTAAATGTTTCAGCGTCAAATCGTCTATGGGCTTTGGCTAGGATGCTCCAGAAGCTATAGTAGAGCTTCCCGTAGTCTACATAGTCGGTTGGCAACTCTTGCAGGGGAGCGATTTCCTCCGGTTTCAAGAGACCGTGCTCCACAAGTTCTTGGAGATCTATGAAATATGGGTTGCCAGCAAAGGCCGAAAAGGACTGGTAGGGCGAGTCCCCGTATCCAGTAGGGCCTACCGGACAGACTTGCCAGTAGGAGAAACCGGATTCAGCTAGAAAGTCTATGAACTGCTTGGCTCCGTGCCCGAGATTGCCGATCCCAGTTTCGCTAGGAAGGGAGCTTACGTGTAACAGGGCTCCGGATTGTCTTCGACTAAGCCAAGATGGGGTCTTTTGAGGCATGGCGAAAGAGTGTTATAGAGACTATAAAGTTTAAGAAATGAGCAAAGCGTTCTCTCCTTCGAGGCGAGACGGATGCTCTCCGCCAATTCAGCAGTTTTGGCGAAGAGCGGGACCGGTCTCAGTCCTGTGAAAGGATTTCGAATCGCTGAGATAAAGACCGGCTAAGTCCACGAAGAAGTAGCTAAGCCGGTCCATTTGTAAGTATTATCCTAATACTTGTAGGATACGCCGAAGGAGTACTGAGCTCCGTAGCTCTGATAGTCTTGCACCAGTCGATCGTCGGTGTCGCCGGAGGTTGCGAAGAGTGGCTCGTCGGTCAGGTTGTAGCCTTGAAGCGTCAAGCTCATGCCTTCCAATGATCCAGTCTTGAAGGTGTAGCTAATCTGGGCATCGACCACTGTTTCTGCCTGCAAGTTGCGGAACACTTCACCACGGGGTCCAAAGGTCGCGATGTCTCCGCGATAGTCGGAACGGTAGCGTGCGCTGAGGCGGGCTTGGAAGCCTTTTTCGTTTTCGTAGTACACGGTACCATTGACTACTTCCTCAGACAGGCCGGGGATTGGCTGGGCTGGATTGTTCAAGTCAGGCTGGATGGAGCTGTCGACCAAGGAGCCGCTGACTGTCATTCCGAAGCCCTTGAGGGATTCCGAGAAACGTTCGCCTGGGAGGGATAGCGCGAGCTCGAGTCCCTTGAGTTTGCCGCCGCTTCCATTCTGAGGAACGGTGAGGTAGCCCTGGTAAATCGCAGGTACGAGATCGGACCCGGTGTTGTATCCAGTGAAGTCGGTCAAGAATGGTTGGTCGTAGGTGTAGCTAACGAGGTCCTTGTGGAAGACGTTTACTGCCCAGTAGCCCATTCCCTTCGCGAAGTACTTTTCGTAGGTGAGGTCAATGGAGTTGGAGCGCCATGGTTCGAGGTATGGGTTACCGCCAGAGCCACTCCATGGGCTGTTTTGCGGATCGGTCGAATCGGCGAGAGCCTCGTTGAATCCGTAGTTGGAACCAGCTCGCATGTCGCGCATTTCCTGGCGAGCAAGCTGACGGGCTACGCTGAAGCGGACATTGCTGCTTTCTCCTACCGCGAAGTTGAGGTTCATGGATGGAACGAAGTCGGTGTAGTCATGCTCTCCAGTGACTTCCATGGTGGTGGTGCCATTGGTGGCTAGACCGGTCGAGGCTTGCTTCGTTTGAACGAATTGGGCTCCGACGCTGCCGGTCATTGGCACGTCGCCAAGGTTGCCGCGTAGATCGAATTGAGCGTAGGCAGTGTAGACGTCTTCGCTGATGTCCCAGTTTTCGGATACATAGGCTGGGTTATCGTTTGGAGTCTCTTCGTAGTACCCGCTCTCATAGAGAGCGCGAGCATCGTAGCTGATCATGCCGGGGATACCGATGAAGCTAAGGTCTGTTGTGCCTATCGATGGGGGAAGCGGGGCAGACGTTGCTCCGTCAGGCAAGGCGAGGAAAAATCCTTCGGTGCCACCCGGTCCAGCTTCGAACTCGCTCTTGTCGCGGCCGGTGAAAGCGATTCCAGTTTCCATGCGGTTGAAAAGTCCCGGAAGCTCCTTTTCGACCAACAGCTTGATTTGATCCAATTTGTCTTCCGCCTTCGGGCCTTTGAAGAATCCGACCTGGCCGCCGGGCACGACGTCCGAGCCCCAGCCTTGAGGACCGGCTAGGCTAATGGCATCGTGGTCTGCGTAGTCGAGGGTTGGAGTGAAGAGGGCTCCTGTTCCACTGGAGAGCGAGTAGTACACGGAGTCTGCAGTTCCAACTTGGTTGGAGGCGTATCCAGCGTATGTTTCGAGAACATTGTCCTTACGGTCCACTTGCGAGGTGCTGAGGTCGGCTTCGAAGATCCAGCCATCTCCACCATTATCACCAACGCGAAGATTCCATCCGGCCGAGAAGACGCTAGCGTCTCGCCAGACGATGTCGTTTCTCATTACGCCGTAGAAGTTGTCGAACGTACCTTCTGTCACGAGTCCATCTTCAACTGTGTATCCGGGTTGCAGAGACGCTGAGCTCCACCACAGAGGCATTTCGATTCCGCGGAGGTACTGGACCTCTTTGAAGTCGGAATAGAAAATATCGATCATGGAGTGCACGTTCTCATTCGGCTGGTTTTCGAGAACGGCGAGGAAGGATTCGCGGTCAATGTTAGAGGAACGGACAAATGGCTTGGCTCCACCGAGTACCAAGTTTCCGTCAGGACCCTCTGGGTAGCCCCAGGCGTTCCATTGTTCACCTTGTCCGGGTTTGTCGGTTTTGACGTATCCAAAAGCGAAGCCCATCTTTCCGTCGTCCGATTGGTCGATGTAGTTGAGGGAGTAGCGAACGCCAGCGTCGTCGGAATCTGGATTCAGTTTCCCAAGATCGGACCATTCGTAGAAGACGTTTGCTGCCACGGTCTTCTTGCCGTGCTTCAAGGGGCTAACGGTACGCATGTCGACGGTACCCGCTAGGCCTTGTCCCAAGAGGGATGGATTTGTGGTCTTGTAGACGACTACCCCATTGAGAAGTTCTGCGGGGTATTGGTCGAATTCCACCGAGCGGTCGCTACCGGTACTCACCTGTTGGCGGCCGTTTAAGAGAGCGGTGCTGAAGTCCCCCGTAAGTCCTCGAATGACAATCCCCTGAGCTCGGCTGTTAACTCGCTGAGTTGTAATACCTGGGAGACGAGCAATCGTTTCCGCAATACTGGTATCGGGAAGCTTGCCGATGTCCTCCGCTGAAACAGCTTCTACGATTACAGGAGCGAGGCGTTTCGCTTCTGTCGCTGCAGCCAGGCTGCCAGCGTATCCGCCGGTTACCTGAAACGCGTCAAGGGTGAAGACGTCTTCCTCGTCCATATCTTGAGCATGTGTGAAGGGCGAGGCAGCTAGGCCGAGTAGAAACAAGGCTGCCATAGTCGGACGCTTAGCCTTGGATAGGGTATTAGGGGTATGGTTGTTCTTCATTTCCGATTGGGTTATTTGTTAATTGGGTAGCCCACGGCGCTGCCAAGTATGGCATGAAGGAGTCGCCTCGCGATTCGGGGCGCAGCCGGGGTACAGTTCTAGTTTGACGTTAGTGTGGGGACGTCGGGGGTAGTGTGGGGGTGATGTCTTGGACTATGTATTAAGTTAGCCCCAATAATCTATTTCTCCAACCGCATCTTTATCATAAAACTGATATGACTAGGACAAAACTTAGATTGTTGCAGGTCTCTGGACGGATGATGCCTTCTTTGTTGTTGTAAGTGGCTGAATATCAGTGTGAAAGATGCTCTCTTTATCGTGGGGGATATCCGCTTACCCCTTAAAAAAAGCCCGTATACTATATATGTATACGGGCTTATGATTGTATTAGTTTGGGCTCTATTTATGTAAGTCCAGTATAAGAGCGGATTTCGGATTGATAGTCAGCTTAGACTCAATCGAGTAGTTGCTACCTTCAGGTACCAGCATTACTCTGCTGAAGCTGTCCAAAACCTCGGCAAAACGTGCGCTTTCCAGAGTCGCGGATTCCTCATTGGTATTGATTGCTATCATGACAGCTTGGTCTTCGAGGATGCGGAAGTAGACGAAGGTTCCTTCGTCCGTGACGAATTGCAGCAGCTTTCCTTGGTGAATGGCTTCGGACTCCATACGCCAGTGGTTCATTGCCTTCATATATGCGAGGACCTCGTTTTCTTTTTCGGTCCGTCCTTCTGTGGTGAATACGCTTCTCTCGTCTCCCGGCCAACCGCCCGGCATGGTTTGGCGCCAAGCCTCGTCGTCTCCACCGCGGTTTTCGTGTCCCATCATCAGCTCGGTGCCGTAGTAGACTTGAGGAATTCCACGAGCGGTGAGGAGGATGGAATAGGCGATTTTGAATAGGTCTTCGTCTTTGCCTACCTGTTCGAAAATTCGTCCCATGTCGTGATTGTCCAGAAAGATGACGTTGTGGTTTGGATCGTGATACAATCTGTCTTGAGAGAACGCGTAATAGACCCGGCTGATCCCGGTTTCCCAGCCAAAGTCTTCCGTTAAGCCGTTTCTGATTGCGAAGCAAAGAGGGAAATCGGTCACAGATGGGAGTTGCGAATCGTAGCCATCGCTATTCGCGGAGTCGTCCTGCCAGTAGGATTCGTGGGCTACTGTTTCGGTCCATGCCTCTCCAACTATATTAAAATCTGGATAGGCTTCAATAACCTCCTTCGCCCAACGTGCCATATACTCCGGGTAGGGATAGAGATAGGTATCCATGCGAATCCCGTCGATGCCGCTGTATTCGATCCACCAAATGGAATTTTGGATAAGATAGTCGGCGAGGAGCTCGTTGCGTTGATTCAAGTCTGGCATGTAGGGGACGAACCAACCTTTCACCAGTTTGTCGCGATCGTATTGGGAAGCGTTAGGATCTCCTTGGACGGTTCCCTTGAAGTTCGTGTACCCATATTTGTTGACATCGTGAACCCAGTCTTGGGTTGGCAGATCGCTCATCCACCAATGATCGAGGCCAATGTGGTTGTGAATCATATCCATGATCACCTTCATCCCCCGTTTATGAGTGTCTCGAACCAGGTCCCGGTAGTCCTCGTTTGAACCGAGTCTACGATCGACTCTATAGAGGTCGGTAGCTGCGTAGCCGTGGTATCCGCCGTAGTCTGGAGGGGAGTTGTTTTCGAAGATGGGAGTTACCCAAATTGCAGTCATCCCCAAGTCTTTCAAGTAATCCAAGTGCTGTTGAATCCCTTGCACGTCGCCGCCTTGACGTTTGGTAGGATCCGAGCGGTCGACTGTTTCGGTGAGACCGTCGATGTTGTCGTTTTCTAAGGATCCGTTCGCGAAGCGGTCTGGCATCATCAGGTAGATTAGATCGCTGGCGTCAAAGCCCTGATTTCGACCCTCTACTGGGTCCCGTTTACGCAGTTCGTATTCGTAGATGAAGGAATCCTCACTGTTCTTAAATTCGATCGGGATGATTCCTGGCTTCACAGTCGGATCAATCTCCAAGTACAGAAACAGGTAGTTGGTTGAATCGACCGCAACTTGTTTGCTGATCTTGATTCCAGGGGTATCGAGGCTAGCCCGATAGGTGCCGACATTTTCGCCATAGATTTGTATCTGCAGTTCAGATACAGGCATGTTCGCCCACCAAAAAGGCGGCTCAACTCGCTCAAAGTTTTGAGAATTTGCTTTCGAGGCGAGAATGAGACAAACGCAGGTTAAGAGTGAACGCAGGGTCATGTCGGAATCGTGTTTAGGTTCTGGGGATTAGCGAATCAGTACGCGAAATTCCCAAGCTTCGAGTTCCATGCCAGCCGGATAGCCGAGGGTTTCTTTTGATCCTGTGAAATGGTCTTGGTGTTCCCCAGTGACTTCCTGGCTGGCTAGATAAAACATCAAGGGTTCCGCCGATAGGTTGGCGATAACCGTGAGCTGCGAACCTCCGCTTTTTCTCGTAAAGGCAAAAACCTGTTCGTCGTGGTCGCTTGGGATTCGCTTAAACGAGCTTTCAGGGTCTGAGAGGGCAGGGTGGCTCGAGCGAAGATCCGTCAGCTTTTTGTAGAAAGCTGTTTCGGATAAGTCGCTCCAATCAATCGGATCCCGTTCGAAGAACTCTAGAGCTTTGGCGAGGCTGGCCTCTTGTCCATTGTAGATCAGCGGGACTCCTGGAAGGGTGAAGGCCAAGGTGTCGAAAGCCCGTTTTGCGTCTCCCATGCGCTCCTCGGTGGTTCCATTCCAACTATTCTCGTCGTGGTTGGTTGTGAACAACAGCAGCGAAGTGCCGGTCGGGAATTCGATCGTCTGGCGATTGTATTGATCTATGACCTTACTCGCGTTCGCCTTACCTTGTGCGACTTGGTTGAATACATGGTGCATGGGCCAACCGTAGGAGGAATGGAAGGCATCCACGTTCAGGTAGGGAGCTTCCGCTTCTGCCAACATGTATAGGTTCGGTTTTAGGCTAGTGAGGTTTGCGGTCGCGAAATTCCAGAATTCGGTAGGGACTCCTACGGCATAGTCGCAGCGGAACCCATCGATGTCGTATTCGGCAACCCAGTACTCCATGGCTTGGCTCATGGCGTCCCAGAGCTCCTTGTTTTCGAAGTTTAGCTGGATAACATCTGTCCAGTCGGTGCCATGCGGCGGAGTGAAGTGTCCTTTTTCGTCTTTTTCGTAGAATTCAGGGTGATCTTCTGCCCAAGGGTTATCCCAGGCGGTGTGATTGCCGACCCAGTCTATGATCACTTTTATGTCACGGGCATGGGCGGCTTTGATGAGGGAGCGGAGACTGGCTGCGTCTCCAAATTCCGGATTGATGCCGTAGTAGTCCGCGACCGCGTAGTAGCTGCCAAGCGGCCCTTTTCGGTTTGTTTCGCCAATGGGATGAATCGGCATGAGCCAGATTACACCGATGCCCAAATCCTGGATACGGTCGAGATCAGCTTCTACGGCTGCGAAAGTGCCTTCTTCTGAAAACTGGCGGACATTAAGCTCGTAGATGGTTCGATTGTTTATCCATGCAGGGGCTTTGAGAGCCTGCAGGTTACACAAGGGCTCTGAGGCTTCACCAGCAGGATTAGCGGCTAGCGAGGAAGATAGGTAAGGGGACAGGAATGCTATGCAGGCGGCAGCGCAGTATCTCAACATGGTGACCTTGGGGTTGGGGTTGAAAAAAGGTACCCTTGAAACTTGCCAGAAACGAGTTGGAAGCTCGCCTGCAAAAGCTTGGATAAAGCCAAGCTCGATAGGACAAATCTTAGGAAAGCGAAGCGCTCTTAGTAGATTTTCTCCACCTCGCCAGTTTGGCCAAGGCTTCGCTGAGTGCTACTTTGCTCTCCTGAGTCAGGGCCGGCATAACCTTTTTCGCTAGATCGCGAGCTGATTGCAGATCTCCTTTGCGGGCCAGGTAGAGAGACAGGTCTTGGAGTATTCCTATATTGGCGGGAAACGCCTCGTGGCCCTCGTAGATCACGCTCATGTGCTTATCCTGGGGATAGACCTCGGAGCTCAGCCAAACGAGCCCTATCAAGCGGTAGAGATCGGGGTTGCGTCCTGCACCCAGCTCGCGGGCTTTGAAAAGTCGCTGTAGGCAGAGTAGGGTATCGTCGCGGTTTAAGGCTCCCGGCGAGTAGAGTTTATCGCTAAGCTTTATCTCGATGGTTGCTGCTACCGATCCCATAAGCGCCCTTGGTTGCTCGCTATCCATCGCTAGAGACTTTTCGAACAGATTGCTCGCTTCCTCATAGTTTTCTCGGTCGAGGAGCCATTCGGCTTGCAGTGAAATGGCTTCTGGAGAATTCGGGTCAGAAGCGATGGCAGCTTCGATCCAGGGGCGCGATTCTTCTTCAGGCATTACCTGAAGCGTTACGCGAGCGATTAGCCGTCGCACATAGGCTTGGCCCACTTTTTCCAGTTCGAGTTGTGGGACAGCTTTGGCTTCGTCCAACTCGATTTCCAATCTTCGGTAGGTGCCTGTGTTGAGGTGCTTTTTCAGCGTTTCCTGCAGTTCGGCGTAAGTCAGGCCGAGGTGGTCAGTTATGTCCTTTTCCGTGAAGTTCAGATGGTGGGTGGCGAAATCCACAAAGCGGGTTACTTGGGAAAATTCGATGTCGTTCTCGCCAAAGATCAAGTAGTGGAGAAACAGCCACGACTGGCAGTAGAAGGTGCCAGCGTGTTCGCCGCTGGTGTACTCAGGAGAGCTACGCGTCGCCTGGAACAGTCGGTCGAAATCCATCAGGCCCTTGTACTTTAGGTAGCCGATGCTGTTGGGCAGAGGTTGGCCGATCACCAGTTTTCCGGATTTATCCTTTTGGGTGGAGGAAAAGAGTTCCGCCATCCCTTCCTTAAGCCATAGGGCTGCGATGGAGTCGTCCGACATGAGGTGGTGCACGTATTCATGGATCAAGGTGTGCCGGGTCATTTCGCTGCCCCCCGTATCGTTCACGACTGCGAAGGCCCCTTCGGCATCGATTGTGAAATAGCCTCCGAGATTTTTGGCGCGTCGACCTTTTCGGAAAGATAATGTCTCCCGAGTCTTTGCGTCTCCCGGAATAATGATGAGCAACTTCTCGTTGCTGGTGCGGTTCAGTTTCGGAAACAAGGACTGCAGGGCAGTTTTCGCTTCCCAGATCGCTTCGAAGTTTTGCTGTATTTCGTGCTTACGGGCGTTTCCGACTATGATGAAGTCCTGCGTTTCCGCTCTCCACCAAGTGGGAGCGGCAGAGGCTGTTAGGGTGAAGCCGACAGCGATAAGGCTGACGACAATTTTGGATACGGTGCGGTAGAGGGGATTCACTGGAAGGTGTTGAGAGTATTTCCTTCTCAGCAAAGCCCATGCCGAAGCTCGTTTCGGCTCGCTACGATTTAGACGCTCTTTCCGATCGCCTCAGCGACGCGGGCCCCGGAACGAAGGGCTCCTTGGATGGAGCTGGAGTAGCGATGGTCTCCGCATAGCCATAGACCGTTTTCTGTCTTTAGTTCCGCCGACTCGAAGAGTAGGTCACCCGGGAGCTGGCGAGGCAAAGAGTGGGGAACCCAGATGCTTCGCAGAAACTCCAGCTCGGCGCCGTTTGTTCCAAACCAGGGTATCAGTTCCTCCGCTACCTGTCCCGGATTTTCAGCTTCGATACCGGAAGTTGATACGCAAATCAGGCTTTTGCCTTCGGGAGCGTAGCCACTGGATACGTCGCTGGGCACCGAGACGTTTTGGATGATCCCTTTCCCGGAGCCATTGAGGGCAATCATCGGTCGACTAAGGGGCGAGGAGTTGGAGCTGAAGTAGTAGCTACGCGTGCCGTTCCAGCCGCGATCGGAGATGCTTGATTCCAGTCGAGCCGCTTCGCTCATGTCAGTAGCAAGGACGATATCTTGGGCTTGCAGGCTTTCCCCTAATTGCAAAGTGACGCCTCCGGCCTCGATGGAAGCGACCTTTGAGTTTAAGCGAATCCTATCATCTGGTATCTGGGCGGCAAGTTGCTTGGGGATCTCTGCCATACCTCGATCGGGCAAGGCTGCGTATCCTTGTCCGAAACATTTGAATACGAAATCGAAAATGCGGCTACTGGTGGCCAGCTCGTTCTCTAGAAAGATACCTCCGAAGAAAGGGGCGAAAAAGCCATCTATCATTTTCTCGCTGAAGCCCCGCTCTTTCAGCGCTTGGCGAGTATTGGTCTCCGGTTGAGCGTAAAGGTCTTCTATCGTCAGCTTCGCTAGTTCGCTCTTGAGTCCTGCGACTTTTAGTTTGTCCCCGAAGGAGCCGGTTGAGCTGGCAAGCGAGGATAGAATTAAGCCCGGTTGTCGAATCGGGTCGGCCACGGTGTCGAGTTTTGAACCAGTCCAAACGTAAGCGCCCGGTTCAAATTTCCCCAGCTGCAGCTTATCGTAGTCAAGCAAGCGTTGGCATTCGCTGTATTCGGTTAGCAATACCTGAAAGCCGTGGTCGAAAAGGAATCCATCTGCGTCGCTGGTTCGCAGGCGTCCACCCACGCGATCACTCGCTTCGAGGATCAATATTTCTTTGCCCGCTTTTAGTAGGCCGATGGCGCAGCTAAGGCCTGCCAGTCCGGCGCCAATTATGATCGCATCGTATCGAGTATTTGGATCTGTCGTCATCGAGAGCTTAGAGTTGGGCAATTCCTGTTTTTCCTTCCTGGGTATTGGCTTTGATACACTAGGTTTAAGGCGAGAGAATTCAACTCGGCTTTTCGTTTCTCCGTCGGCGACAACGCTCTGAGCAGTATTTCACCTCATCCCATTTGTTCGCCCACTTCTTCCGCCATGCGAAAGGACGACCGCAAATAGGGCAAATCTTGCTAGGGAGATTTTGCTTTTTCATTGTTTCCTGGAGGCGAGTGGAGCGCTTCAGTCTGCTTCGTCTTGCAATTCCGAGAGTAGGGCGGGCAGGCGTTTCCGAAATTTGAAGAAACCGGCTGTGGCATGGGGAAAGAGACGGTTTTCGAAGCTGAGCCGAAAGGGGTGAGCTTCTGCTCCTGCGTCACTAATCGCGTTGTGAATATTTGGCCATTGATCGCTCCAGAAGCCGACCTTGGGCTGGGAGTAGTAAACGTGCTTCAAACCATTTTGGCTTATCCAGCTCGCAACTTGATTTGTAAGATCTGTATCCGCGGAATGGATCGGTACGCCCTTGGTTTTCTCTAGCTTTTGCAGGCGAAGCTTAAGGGCTTCTTTTCGAAAGTTTTGGACTTTGGGGGAAATCGAAAACTCGTCGTAGCTCTCGCTTGGAAAAACTCCCATGAACGAGGCGAAGTCGCAGTTGGGCAGACAATGGTCGCATAGGTCTTCTTCCAACAGAAGCAGAGCGCTTGCGGGCGGAATTTCTTGGGGTGGGCCCGCTAGGGAATGATGCTCTGCATCGAGCTCGGGCCAAGCATCTCGGATGGTTTCCGCCTCGGCTGCCAGTCCCGCGGTGACTGGAAAACGCCCATTCGTATAGCGGTCGATGTTGGATGAAGTCGCCAGATAACTTTTGCCTGCGGTATGGAGGCCAGCCACCCAACGCCAACTCAATGTGTTTGAGGCGGGATCGCCATCAAGCAGATGACGCAGGAAGAAATCGGCCCCTAGCTGCCAAGGAAGTTTTAAGGTGAAAATCCAGATGCTAGCGAACCACATGCGGGCGTGGTTGTGAAGGTAGCCCGTTTCGATTAGCTCCTTGGTCCAGTAGTCGAAGCAGCGAATCCCGGTTGTTCCATTTATCGCTGAATCGAGTGTATCCGAATCAAGGTTACGATGGCGGAGGGTCGCGAGGTCTTCCCGATAGCGGTCCCAGATCTGTGGGCGATTTTCTAGATAACCTTTCCAGTAGGTTCGCCAGAAAACTTCGTCGATGAACTTACGAGCTGATCCGTCTTTGAACTGATTCAGGGCCGCGAGTGCGACTTCTGTCTCGCTCAGCAAACGGCTGCGAATGAAGGGAGACAACGTCGAGACGTTGGAACGGTTCTCGGTACCCAGATCGAAGTTTCGCGTTTCCTGATAGCATTTCCCGCAGTGAGGAAGAAACGCGGCTAGAAGCTCAAGGGCAGCTTCGCGAGTTGGCTGAGTATCGGCCAATGTCAGGGTGGTTTCGGACGCTTCGGACACGTATGGGCAAACGCTTCACGTCTTGCTCTGATTGAAGCGGCTCCCGTACTTAGGATTTATTCCAAGTCTAGGTCACCCCAAGGGTCGGGATCAGGTGGAAGGAATTGGTCCTGAGTTTCGTCGGGCTCTTTGGCTTCGATGGCGAGCAAAGTCATGTCGTCTTGAGCCTCGTCGCTTTCGCTGTAGTCCAAGAGGGCTTGGTAGGTTTTGGCGATGCTTTCCTTCAAGGGAAGGTCTCGGAAGGACGCCAAGGTTTGGCAGAGGGCGTCTAGACCAAATTCATTGCCTGCCTTGTCGAGCGTTTCGATGAAACCATCTGTGTAGGCGTAAAGCCGATCGCCAAACTTGAGGTCTACAGTGTGAACCTCTCGTTCTACTAGGTCCATAAGGCCGATGGCGAAGTACCCAGATTTGAGCAGTTCGTAGCTTCCATCAGTCCGAACTACGATGCAGACAGGATGGGAGGCGTTCGAGTAATCCACTCGGACGAGTTCTTCCTCTTCGACATAGCGAGCGGTGGCAGACAATGCTGTGAAAAAGCCATTAGGAATCTGTTCGTAGAATTCCATGTCCAAATAGTTGAGGAAATACCCCGGTAGACTGCGGACTTCCTCAGGCGTTTCTTGCGAGACGTATTTTAAGAGGGCCATAAACAGGGCGGCAGTGACGCCGTGCCCGGTCAAGTCAGCCAAGAACATGGAGTAGTCGCCATTATTCAGAGAGCGGAAATTGAGATAGTCCCCGCCCACTTTTTCCATGTAGCGGTAGTCCGAGGCGACCTCGAGAAAGGGGCAAGCATCCGGCTTTTTGCCCATCAGGAACTTTTGGATCTGCTGGGCAGAATCCAAATCGAACTCGATGGTTCGGTTTCGCTCCTCCAAGGCAGCTTGTTGTTCTGCAAACTTCTGATTCGCCAAATTCCGTTCGGAAACGTCGGTGTAGGTGACCAGCAGCCCAATTACTTCCTGATCCTCCGAAAACAGGGGGATGCGGCTAGTCTCCAAATGGAGCTCTCGGCCATCGGCCAATTTCGCGGTAAAGTCAGAGAGAGTTTGCGGGGCCTTGCGACTTACCGCTTCGTTATCGAGTTCGCTAAGGAGCTCGCTGTTTTCAAGGGCGAAAAGATCGTGCTCGCTGAGGCTTTCCCCCGTTTCGGTCAGGTTCACCAACTCGGCTAGTTTCTCGTTGTATCCCCGGATGGTGTGCTCGAGATCGGTCCAAAAGGAAGCGACGGGTAGATGCCGATGGAAACGATCGTAGGAGATTGCCATTTCGGTTATCTGGCTGGAGTCGCGGGGAGTGGGCATCCTTCGAATATCGGCACAATTCGCAGCATGCCTCGCATTTGTGAGGATTTTTACGGGAGTTTTTCCCAAAATCGGGCGAGCTTAGGTCGGACCCAATCCGTTTCGGGTTCGCCTGAGAGCAGTACTAAGGTTGCCAGGTCCAACTTTCGCCTGCCTTGAGCTCGATGGGAACTGTTTCAGCGGCGTAGCGAATCTGGGTTTTGCAGGCTGATAGCTCTTAGTCCGAAGATTTTTCGCGGTCTTGTGGGGAGTGGAGTTCCGCCATGGCTAGCTCCAGTTGGGCTACTATTTTTGGTAGCCACCTGTCTATGTATTCGGAATCCGGAGTTTCTCCTTGGGGCGGAAAATGGAAAAAACTGGCGAAGGTCGCTTCGCTTTGGCAGAAGCGGTAAAGGGCGTTGTTGCACAGGTAAGCTCCCGCGTCTTCGCTCTTTTTGGGGCAAGCCTCGACGGATTCGCTTTTAGTCGATGGAAGCGGCCAACGATGGCTAAGCTCGAGTGCTCCACCCGCTTCGATTATAGGCTCGGGAGGCTCGTTTTGGTCAACGTCGGCGCCGAGGCGTTTGTTTTTTGCCAAGGTTTCTATCTGAAAGTTTTCTGGCGGACCCTCTCCGAGGCCAAGAACGATATCGGGCCGCAAGTCTTTGAGAAGGGGTAACGCGTTCTGTTCTACTGATCCCCAGGTCACCGGCATGCTAAGCACTCGAAAATTCGGAACCTTGAAGTGATGCTTGAGAGACTCCCCGAGCGTTTGGGATCCGTTTTTGCTGCGACCTTTGAAGGGTAGGTAGCAGGTAATGAGAATTGTCGGGTGGACGTTCATTGGCTTAATCCTTTCACGGTCGCTATTTTAACTTCTATAGCAGGGCGACCGCTAGGACTAGGGAGACGATGGAAAACACGGTACTGAGGATCACGATGTTGCGAGCCATCACGACATCGTTTCCGAGTATATCCGCCAGGACGTAGGAGAAGATCGCGGTTGGGCAGGCGAGGAAGATGACAGCGACCTTAAGGCTCACCGCATCCAATCCCAGCCAGCGACCCACGAAATAGCCGAGGACCGGACTGATTGCCACATTGATTCCGGTGGCGACCATCGAGAGTCCGATCTGGCCCTTGAGCTCGCTCAGCCTCAATCCGGAACCAAGGCCGATCAGAGCCAGAGGCAGGGCTAGTTGTCCTACCGACTCTAGCGAGCGACGAGCCATGACGGGAATTGCGATACCCAGAAGGTTCAAAGTGAATCCGACTGCGCAGGCGAGGATGAGCGGATTCCTGAGGCCGTGGTGCCAAATCGCTTTGATCGGGCTTTGGCTTTGCCCCTTCGCATGAAGAATCAGGATTAGAACGCCGGTAATGTTATAGAAAAGAATGCAGAACCCGCTGGCGAACATGCCTAGGTCCAAGCCTTCTGTGCCCAAAGCGAAGAACACCACTGGGAAGCCCACGAAGGCTAGATTGCCGCGGTAGCTGCCTTGGATAAAGGAGCCGATCGAATCGCGGGGCACCTTGAATATGAAGACGCAGGCGTAGCCGATCACCATGGAAGCGACGATGACGATCAGCAGCGTGTAGAGGATGCCGATACCCGAGTCGTTGGTCAGATCTATCTCCGCAACCTTGTAGATTAGCAGGGCAGGAAGGCCCCAAAAATAGGTCAGCCGGTTGAGCTCCTTGAAGAAGCCTTCCGGAAAGAACTTCCTTACGGATAGGAACTTGCCGAAGGCGATAAGTATGAGAACAGGAACTATGCTTTCCAGGACGACCATGGAGTCGACGGGTTAGCAGGATTCGGACTAGCTGGCGAGTCGTTTGCTTTTCTCGCTTTGGAAAGGCCGGTGAAGCGAAGGCTGTTACGCTGCCTGGCTTTTAATTTTGGAGGCCAAAGATTCGTACTGGTCCGCCGTTTTCCGTAGCGATCAGCTCTTCCAACCCGTCGCCATCGAGGTCACCTGTCACCATTTCCCGTTGGTTTCCCGGGAGCAGGATGCCTGCTTGGCTGGGATGTACCGCTTCGAAGCTTCCGTCTCCGTGACCGAGGAGAAGGCATCCGATTGATCCGCTCAAACGTCCAGTGCTTGCCTCTTGTCCAAATAAATTCTGAGCCAAGACGAGGTCCAATTGTCCATCAGCGTTCCAATCCTTGACCGCGATATCCATGGTCGGGGCGAGTTGAGCTTCGCGAGGGAAGGGGACAAATCGGTAGCCGTCCTCCGTGGAGATCCAAGCTCCACTTTGCAGTTCCTCCGCTTCGAAACGCGTCGCTCGCGACAAGCGATCCTCGCCGAAGATTTCGTAAAGATCAGATTTGGCGAACTGGTCGAATTTCGGAAATACTTCGGTGATCCAAGGGAAGGTATAGTTAAGCTTGCTTCGACCTCGGACGGGGAGAAGTCGGCCATTTTCATAGTAGGCTTCCACGATGTAGTTTTGTCCATCGCCTTCCATTTCTCCGGCGAAAAGCGTGGCAGGCTCGGCGGAACTGGCCGTGTACTTTGTGTTAAGGCCTAAGTTGCCTAGAATCAAGTCCGGCTGTCCATCTTGGTTCAGATCGGTGGAATCAAGGGAACGCCAAAGGCCGGTTTTGCTAGGAAGTCCTCGCTCCTTGGATACATCCTTGATCCTGCCGTCGACGAATTCGAAAAGCCGCAAAGATCCCCATTCGGTGATAATTGCGAGTTCCGTCCTGCCCTTGCGGGTGACCCATTGGCTGTCGGTGACCAGCCCTATCTTTTCTAGGGCAGATGCAACATCGCTTCCGACCTCGTTGAATTTTCCGGATTCGTTGCGGAGCAGGCGGCTCGGTGCCGGGAAGGGATAGTTCTCTGGAGCTGAGGCTCCGCCAATGAAAACATCGGGATCTCCATCCTGGTCGAAATCACCGATGGCGACTGAAGACGCGTTGGATGTGTCTTGGGGCCAATGGGTTTCAGGGGCACGTTCGAATTTTCCGTCGCCACTATTCAGATACAGGCGGTCGCTCAAGACTTCTGTGCCGGAGCGAGGCGTTCCGCCGCTTATCACAAGCAGGTCGTTATGTCCGTCGCCATTTGCGTCGAATATGGCGGCAGCGGTATCCTCGCAGATCTGATCGAGACCGAGGGGCGAACTTTGGTAATCTCCGTTGGGACCTGTTGAGAGAATTAGCATGCCCGACTGTCCGCTTCCTCCGCCTATGTAGTAGTCGGTCTTCTGGTCTCCGTTCAGATCGCCTGTCGCCAGGGCAGGGCCATCTTCGCCCAAGCGTCTCGGGAGTAAAGGGGCTCTGTTGAACTCTGCGGAATCGGATTGCTGGTGCGTGGGCCAGATGCGCTCGAGCTCTGGTTTGCGGACGAAAAGCGGCTTCGGAACTTGTAGAGCTTCTTGGGTTGGTTCTAGGTCTGGCTCTTCAATTACGAGATACGGATTGGCCGCGAGATCTTTCAGCTCCTGCACGATGCCGCTCGGCCAAGTGACTACGAGCTTGTCCACTTTATCTGCCTCGCCCAGTCCGAAGTGAATGAGCGGTTCATCTGAGGATACAATTCCTCGGGCGAGAGAGAGCTGGCGGAGCTGCTTGCCTTCCTCGGTTTCGATTCGAATGCTGGCTCCGATTCCCCATGAATTGGATACGCGACCCTTCAGTCGTAGGTTTAAGGATTGATTTTCGGAACCCAAATCGTTTCGGCAAATGACGATATTTTGATCCATGCCCAAATAGGCGATGTCCAAGTCTCCGTCTCGATCGAAGTCGCATATGGTGCTGCCGAAGGCGACGTTTTCTTGGTCGAGGTTCCATTGGCTGCCCACGTCCTCGAACTGGAGCTTACCGTTGTTGCGGAAGGCGAAGTTCTTCTCTTTCAAGGGTTCGCTATTGCGGACCACTGCGGCACGGTGCGCTAGGGTGCGGGCCGTGTTTTGGCGATCTACTAGGTCGGCGTCGATAAGGTTGCGAACCATCCCGTTGGTGATATACAAGTCGAGCCAGCCATCATTATCCAAGTCCCGGAGTTTCACGGACCAGGTCCAATTCGTTCCCGGAACTCCGAACAGGTAGGCGGCCTCTCGGAAGCGATCGAGTCCGGTGTTCAGGTAGATGGCATTTCGGGCATATTGCGGGGTTAGGTCGAATACCGATTCCGTATCCCAAATTCCACGACTACGCTCCTCCATGCCAGTCATGTCCTTGTAGTGGTCAGCTGCCTCCATGTCGGCGACCATGAAGTCCATCCAGCCATCGTTATCCAAATCTCCCAGATCGGAACCCATGGAGAAGAAAGTGGAGAGAGGGATCAGTTCCTCTATCGAATCAGTGAAGGTTCCGTCTCCATTGTTCTTGTAGAAACGGTCAGGCGTCTCGAAGTCGTTGGCTACGTAAAGGTCCATCCAGCCATCGTTGTTATAGTCCCACCAAGTGGCGCTGTGACCTTGTGAGCGGCCCCAGATGCCCGAGTCGGAGCTTACGTCCGTAAATGTATTGTCGCCATTATTACGATACAGGTAGTCGGGGCTGCCTTTTGTGTGTCTAGCGAACTCTAGGATGTTGGTTTGAATATAAACGTCTAGATCGCCATCGCGGTCGTAGTCGCAGAAGCTGGCCATTACGCTGGCGTCGCTCAAATCGAGTCCGAACTCGGCGGCCGCTTCGCGGAAATGTCCGCTGCCGTCGTTCAGGTAGAGTTGGTTGGGAGCGTCGTAGACGCAGAGGTAGATATCGAGATCGGAGTCGTTATCGATGTCTACCAAGCTGACGCCGGTTTCCCAGCTATCCGTTCCCGAAGTTCCTGATTCCTCCGTATTGTTTTCAAAAACAAAGGGCTCATCGGTCTGGATGAACAGACCGTTTGGCCCGGTCTTGTTGACCGCATAAAGGTCCGGTCGCCCGTCTCCATTCAGGTCGCCCGAGGCGATTCCCACGCTGACCGCACCCAAGGTGAATTCCCGAAAGCGGGAGCTCCACATCATGGGATCCTTATATTCGTTGAATAGCTCCAGCCCCGTGAAGCCATGCTCCAAGGTTTCGAAGCGTTGGGCCTTGCTTGGAGCTGGCAACAACGCTCCGACACATGCCGAAGAAAGCGCGAGTAGGACTAGGTTTTTCTGCATGTACGGAGCTGGGTCTGAGCTTTCTAGTTCGCTCGTTCCTGTAAGTATTCCTCAAATACGAAGTCTGCTACGCGAGCTCCAAGCTCTTGCCCGATGAGATTTGCGGACATGAAGTGAATGCCGCCATGTAGCCGGCTCATGCCAACTTCGTCGGCGCACTGGTCAAATCCATCGTAGGAACGAATCGCTCCGGGAACTTGGTCGGAGGTGGTTGAGAAATGTACTTCGTCTCTGCCCACGTAGAGCGTTAGCAATTGAGCGGCGGAGCGGCTGAAGGAGCTGTGTCCTGATGGGTATTCGGGAAAGGGTGGGCTGCCCATGAGGGGAATCCATTCGGTATCCGGTTCGGTAGCGGGGTTGTTGTCGATATCCGCTTGGCGAATGGCTGTTTCTGGTCGCCAATAGTTGTAGTGGTATTTGGCGTCCCAGCAGGCGATCCCCGCGTCGGCCATAGTCAGATTAAGCAGGGCGAAGAGTCGTACTTTTTGGTAGAAGTCGTAGCCTTCGGAGCGGCAGACGTCTTGCGCAATCAGGTTCCAGGAACCGGCTGGAGTGGAACTTCCGAGGTCATCGGACCAGAATACAGAGCTCAGGGTATCGTAGCTTGAGCGATCGTGCTTGTCGCGTCCCCCCAAGGCTTTGACCTCGTAGAGTTCCTTGGCGTAGGCTTCGCTGTCGATGGGCAAGGGAGGCTCGCAGCGGAAGGCGTCGGAGGTGGGCATCGCCAAAGGCTCGACTTTTGGCCAATGAGGAAGGAGGGCTGGACGGAAGAAAGGCGGGGTTTCTCTCCAGATGCCGGCGTCGGAAGCCGTTTGCCAGTCGACGACGTCATACTTGCGGCTTTCGTCGCATATCTTCTTGTATGCGTCTGCTACTTTCTTACCCCAGGCGACCCCTTTTTCGAAGGCTTCGTCTTTGGGTAGGTCCATGATTTCCTGCTGGTATGCTTTTTTGAATACGGCTGGGTTTACGGACTCGTTGAAGAGGTCGGTCAAGGTTTCGTAGGCAGCGGTGTGGTAGGCTGCCGCCAAAGAAGCGTCGCTTAGGTCCTCGGGTTCGACTGCATAGGCTTCGAAGTCTCCATGGAAGCCATTGACAGTGTCGTAGAGAGACAGGTGCAACAAGGCGAGGGCGTAGGCTGCCATCGGTGGTGGAGTACGCGAGGAGCGAATGGCGTCGAGAGCTCGATTGTTCCAGTTCTCGAAAGTTGGCATATCCTGCTCTGCCTGCGTGAAGGTGGCGAGTAGGCTAGATGCGAGCATGAAAGAAAGTACTTTCTTCAGGTGCATGGGGAATGAGTTTGGGATTGAGTTTGGGTATTGGGGGAAGCCCTTTCTTTTGGCGCGAGCAGAGTGGCTCTCAAGCGTAAAAGCGCCGAGTTCGGTCTACTTGTGGAATGACTTGCAAAAGGCCGCTTCGGTTTGCTGCCAAGCGGAGATTTTTGCCCTGAACTGTAGGGTTTTGGTAAAGGGATCGTGAAATTGAGTTCAGCGTTAGAGGGAGGCGAAGCTTTTCTAAGTTTGTCACCCATTGAGTCCGATTACTCATACGGATTGGTCCGCCGATCTGTAAATTTACTCATTCACCCCTCCTAACATCCAAATCTTATGGCTTTCAATCGCCTCAAACTCAGGACCCAGATCTTGCTGGGTATTTTGCTCCCCATCGTGATTGCCTCTTTTCTCGCGGTTTTCTTTGGTTTCGAAGCGCACGAGATGGAGCTCTCAGCATCGGAGACAAAGAATCGAGACTTAGACAGTTTTCAGGCTGCCTGGCAGATGAAGCTAGATGTGATCCAGGTTCAGCAGTGGTTGACGGATATTTCCGCTACCCGAGCCAGGGATGGTTTAGACGATGGTTTCACGGAAGCGGCGGCTGCTAGGGATTCCTTCAAGGATTGTGTTGCGTATTTTCAGACGCGATGGAGCGAGGACGGAAATCGGGATCGCTTGGGTGAGCTCGATGCTCTGGATCGGTTTTTCGACGATTACTACGAGAGTGGCAAGAAGATGGCCAATGCTTACATCTCTGGAGGACCAGCGGAAGGAAATATCTCCATGGCTGCCTTTGACGCATCTGCGGCTCGATTGAATGAAACGCTGAATGGTTTTTTCGAGGAGCAAAAAGCGTCGATGCGTAACTCGCTGTCTGGAGTCGTCAAATTCACTGAGAAACTGCAGACTGGAACGATTGTGGCGTTCATTGGCATGACAATTGTGGGCCTGGGAATTGGACTCTTTATTTCTAATCGGATAACCAAGCCTTTGATCGGCATCATGGAGCGGCTGGGGCAGAACGCGGCTTCGATGGCTGATGTGTCCGATCAAGTCACCTCGGCGAGCATGAATCTGGCGGAGGGAAGTACCGACCAGGCTTCATCCTTGGATATCACGGCCAATGAGCTTCGTACTCTGAGCGATACAACAAACGGCAATGCCGAATCCGCTGTGCAGGCCGACAAGCTAATCAAGGATTCAAACGCGCTAATCGTTCGCTCGAGCGAAATCATCGCAAACATGTCTCGATCTATGGAGCAGATCTCCAATACGGGGCGCGAGACGCAGAAGATTGTCAACACCATCGACGAGATCGCTTTTCAGACAAATTTGCTGGCCTTGAACGCAGCAGTGGAAGCTGCTCGAGCAGGCGAGGCTGGAGCTGGGTTTGCGGTGGTAGCCGATGAAGTGCGCAATCTAGCGACGCGGGCGGCGGATGCGGCCAAGAATACTTCGCAGATGATTGAGGATTCCGTTTCGGAAATTGAGGCGGGAGCCAAGTTCGCGTCCGAAACGAATGCAGCTTACGTCGATATTGCTCGCCAGTCTGACGAGTCGACTCGACTCATCGCCCAGATTGCGGGCGTTTGCGCTGAGCAGTCCGCGATGCTCGAGCGAATCAATCAGTCAATGAAGGGGCTCGATACGGTCGTTCAGAAGAACGCTGCCAGCGCGGAGGAATCGGCGTCAACATCGGAAGAGATGCATGCCCAATCCGAAGATTTGAGAGGACTGGCCCATCAGCTTTTAGTTTTGGTATCCGGGGACAAGGGCCAGAAGGTCGGCGACTCCTATGGAGCACTTGTCAGTGTCTCGAAACCGAGTTCTAAGCCCGCTTCGAGCCCGAGAATGGGCGACGGTGCCAACATGGTGCTGCCCGAGGATGTATGGGGTAATTAGAGGAGCTTTAACAAAGAATTGGCTCTAGCTGCACTGGGGGTAAAAATATTCTCAAATTGAGTAAATTACTCTACTTTCTTCCTACGATTGTCGAATATACGCCCGACACGTGCGCATGCTAGGGAGGTTAAAAACTATTTTGGGTCACGACAGTCGTGGCCCCTTGCCGGACTTGGACGCCCTCCGGGATCGAGTGGTTCGCTTGTGCCTTGGCTACATCATTTCTTTTTCCGCTCCCGTCTTGATACTGGGAATCGTCCTTTCGATGGGTGAGAGCTGGAACTGGTACGCTACGACTCAGTTGGTTGCCTATTCATGCTGCCTGATCGGCTATTTCGCTTTTCCGAGGAACAAGAGCAAATGTTTGTCCTACTATGTAGTTGCGATTGTGATACTATTGGGATGCTCTGGGATCGCTGCGTGGGGCCCGTCTCCGAGTCGTTTTATCGTTCTGAGTTTCGGTTGCCTGTTTGCAGCCTTGTTTAGTGGGGCTCGCTTCGCGTTTGCGGCCATCGTCTCCAGTACGGGCCTTGTTTGCTTTGCGGCCTGGGCTAATCAGTTTATCGCGATCGATGGCGGAGGCGATTCGGTGTCGCATCACAGCGTCAGACAGTGGATCGTGACCATCTTGTCATTCGCCTTTTACTCAGCTTGTGGATGCTTGATGGTGGCATGGGTCGCCCGCAGCCTGCAGAATTCGATAAAGGTACTTTTTAAGCGAGAAGGCGAATTAAGAGAAACCAATGCCTTGCTGCGTAAGCAGGCGGTCGAGCTCGAGGTGCAGGCATTGGAGCTGGAGAAGCAAGCCGAAGTGCTCACCGAACAACGCGATCTGGCGGATCAAGCTTCCAAGGCCAAGGACCGTTTTCTCTCCGTCATCAGCCACGAATTGCGTACCCCGATGAATCCGATTCTCGGCTTCCTTGACTTGCTGGAGTCGGAAGGACGATTGGGTGGAGAATCGCAAGAGAGGCTTACTCTGATGCGCCAGTCGGGCGAACACCTGTTATACATGATCGACAAGCTAGTCGACTTTTCGGAGATGGACTCCGGTAAGCTGCAGCTAAATCCAAGCTCTGTGTCCTGGCTGGAACTGAAGACGAAAGCTCGAGCGCGCCTGAAGCCGTTTGCCAATCAAGGCCGTGTCGAACTTTCCATTCAGTGTTCAGAAAGTGATGAGGACCGTGTTTCTCTCGATAGGAAGAGAACGCTGCAGGTCGTGCAGGAACTTGGCATGAATGCTTTGAAGTTTACCAGCGTTGGCCAAGTCTTGATCGATTTCTCCCTTGCCCGAAAGGCGGATTCGGCCGACTGGATTTGTATTCGTGTCGTAGATACTGGGATGGGAATGGATGAAGCGATGCAGAAGTCCTTGTTCGCTTCCTTCTCTCAGGTTGACGATAGTCGCACTCGTGAGTTTGGCGGTCTGGGCTTGGGATTATCCATTTGCGAATCCTTGGTAAGATCCATGGAAGGTACGATAGCGGTGGAAAGTTCCTTAGGACACGGCTCCATGTTCACGATTCGATTCCCTGTGAAAGTTATGCCGAGACAGGATTCTGCCCCTCGGGCTGTTGAAAAACTAAAGGTGTTTTCAAAGCCAATTTCCGTACTGGTGGCAGAGGATGATATGCTGAATCAGCGAGTGGTAACGGCTCTACTCAAGCGGATCGGGGCGAACGCCACCTGCGTGGAAGATGGCAAGCAAGCGATCGAAGCTCTACGAACTTCCCAATACGATGTGGTGCTCATGGATCTTAGCATGCCCGTATTGGATGGCTTGAGCGCCGCGAGGGAAATTCGTCGCATCGAAAGTATTAAGGACACGCCTATCATCGCTCTCACCGCTCATTCTTATTCAAAATGTGAGGAGAGTTGTGCTGAGGCGGGAATGAACGGTTTCCTTACCAAACCCGCTCGGGCGGACAAGCTATTCGAAGCAATCGCCCGTTCTATGGGGGCGAAGCAGGCCAGCCGAAACTGAATCGGGAGCAGGTGTTTCTAGAGTTCGGTGGACCGTAATAAGCCACGTTATTGGTTAGATTGAACTGCTTCAATCCCCCTCGTTCGCTCCCATTCTACGTTTTAGCTTATAAGTCCCTAGGGAATATACTGATTTTTAGGCTATTGCTAAGTATTTACTCGCAAGAAGCGACCGATTGTTGAGTAGTTGTCCTTATTCCCGTTCTCGGGGTTGCCCAATCCAACATGAATAAAACACTCAAATCAGCCCTTTGGGCTTTGGGAGCTCTTTTTGCCAGTTCTCCCTTCTACGCACAGGAATCTACCAGCCTGTTCTCTTTCGACTTTTCGTCGGGGCTTGCTGTCACCGATTCCGTTTCTGGAGTTGACGTTTCCGACTGGAGCGTGGGAAGCACAGCCACTGTTTCAGAGAGTCTAACATTGACAGGTGGAAGTTCTACACTCTTCACATTCACTCCGACTTCGGGATTTCAGATCGATTTAAGCGAGTTAACCTTCAATACTAGTAAGATTCAGGCTCCTGATAGTACCAAGGGAAATGGAGCAGGGAGCGTCAAATTCACTTTGACACTTTCTGGCGAAAATTTTGATGAAGCTCTAGAGATTTTCGGTAATGCTGAAGCTAGCTCCAGCGGAGGATCGCAAAGCTACACTTTTGAGGATGCAAGCAGTCTAACAGGAGCAAACATTTTCACGCTGACTACAGCATCCTCAGAAGGAGCCTTGGTATTGGACAATTTTGAGGTTTTGGGAACCGTATCGGCTGTACCAGAGCCAGCCACCGTTTTCGCTCTTTTAGCGGGTGGATTCGTTAGCTTCTACGTGGCTCGCAATCGCCGCCGTAGCGTCGCCTAACGTACGATTTTAATCTTCTTGTTTTGGGACCCTTGGCTTTCGAGTCAGGGGTCTTTTTTGTTTTTGAGCAACGACCTCAGCTTTGTCTTGGGTCTACTTCCTTTTCGAAGAGACGGTAGTGCGTCTCTTCCAAACCCAGAGAGCGGTAGACTGCTTGAGCGGCCAAGTTCTCTTTTTCGACGTAGAGCCGGTAGCCGCACACGTTCGATTCCTCTTTAGACAGTTTTTCCACCTCTTGATACAAGGCCCGGAAGGCTCCTTTGCGGCGCGAGTTCGGTTCCACGTATACGCTTTGTATCCACCAGAAAATACCATTTCTCCAATCGCTCCACTCCGTGGTGATCATGAGTGAGCCCACGAGCTTCCCTTCGCTTTCGGCTACTAAATAGAAGCCCAATTCCTTGTGCTGCAATAGGGTAAGCACGCCCGCTTTTACGACATCGGGCAAGAGCTCCTTGTCCTCGGTTTCCTTCGCCATGGATATGTTGAAATGGGCGATGGTAGGGGCGTCGTCACAGGTCGCTCGGCGTACTCGAATTGGTGTTATTGGCATTTGGTGAATCGGCGGTCCGGGGGGCGGTTCTACTTTCAGATTTGCTGCTATGCATAGAGAGGCGAGCTTATACTCGACTCTCAAACTGACTTTCACTTGCTAAGTAATGGGATATATCCCAAAACGAGGGAGGTATGCAGGACAATGTAACAAAGAGAAGTAATCGTTAGGAAGGTGGCGCGACCGAGTAAACCAAGATTGATCGACGGAGTGCCTCAACCGATTCTCTACTTGCCCAGTGGCTGGACTGAAAAGCACCCCGAGGCAGCGGAAGTTGCCATCGAGGACTTTGAAGTGCAGCGTTTGGTGGATGGACATGGCCACACTTTGCAGGATGCGGCTGCTAAGGTGGGTGTATCCAAAAGCACAGCGGGGAGGATGCTGCAGCGGAGCAGACGACTAATCGCGATTTCCATCGAACGGCGTCTCCCTTTCTTTCTGGATGCTAGCGAAGACCTCGAGTTGCAAGTGCAGCCGACAGCAACTGTTGATCATTCTGATACTGGGGGATTTCCTGTTTTGGCAGTGGCCGTTACTAAGGCGGAAAGGGATGTGGAAGTGGCTCGTATTTTTGGGCGGGCTGCCTTTTTTGCCATTTTCCGTAATTGGGATTCTGAACCTGAGTTTATGGAAAACAGAGCCTCGCTAGCTCCCCGAAACGCCGCCCGCGACACGATCCGTATGTTGTCGGAACAAGGAGTAGGTTGTGTGGTTGCCGGACGCTTTGGTTCGGAAGCGATCGAGCTTTTGGGTGAGGTGAAAATCGAGGCTGTAGTGGCTTCAGGAATACGGCTGGATCAAGCCCTAGACTTGGCGAAATTTGCTACTCGTTGAATTTACTATGAATAACTGTGAAACTACACTTGGCACACGACTCGTGATGCCAGTCATCGAAAACAACGGCCTAGAGTCACTCATCTCCGAGCACTTTGGACAGGCTCCCGGTTTTTTGGCTATCGATTGTGATGGGCAGAATCCCGTATATCTCGACGCGCAAGAAGCGCGAGGTCCGAGCGAATGCGCCCCTATTGACGCTTTAGCTAGGAGCGGCGCTAAATACGTGCTCTGCAAGGGTATGGGAAAAGGGGCCCTCAAGCGGTGTTTGCATGCGTCGCTGCAGGTGATGCAAGCGAAAGGAAATACGGTTGCAGAAGTTCTGGAGGCTGTTCGAGAAGAGGGTTGGGCTGATTTTCCTGATTCTGCGATTTGTGATCATGGCGGAGATCATCACCATCATCATGCGGGGCAGGGAGGCAGATGCGGTTGAGGGAGGGTTGCAAGCTTGCCAGCCTGCTCGATCTCAATCGATTGAGGAAGGAAGGGCACGGAGACTGTATTGCCTGTATCCATCCAGACTTACGCCTTGAATTTTCGCTCGAAGGTCCGGATCGCTTGAGGGCTTCCGTCGATTTCAAGGAATCGATGACAAGCTACGGTCAAATGGTGCACAGCGGTGTCCAGTCGTTTGTAATGCAAGAGGCTATGATTTGCGCGTTGCTTGCCTGTGGCATCTATGCGACCCCGATTTACTCAAAGACCAGTTATCTGAAACCGGTGAGGTCCGAGCCGAGCGCTTATATTTACGTATCGATCAAATCCGAACCGGACACTCTGCTAAAGGCGGAGGCTGAGCTTTGGCAGGGAGGCAAGGTCTGTTCGATTGCTAAGTCGGGCTTTTTGGAGCTTAGCCCGGAAGACCTTTAACTATCGGTAAACGACAAGTGCCTCCCTTGCGGGAGGCACTTTTTTGAATTTTCTGTCGTATTAGATTTGTGGAGACCGGTCTTTGCCAAGGCTGTTCTTGATCCGGCTGAATATTGATCCGAGCCCGACACCTCTATTTTTAGAGTCGTTTGCGTAGGATTTCTGGTCGTCGTAAAACTCTGGGTAGTAGATCTTCGCTTTCTTTTTGCTGATGCCGTTCACGACCGCTCCAAAAATCGGTTTACCTAGTTTGCTAAGCTTGCTGATGGATTTTTGGGCGTTGTCCATTTTGGGGATGCCAAAGCCGATAACGATTAGCTGTCCATCCGCGTGTTGGGAGACATTGCGGGCATCGCCGTAGAGATGGGTGGGAGGCGTATCTATCACGATTCGATCGTAGCGATTTCGCAGCTCTGCCATTAGCGACTCGAATCGCTCTGATTCGAATAGTCGGTATGGATGGGCGTTGGGGGCTCCGGCTGGCATGACGTCACAGTCAAGAGTGGGGCTTTTGTAGATGCTGTCCTCAATGTTTGCGCTTCGGTCCTGCAGGTAATGAACCAGACCGCTGCGAGCGTGCTCAAGTACGGCGGCCTGATTGCTGCGGAGGTCGCAATTTAGCAGAAGGGTTTTGTCTCCGTAGCGCTCGAAGGCGGCGGCGATGGAGGAGGCCACGTATGATTTGCCTTCTCCGTGGGAGGTGGAGGTTACGAGGATCGACTTGGCGTCGCTTGTCGATTGGTCCAAGCGGATGGAGTCGATGATGTTGTTTAGGTTTTCGCTCACGCGTGGGTCGCGTGAGTTTTCCCTCACCATCTTGTGCAAGTTGGAGTCTGCGTTTTCGGCGACACTTAGCATGCCGATGATGGGTTGACCGAGTCGACGCTCGATGTCGGAACGGCACTTTACTCGGTTGTCAAGAAAGACTAGGACTATGAGAACGAAGGTGCCGCTTACGCCGCCGGCCATAAAGGCGAGGAGAGCTCCGGTCCGGAGGTTGGGTTGGGCGAGTTCGCGCGGCACGCGAGCTTCGTCGACGATACGTATGCGAGAGGTTTGTCCGCGGTTTTGGGCTTCGATTTCCTGGATACGGCTAAAGAACTGGAGGTAGAGCCGCTTGTTGACCTCCAGGTCCCGCATTTTGGAATCGTAGGTTGCCTGCATGCCTTGCAGATCGAGGATCTGCTGTTTCTTTTGGTTCACCTTGGCGAGGGAGGCGTGGTAGTTGCGCTCACCTTGGCGGAGCTCGGCCTTTAGCATCTCCACTTGTGTATCCATGGCGTTGGCGAGTTCCGTTTCGGCGGCCTGCAGACTCTCCGAAGCTTGGATCATCTTAGGGTGGAATTCGCGGTAGCGCTGTTCCAATTCCGCCATTTGTATCCGCAAATTCGATATGGTGGCCACCAGTTCACGAATATTTGGGTTGTCGGTAAGGAAGGATAATTCCAGCAAGGATTCGCCGCGTTCCGTTTTCCGCTCCACCATTGACCACTTGGCGTAGAGGCGGTCGAGCGCTTCTTTGGCATTGGTGGCGTTAGCGTTCAGGATGCTGATTTCCTGACGGTCGATGTCTAGTCCCTGATCGAAGGAAATCGTTTTTTGGCTATTCTTGAAGGCGTGAATATCGCGTTCAAGGTTCTCCACTTTCAGGCGTTGGATTTCTGCTTGATCTCGCAGTTCAACAATAGCGCGATCCATAATCTCGGAGCGGCGCTCTGAGTGGGCGGCCGATATCTCCTCGTGGAAGAAATTCGCCACGCGGGCGGCAACTTCAGGATCCTGGTGTAAGTACTCAATAACTACGACCAAGCTAAGGCGTGAAGGAATGACGTTTCGATGCTCCTCCACGATAGACATTATTCCCTCCAGGGTTTTCTCGCCTTCGGGTATTTCGTAGGGGGCTATGAAGTCATCGTAGATTTCGGCTTCGATGCGGGATGCGATACGAGCAAGAATCTGATCGCTCTCGTAGAAACCGACCTCCGTGTTGAGGTCTTCGCTTGTCTCCAAGGTCTCTTCCGTTACTTCCGCGAACTGGAGTTGCTTTTCCTCCTGTCGGAGGAGCTGGATAGTAGTCTCGGCTTTATATAGAGGGTCGAGCGAGGCGATTACGGCGAGGACTATGCTTGCGACTGAGATTGCCACCACGAGAAATATCCACATTCGCTCGCGGGCGGCTGCGTAATATTTGCTCAGGTCTATTCCGCGGCTTGACGGCGTCGGGTTGAAATCCGTCTTGGGAAATTCTGAATTGCTAGAGGGTTTCATGAGGAAAGTTGGATTTCTTTGTGTATTAAAAGAGTTTCTCTGGGACGATTACTTCGTCTCCATCTTTCAGATAGCTTTGGCTCAGTTCTGGATAGCGATCGAGTTGAGAGAGATCTATCGTCTGTGTGCTTGAGCTTCCATCACGGTCGAAGCGGCGGAGCTCGACCTTTCGCTCGTTGCCGCTTGGCGTTATGTCTCCTGCCGCGGTAATCACATCGATGAGGGTGAAATTCTCCTCTGGCGGTATGAGGACGAAACCAGGCTTGTTCACTTCGCCGCGGACGCGAACTCTCCGCTGGGCATACTCCTTGATGTTGAGTGCGATCTGCGGGCGTACAAGATACTTGCTGTCATAGGCGGTGTAGAGCTCCTTGCGAAGTTCCGGCAGGCTCTTCCCGGCAACCTGCACTTCGCCAACGAGGGGAAGCTGGATGGTGCCGTCGATTGACACGCGGACTTCCGTTTTCATATCCGGCTCCTGCAGTATGGACATCTGCAGTGTATCGCCGGGAGACAACTGATAGTTGGCTTTCGTGTCTTCTCGTCCTTTCAGGGGAGCGATGCAAGCTACTGCGAAAGCCAAGGTGGCGATCGTTTTGCAGGTGTTGGAAAAGTGTTTACTGAGAGCTTTAAGCGTCATCATAGGAAATAGTTGAACCGATCTATGGCCGAATGAGTATTTATATCAGTTGTCGGTGTATCTTTCTGGATGCTAATATAGTCTGTTTCCCCGCTTCATTGCGGTTAATATAAATCAAATACAAGCGCGAAAGCTTATAAGGACTGCTTGAATGTGGAATTCAGGGTAAAACCCTACAAACTCCCTTGAGTAATTTTTCTCAGCCAGAACCTTTTCTTCTCAGTAATTTCGAAAAAGGGTTCCGATCAGAGGGGTTGAGCGTATCTTTTCAGCGTGCATAGCATTTTCGATGCTAGTGTGAATTACTTATTACGTACGTAGTTCTTTTAGGGGCAGAATTGCCTGGCAATGTCCGATTAAGATCCGGCGGGGAAATCGATGGATTCATGGTTTGTACGTTGTAAGTCATTAAAAAGGAGTGGATTATAGGGGGATAGCTTAGGTGGCACTACCCCCTTAGGCTGGAGGTTGTTGAGAGAATTCGGGGAATCCACTAAATAGGGTGCCTGCCTCATTTTAATTTTCGAAGCGGCTTGCTTTGGCCAGTGTTTCTTTGCTTTAAGGGTGGTGTGTCAAAAATTCGTCAAACGCGAATTTCTATTTCTAATCCTATCATTCCGTGCTTCGAGGCGCTCGGTTCCCGCTTTTCCTAGTTTCGCTAATGCGTTTCAGCCCGAGTGGGGGCGAGTTACTGAACAAGTACTATACAACCTATTGTTTCCTGACTCGACTGATGACCCGTTCTAAAAGCACTTTATATAATCGGACTTGCACCAGCTATTCCGTGCTTCTGTTTCTGGGCGATCTAGCAACTGTGGCGCTTAGTCTCTATCTCGGTTACTTTTTGCGTTTTACTGTATTTGCTACCTTTAGGCCGGTTGCGGAGTTCCCTAGCTTTGGGGAATACAAATTGCATGTTTTGCTGGCAGTTTTCGTCTACGCCCTGATCGCTCACAACCAGCGGCTTTATCGCTGGTCCGTGGTCGTCTCTCGTTCTCGTTCCTTGGCGCAAGTCTTTCGCGTAGCAGCCCTCTGGGCTTTTGCCGTAGTGGGAACTTCTTTGATGATGGGACTTAGCCCTGATCTATCACGATTCTACATGGTTTGCTCGATGGCTTGCCTCGTCGTGATGCTTTCCTTTTGGCGCTTGTTCATGCACGCGGTGTTGCACCACTCCCGTCTCTTCGCTGGGGTAGAAAAGAGCATCGCATTGGTTGGTACGGGGGAGATGGCCTCGAACTTTGCGGAAAGCATCAAAAGTGGCCGAGCGGGGCTGCACCAGTTTGCCGGATTTGTGACCACGGGTCCAAGACCGGAAGGGCGAATGAAATCAAGCGATGTTCTTGGGGAGCTAGATGACTTGGAAGCTTTGATGGGCTCGGGGCGATTCGAGAGCGTGGTTGTCTGCGACGAGACTATTTCCAACTCCAAACTTCTGGAGATTGCCAAGCTTTGCGAACGAAACTTTGTGGATTTCAAGACGGTACCACGAACGTTCGAAGTATTCAGCAGTTGCTTACAGGTCGTTTCCATGGGGAACCTAAGAGTCATGAGCCTCTCCGATGTCCCGCAGAACCGTTTCGTGAATCGGGCCATCAAGCGCAGCTTCGATTTTGTGGGGGCTTGTTTCGGGCTCATGCTCTCCTTGCCGCTCTATGCTGTTCTCATCCCCTTAGTCAAACGAGAGAGCCCCGGTCCTGTATTCTACAAGCAGGTACGCTCTGGCCTGGGAGGAAAGCCTTTTGAAATCTACAAGATTCGTTCCATGCGCCAGGATGCCGAGTCGGGCGGCCAAGTAGGCTGGAGCACTGAAGTCGACCCGCGGCGCACTAAAATCGGCACCTTCATGCGAAAGTGGAACTTGGATGAAATTCCGCAGTTCTGGAACGTCTTGAAGGGGGATATGAGCCTCGTGGGGCCAAGGCCGGAGCGCCCCGAGCTGATCCAAGGATTTTTGGAGGAAATACCTTACTATCAAAGCCGCCACAGCGTGAAGCCAGGCATGACGGGTTGGGCGCAGGTCAATGGCTTGCGTGGTGACACCAGCATTTCCGAGCGGATTCGCTATGACTTGCAGTACATTGAGAGCTGGTCAGTCTGGATGGACCTATCAATCCAGTTCCGCACTATCTTCAATTACAAAGGGGCTTGTTAGGTCTTGAGCTTCAGCATGAGCAACAGTGGAGATCCAGGTCTCCTGACCGAGAATGGAAGGGCCGTATCCGCGGAATCGGATTCGGGGTTCCTGCGACTCGTAATCGGGTTGTGGTGCTCGGTGCTTGGCGTACTCTCGTTTTTGCTCATTCCTAGCGTTCAAGGAACGGTGCCAGCCTACATGCTGGCCTTTGCCTCGGTGCCTGTATGTCTGCTTGTCTTTTACGAAAACAACTCGGGCCAGCTGGGGGCCTACTTGCGAGACTGGGGCTTGCTAGCCGTCTTTTGGTTTTTCTTTTTCGCGGCCAGCCAATTATCCTACTTCATCAATGGCTCCGGAATCATCACCGGCTTCGAATATATAAGCGGTGGATCGAGCATGTTGTTTCGCACCTCGTCTATCACCCAATCGGCTTACCTTTTGGCCTGTTTCGCGACTTTCACTTTTTTTCGGCACTGGGACATGAAAGATCTCAGCTCGCTGTTTTTCTTGGCCGCTTGGGTAGTCGCAATTTACGGAATCTACGAGTGGCTCTTTTATCTGATAACCGGAACGACCGGAGATTTCTTGGTGAATCGTGTTTTTGAGGGGGTCGAAGGAGACCACACCGCTAGCTGGTCGCAGAGCGTCAGCGTAGCGGGGCTTGATCTGCTTCGGGTAAAATCGACTTTGGGCGAACCTTCGTTTTTCTCCGCGGTAGCGGTGCCATTTCTCTTCGCCGCCTATTTGTCGCGGCGTTGGTACCTGGCCATGGCTTTGCTTTTCTGCGTAATCTTCACTTGGTCGACTTCTGCCTTCGCCGGAGTTGGAGTTGGGCTTCTGCTTTTGGTTGTGGTGGGCGGTCAGCAACGAGCCATTTCTATTACGCTTCTCGCGCTGGCAGCTTTCGCCATGCTTTGCATTATTGTCTTTTTGCCGGACCTATTCAGAAGCATGGTTACGGACAAGCTCACCGGGTTGAACGAGAGTGGCGCTATCCGTATGGATATTGACGAGCTACGAACCAAGGGGCTCGCTGAGCTTCCGCTTTGGAACCACATCTTCGGGATCGGTTATGGCTACGTATACGGCTCGGTCTGGAGCGCTACGGTGCAGAACATTGGCTGGCTTGGCAGCGCCTGTTTCCTGGCCTTTTTTGGAGTCCCGTTTGTTTACTGCTATATTCGCGGACTCTTCTCAGTCTGGGGCTTTGGATGTTTAATCATCTTGGTGCTTTATATCGTCAATGTCGCGGAGCTCTACCTGCCGACGACATGGGCATTTTTGGGGCTTGCTTGGCGCCATTACGACGCGGCCCGTTTTGAAGCCGCGGAGGAAACCGAATAATGATCACTATTGTAGTTGGGAACTATAACAACGAGCGGTACATCGCCGAGACTATCGACAGCGTGCTACCTCTCGCCAAACGGGGAGTGGAAATCGTGGTCGTCGACGACGGTTCTACAGATCGTTCGCGTGAAATCCTGAAAGGATACGAAGACGAGATTAAGGTTGTCTTGAAGGAAAATGGCGGGCAACTCAGCGCCTATAGAGCGGGCTTCTGCGCCTCTACCAAGGATTGGATACTTTTTCTCGATGGGGACGACGCCCTGGATCTGGAAAAGTTGGTAGAACAATTTTCTCTCCTCAAAGAAGGTGTATCCAAACTCCAGTACTGTTTGCGTGTCATCGATGGAAATGGTGAAGTGAAAGAGGGGCGTGTCCCCTCGATGCGAATGGGTTGCATGGACGAGAAGCGATCTCTGGAGTTGTATGGCGAATACGCGTCTCCCCCCGGCAGTGGAGCCATCTATTCCCGCGCGTTTATCGCTGAGGTCATTGAGCCACTGAGCCGCTACAATAAGATCGTGGCCGCAGCGGACGCCCTCCTGTATTCCCTCGCTCCCTACTACGGCAAGGTCGTTTCTGTGGATGAGGAAGTTGGCTTTTACCGGAAGCATAGCGCCGGAGCCTGCGGTTGGGTCGAATCGACCAACCCGAAAGAAATCCTCAAGGATGCCCGGCGCCAGTACTTTAACGAAAAGCGTTTTGTGTGGAACCGTAACCAGGCGTGCCGCAAAGCGGCCAAGGAATTAGGGATCGATTTCCGGGTGGCTCGCTCCCGGATGGTTAGCGAGTTGAAAGTATTGGCCGCATTGAGCGGAGTTCGTGGCTATCGCCACTATCGAAGAATTCTTGGAAGAATGGTTTTTGTGGCTCTCAAGTGTCCCGGCTACTCCTTAAAGATCCGAATGCAGAGTGTGGTCTGGAGCTCGTTATTCGCCTTTCCGTTCGGGAATCGCTACAAGCTTTTCCTCGGATCCAAAGTGTTTCGGTAGGCTAGGAGGATTGCGTTCGGAGGAGATGGATCTCTGTCTAAAGTCTGTTGAGTAATACCCGCTAAGGTCCGCTTCGTTTGCGGCTAAGGCATTCCTTGTTCTGCGACGCAGAGGCCCGAAAAGAGTTGGTATATTCACCCTAGTTCTAATGATGGCTAGTAGACGACAGTGTAGCTCTGTTGCCCCTTTGATTTAAATGAAAGTATTCGTGGTAATTTGTTCGGTTAACCGTCCGCCTGTTTTGCACAGGACGGTAGAGGCTCTTGGAAATCAGGAGCTGCGGGCCGATCGTGTCGTGGTAAGCGTTGGTAAGGAATCCGACGCCCTTGATGCTACCCGCGAACTCGAAGGAGTCGAAGTCTACTGTAGTCCAAGGCTCGGCTCATCGAGCCAGAGAAACTATGGCTTGGAGATCTTATCGGACCTAGACGACGCGGTCGTCGTCTTTTTGGATGACGACGTTGTCCTAGAGTCCCGCTATCTGCTGAAGGTGAAGCAGTTGTTTCAAGCCTCGCCTGAGCTCATGGGGATGTCGGCGGAGGTTTTAGTGAACGGAAACGTAAGCTGGGAAGAAGGTATCAGCGCTCTCCAGGAGTCGGGTGTCGTGGACCAACGTCCTGCTGCGGTTCGCTCCAGTGGCAAGGACTGGATCTGTCACGGATGCAATATGGCCTTTCGTGGCAGTATCCTAAAAGTGGAACAATTTGACGAAAATCTGCCGCTTTATTCCTATGCTGAGGATTATGACATTTCTATCCGAGTGGCCAAGCACGGTGTAGTTGGGAAGGTAGACAGCGGTTTGGGAGCAGTGCATCTCGAGTATCGCGAGGGTCGCGTCTCTGAGTTCCGTCGAGGATACAGCATCGTAGCCAATAACCTTTATTTTCTACGCAAGGGCGTATGTCACATTCCACTCTGGAAAGGCTACCTCCGCTTTGCCGCTGTGATTGTATTCAAGGAATCGCTTCTGGATCTTTTGGCCCACTTAAGAAAGGGTGCTCAGCAAGCAGACTATTGGGGACGCTTCAAAGGTAGACTTGCCGCAATGGGGGATATCCTGTTGTGCCGATCTCATCCCAAGCGCGTATTGGAATTGGGGGTACATCGATGATCGCCGTTAACATGCGTTCCGCGATGGGAGCTCTCACCGGTGTACAACGCTATGCTATCGAGGTCTTCAAGCGTCTTGATAAGGAGAGCTGCCGTTCAGTTGCTCCAGCGGAGATCTTAGGCTCGATGAAAGGACATCTCTGGGAGCAATGCACCTTGCCCAAGGAAGTGTCGAATAGCTCTTTGCTCTGGTCTCCAGGCAATGTAGGCCCGCTACGGGTACGTAATCAGGTGGTCACCATTCATGACGCTACCACTTTCGACCATCCCGAGTGGTTCGATCGCAAGTTTTCGCTTTGGTATCGTTTCCTTCTGCCGCGCTTGGCCAAGCGTGTAAAAGGGATCATTACTGTTTCGGAAGACAGCAAGCGTCGTTTGGCAGGACACCTCGGAGTGTCCGCGGAAAAGATTCGGGTAATTTACAACGGTGTCTCTCCAGAGCTCAGCCCGGCTGAGCCGGATTCGATTGCTCGCTTGCGTGAAAAGCTTGGAATCAAGGGCGAGTACTTCGCATACGTCGGCTCGCTCGAGCCAAGAAAGAACCTCAAGACCCTGATTGAAGCGTGGCGCAGCGTACAGCCGCAGCTCAAAGATACCGAGCTCCTGATTGCGGGATCAGCAGGACATGTCTTTTCTGGGGAAGGGGAGTCTGAGTGTCCAGAAGGCTGCCGCTTTATCGGGCGTCTATCGGATGACGACCTTCCTGTTTTGCTTTCTGGAGCCCGGGCTTTGGCTTATCCTTCCTTGTACGAAGGATTCGGTTTGCCGCCCCTGGAAGCAATGGCTTGCGGGACTCGGGCCCTTGTATCCGATATTCCCGTACTGCGGGAGGTATGTGGAGACGAAGCGATTTATTTTAACCCTCTGGATTCGGCCTCGGTTGCCAATGCGATCTTGTCGGTAGCGGAGGAAAGTGAAGAACAACGCCGAAAGGCGATCACCTCCGGGAGGGGGCGTGCGGCGGAGTTTTCCTGGGAGAGATCCGCTCATCAACATAAGGAATTTTTTGAAGAGATGAGGGAGGTCCAAAATGGCTGATCAATCTGATATCGCACTGGCGCACCACTGGTTGACTGGAATCAGAGGAGGAGAAAAAGTGCTCGAACAGTTTTGCCGAATCTATCCGGATTCGGAGATTTCAACCCTGGTTAATGATATCGACGACTCTCCAGATTGGTTGGAGAAACGCCGTATCCGGACTTCCATGCTGCAGGTTATTCCTAGGGCTAGGAAGCTGTTCAAGGCTATGCTGCCTTTGTTCCCATTTGCGATCGGGCTTACCTTGAAGACACGAAAGGATGTGTCGCTGGTATTGTCTACTGATGCGTCCCTGATCAAGGGACTGCGCACGCCTAAGGATGCCATACACGTCTGCTACTGCCATTCGCCTCCGCGCTACCTCTGGGATATGCAGGATACTTATCTGCAGCAGAGCAGCGAGCTCGGCTTTTTTAGCCGCTGTATTTTCAAACTCATCACACCCTATCTGAAGGCTTTCGACCGACGGGCTTCCCTGCGGGTAACCCACTTTGTGGCGAACTCCAAATTTGTAGCGGAACGCATTCGCCGCTGCTATGGACGCGAGTCCAAGGTGATTTATCCGCCGGTCTCCTTCGACGAATTCCGCTACGAGGATGACAAGGATGACTTCTATCTGGTCGTGTCGGAGCTCGTTCCCTACAAGCGAATTGATATCGCCGTAGAGGCCTTCAACCGCAGCGGTAAAAAACTGGTCGTAATCGGCGACGGTTCCGAGCGAGCTCGCCTGCAGGCCATGGCTAAAGAGAATGTAACCTTTATGGGGCGGCAGCCTTTCTCGTCATTGGTTGACCACTACGCCCGAGCCAAGGCTTTCATTTTTCCAGGGATCGAAGACTTCGGGATTACTCCGCTTGAAGCGCAGGCCTCCGGAACTCCGGTTGTCGCTTTTGGAAAGGGCGGCGCCTTGGAAACTGTTATCGACGGAAAGACTGGCACCTTCTTCCACGAACAGACTTCCGAGTCGCTCAGGCAAGCTGTCCAAGACTTTGAGGCTTCCGACTCCATCCAGGCAGAAGACTGTCGGGCCAACGCCGCTCTTTTCGGTGAAGAGCGTTTTCGGGAGGAAATAGCGAGCTTCGTTCGCTTGTGTTACGCGGAAGAGTGCAAGCCGTACTTGTGCTCCAACGTGTTTCAGGAGTATTCCTTGGCACTGTGAACCGCATCCTATCATTTCTACGTCAAGCAAGCTGGATCGTGATCCAGCATTTTGCTTCTCGTGGAATTGGTGTGCTCGTTTTCTACGGGATCAGTCTCTATGTCGTGCCGGAAGATCTCGGCCTGATGGGCTTGGCGTGGATCTTTGTAGCGGTTTGTGATGCCTTGTTGGGGCTTGGAATGCCCACGGCCTTTTTGCGGAAAACCTCTGTCGACGACCTCGATAAGAACACGCTTTTTTGGGGGATGGCAGGTGCCGGCCTGGTCTGGACGGTGGTTTGTATGGGCCTTGCTCCCATAGCGGCAGCGGTGTTTGACCATAAGGTGCTGCTGCCGGTCATCTTGGTGCTCTCCTTGCGGTTTCCGTTGCGAGCCTTGGACAGCGTCCCCCTGAGCATCAACATTCGCAACCTGCAGTTCAAGCGGCTCGCTTTGCTGGAGATCGCGTGCACCAGCCTTTCGGGAGGCATCGGGATCTTTCTCGCCTACAAAGGCTTCGGCGTTTGGAGCCTCGTTATGCGCCATGTTATTCACTCTGCTATTTCGACGACCATTCTCTACGCTATGACCGATTGGCGACCCGCCCGTCAGTTTTCCAAAGTCATTCTCAAGGAATACCTTGCCTTTGGGATTCCGCTCACGCTTTCGGGCAATGTCGGCTGGCTTCTCGCCCTGCAGGTAGAGCAGGCAGTGGTCGGAGGAGTGCTAGGACCTGCGGCTCTGGGGATCTTGAACTTCGCCAAAAAGCCCCTGGACGTAGGTGGGCAGGTCATCGCTTCCGTGCGCGAGACGGTGCTGCTTCCCCTGCTGGTCAAACGCAAGCGTGAGACCGGTTCGGCCAACCGGCTCGCCTTGAGCATGTATCTGGGAGCGTCTGGTGCGGCGGTGGCTCTGGTCCTCTTCGCCGCTTACATTTTTCCCTACCAGTGGTTTACCGAGTCCCGCTGGCAGGACGCTTTTGTTCTGATGCCCATTTTTTCCGTAATCTTTGGATTTCGCATGGTGCAGCAAGTCTTCCTCGCCCATCTCACATTTCTCGGCGAGGTGAAGTTCCTCCTGCTGTCTGCCCTTTTCGAGACGGGGCTGTATTGCGGCCTGCTATTTGTCTTTACCAAGCAAGGACTGGAGCGGGTGGCGGACTGCATGTTGATCGCCGTGCTCTCAGTGGTCGCTATTTTCTTCTTCAGACTCGCTTGGCAAATTCGTTTACAGATACGTGAAAAGTTAGCGACTCTGTGGCGTGGCTTTGCCGCGAAAGCCTAGCAAGGGCAGGGTCAAGCTTGGGAAAACGCTTTGCCAAATAGATCGATAATCAGGCTCGTCCCGCTCTTATTCGGGATTCTTTTGTTGAACGCAGTCTTCGCGCAGACGGCTCGAGCGGATCTGGATGCCCTTGATTTGCCGTCTGAGGGTCAGGAGTGGAACTTGAGCTTGGGTAGCGAATATCCCGGAGCGTCGGGCAATTTGGATCTGCAGGAAGAAGACTCGGGCATGTCGCTTCTCTTGAGCGGAGACTTTACGCAGGGTGGCGCCTATGTGGCCGCGGAACTCGAATTGTCAGACCTAGCTGAAGAGTCGCTTCTGTTTTTGAAACTACAGTACCGCTCAGAGCGGGCCGCTGCCATGGCTTTGCGTCTGATTGATGAAACGGGACAAGTTTTCCAGACCTCGCTCAGCCTGGAGGCGGACTCCGGGCTCCACGAGCTCAGCTTTTCGGCCGCTTCCGAAAGTTGGGACGAATATTGGGGAGGTGCGGGAGACGGAATTTGGAGAGGCGGGATAGCCTACCTGTCATTGATCCTGCCTCATCATGCCTGGCCGGACAAAACGCCAGAGATTCGCTTCACGCAGATTCGCCTTTCCGCCACGGAAGGCACGGGCGCTGATACGTCCGTAGTGGCTTCCTATTCTTTTGACGATGAGGAAAGTGTTGTCGATTGGCAGCTCAGTTTTGCGACTTTGGCTTCCAATGCTGAAGGCTCCGGAGTCCTTCGTTTGCAACGCTCCGCATTGACCGATCAACCGGTTGCCAAGAGTCCCGCTTTTGCCATTGAAGGAAACCGACTTCAGGTGACCGCAAGCGGCTCAACCAGCCTAGGATCTCCCGACAATAGTTATCGCTTGGTCGGGGAAATCATATTTCTGAATGAAGGGCAGGGGGAGATCCAGAAACGGCTCGCCTTCGAACAATCGGGCGAAAGCGGAGTAGGTCAGCTCAGCGCTCTCCTTTCGGTACCACAAGATGCGGCCTATGCCCAGTTTCAAGCACGCATCGAGAAGGCGTCTGGCTATGTCGATATTGAACAGGTATTGATTGAGCAAATACATGAGGATGACTCCAATACGTATCGGGTCGAAGCTTGGTCTGAACGATTGGCCAATCTGTTTTATCCTGAGGAGGAACTCGCTTTCCAAGTTCAGGCAAGTAGCGGCGATGCCGACTTCGATGACCAGACTTACTTACTTTGCACGGTCGAGACCTACTGGGGCGGAAGAATCGGGCCGCTCTTCAAGCCGACGCTTTCCCGGGAAGAAAGGGTGCTTTCAGGCGAACTCGGTTTAGCGTCACTTCCACTGGAAACGGGGCGTTTCTATTCGCTGCGGGTTTCGCTAGTGAAAGCGGGGGAACTGCTTGCTAGCGAGCTCTATGGGTTTTCTATCCTGCGCGAAGCTCCCGCCAACTCGCACCCTCACGAAGCGGTACCTTTTACGGCTCGCAATTGGGATGCTCGTTTGGAGGAATACATCCGGCTGGCTTCGCGGATGGGGATTCGTGTCGTTAACCTGTGGGGAGGCTGGAACAAGGAAGCTCCCTACGAGCCCTGGCTTTCGCAAGTCGAACTGGCTCGGGAACTCGATTTGAAGTGGATTATGGGAACTCCCGCCATGGAGCTCGAGCGGGGAGATTGGGAATGGAATCGCGAAAATTTGCGAGAAGGCATGATCGCTTTTTTGCAAACCTTCGGCGAGCAGGGCGTGTTCGCGATCTCCACAGGTAACGAGCCTCATGGTAGCGAAGAGCAAATCCCTCTCTTTGTCGAAGGCTACCGTGGTATCTACGAGGGGGCGAAGTCCTTCGATCCAAATTTGGAAGTGATTGCCACTTCAGTGGGGCCGGAAGAAGCGTATTGGGAAAATGGATTTGGCGAATGGAGCGATTCCTACGATATGCACGTGTATCAAGGATATCGCGACGTGCAGGATAGCTACCGTCAGCATCTTGATTTGGCCGGACGATACGGGGTAGAGATGCCGATTCGTTCCACGGAAATCGGACTTAATAGCCAAGGAATGCCTCGCCACGTGGTGGCGGCAGAGGTGTGGAAGAGCTTAGGCACCTTCTTTGCGGAAGGCGGCCAATCTGCTGCTTGGTTTGGATTTTTGTATCCGGACTCCGACGCGACTGAGCAAGAGAGTTCCGGACTATCTCACTGCCTATTTGCCTCCCACTACAACCGCTATCATGCCAAGGTCGACGCGGTCGCCTATTATCACTTCGTAAACGGCATGGCGGGCAAGCTCTACCAGGACCGGTTCGACGACGAAGAGACCGGCGTTCACCTGATTCAGTTCTTGGACGATGCGGGCAAATCAATGATCGTGGCCTGGGGCGAATTCGGTAACAGTTCCGTGTTTCTGCCCTCGAACGAAGGGATGGCTTTGACCCTGTTGCAAGTAGACGGAGAAAAGCAGACTATCGAAGTTGGATCAGCGGGCCTAGGTCTTCGACTGCAGGAGAGCCCCATCTTGATCTTTTGCGACCAACCTTTGGAAATGCAAAATCTCGTTGGAAAGGCGCGAATACAACTAGATGAGCTTCCGGAATCGGCGTCACGAGGGGCAACGTTTTCGTGTTTCCTAACTACAGTATCGGAAGTGGTTTCGTCTATAGAGCTTGAATTCGGCGGGAGTACGCAAACGCTGCGAGCGGAAGGAGGCATCTGGCCCGACGAACTTGAGTTGCAAGTTCCTGCCGAAGAAACTGCGTCTACGCTGTGGCTCAAAGTTAAGGGCATGAGCTCGACGGGAGAGACTGTATCGGTTGATAGAATACAAATCGTTGTAGCCGATTCGGCTCAAGGGGCTGCTTTGTTTCGTCCCGGAGATCCGAGCTCCTTAAAATTCCAGTAGCCTTTCGAGCTATTTTTCTAAACGAAAACGGCGACCTGTGGGGGTCGCCGTTTCGTATGATGCCTGTGATTAGCAGAGTGTTACGCTTTCGCCTCGCTCTTTGGGGAGATCGAGACCGCTCGGCTCGGGTCGGTGGCCTGAATCGCCTCGCATAGCCCGGAGATGACGCGTTTGACATGCTCCTCAGTCATGCCGATCCAGTTGGGAAGGCCGAGGGCGGAGTTCACCAGCACTTCGGTGGTGATAAGCGGAAGTCTTGGAAATTCAGAGTAAGCTTGGAAATGATGGCATCCGCGTCTCCACCAGCGGCGGGTTTCGATGCCTTTGCTTTTGAGGATATTGACTACATCCTCCACGCGGTCGAAAGGAAGACGAACGATAGAGGTGGAGGATATCCAGTCGCCACTTCTCCAGTTCTGGAGGCCGATGTTGCCGAGGTATTTCGAGTAAAGGTCGGAAAGCTCTTGGTAGTGGGCTCGCTTGTTCTCCCAATTGTCCAATTCGGCTAGGCCTACTGCGGCGGTATATTCGCTCATCTTGGCATTCTCGCCGCGGGCGTACATTTCCTCATCGGTAAATCCGAAATTGGATAGGTCCTTGATACGCTTAATGAAGTCTTTGTTCTTACAGATGATAAGTCCGCCTTCGCCACAACCGAAAGTCTTGGTGGCGTGTAGACTTAGGATGACTGGAATTTCGGAAATTCTGAATGAATCAACTCGAGCGAAAGAGTCGAAACACGAGGCGGCGTCGACCACGATGGGCAGACCAGTGCGAGCTTGGAAAGACTCCCAATGGTCCATGTCCAGAGGTGTTCCAAACGGAGCGACTGGCACCACCGCGGAGATCTTTTCGCGAATCTGCAGCAGGCTCTCAGGATCAACGGCCCACGTATCCTCGTCTACGTCTACGAAAAAGGGGACCATATCTGCGTTGTAGACCGCTGCAGGGGTCGCTGCGAAGGTCCATGCGGGCAGGGCGCAGTAGGAACCGCGAGGTACGGACAAGGTACGCATCGCCATCACGATGCCAGAGGTCGCACTCGAAACGAGGGCTACCGTGCCTTCTTCAACGCCGAAGTGCTTCTCCAGCCTGCTTTCAAGCTGTGTAACGAGAGGTCCAAAATTTGAATACCAGCGATTCTCATCAATTTGTTCGAGGTATGGAGTAATGAGATCTGCTGTGGGGAGCAGAGGTTTCATTACCGGAATAGGACTTTCGTGCAGAGAGTAGGACATAGTTGGATTTCTACGATTAAGAGGAGGATTGTTTTACAGCGAATTTTATGCCGCGTCGGAGCCGGCGGGCGGTTTATTGCCGTCTTCGCGTTCGTAGTAGGTTCCGATCATTTGGATCTGACGGCGAGAGAGACCGTTGAGTGCGACGCCTGCAATGTGGGCGTGGCCACTGCGAATCGTGTGTAAGGTTTTCTTGATACCGATCTTGTCGCCCGCTCCTTCACGGATTAGAAAGAGAACCTCGTCGGCTACGGTGGTCAACAGCAATGCGTCCGAATATGCTCCCGCAGGAGGACTGTCCAAGAGGATGATGTCGTAGGGAAGCTTAAGCTTGGCGATCAAACGCTGGAATAGCTGGGAGAGGAAGAGGCGCGAGGTGATTTCGCTGCCGTCGCCGCCTGGAATGAAGTCCATGCCTTCGTGAGTGTTGGACTTGCAGATTGCGAGCTGGGCGCGGTCGCGTCGGGTCGAGCTGGTCTTAAACCAGTCCGCCAGGCTAAGCCCCTTTGCGGTATCGATGGCTCCGCTCTTTTCGATAGACTTGCTCAGCACGTCGCGGCGCAGGTCGCAGTCGATGACGAGGGTACGTTTGCCTGCCTTCGCAAACTCCTGGGCGAGGTTGAAAACGGTAGTACTTTTGCCTTCGTTTTCGCCATGGCTTGTAACTAGCAGAACGCGGCTGCCGCGAGAGAAGGGTCCGAGCAGAAGCTGGGTGGCGAGTCCGGATAGGGATTCGCGAGCCTGCGGATTCTTTACGGAGTGGAAGTTAAGAGCTGGGAGACGACGCTTGCGGTTGCGCAGGAAGCGATTGTAGCGGGCTGCTCCGGGCTCTTTGCTTTGGATCTGTGGAAGCGTACCCAAAATGCGGGTACCGAGTTCTTCTTCAATGTCATCCCAAATCTTAAAGCGAGTATTGCCTCCCATCAGGAAAATGGGGGTGAGGAAGAATCCCAGAGCGGCGGCGGTGAGTGGATAGCCAAAGAGCTGCTTGGACGTTGGGTAGTCGGGCTTCTCTGGTAGTATGGCAGTATCCAATACGCGGGCCGGCGCGGGTGGATTTTGTGTCGAAGCGTGGCTATTTGAGAGCCTTCCTAGAACTTCGTCGTAGGCTAACTGCTGGGCTTGGAGCTTACGCTTTAGCACGTCATACTGGGCGAGCGCTCCGGCGTTGGAAAGGGTGCGGCGTTCCAAGGTTTCGATTTCCTTGAGGAGCCCAGCTTCGACTTCCTTCGCTACGTTGTAGTCGTAGTGCAGAGCGTCGATGATTTGTTTGGCCTCATACTCCTGCAGGCGGCGGTTCTCTGCAATGGCGTCAACCAACTCGACACGTTTCGGGTGGCGGCGTTGATAGGTTTCTGACATCTCTTCCAACTCCATGCGAAGCTGTTCGCCTTCGAACTTCAGCTTGCGGACGATGGGGTTTGATTTGATGGGCTCAAAGGCGAGCAGGGCGTCGGGGCCGGCTTCTTGTGCGGCGATGCTATTTTCGATAGTACGTTCCAGCTGGAGGATATCGATCTTAGCCTTTAGCAAGGCGCTATTGGTTTGGCTCAGACGGTCGCTTACGAAATCGTCGCCACCCTCGGTTAAAGCGAGACCGGAGCTTTTGCGAAATTCGCGGAGATCCTTTTCCGCTTCCAAGAGGTTTTGACGCCGTTCGAAGGCTAGCTTTTCCAGATCCGATTTCGCACTAGTGGTCCGCTTCTCTAGCTGCTCGCGTGTATAGCTCGCATACTGTTTGGCCAACTCGTCAGCCAAGTATTTGGATACATAGGAGTAGGGATGCGAGACTTCGACTTCCAGGAGCTGGGAGTCGTTGATCTGCGTAGCAGTGATGGCCCTACGCAAAATGTTAACCCCATTTTCCGGGTTTATTTCGAGATCGGAAAAAGGCTTCATTGCCTTTTGCTTGGCCAGATCGCTCAATCCGTCCCAGAAGACTTCCAAGAAGGCACTGCTTGTGATGTGAGCGGCATGGGTGTTGATGCTAGGATAGCTGGAGTCAAACCCGCCATCGATCCAAAGGGATTGTCCAGCGGAAGAAGCGGGCTCGATGATGAGGCGTGAGCGGGCTGCAAAGAGCTCCGGTTGCAGACGAATAGCAAGCAAGGTCGTCAGACCAGCGATGGCAGCGATTCCAAGCCCTTTCCAAACGTAGGTGCGGTAAGCGTACTGAAGGTTCGAGCGTCTAGGCGTTTTTCTGGGTCGCTTTTCGCCCCGAGTCGCCTCGCTGCCTTTTCTGTAGGAGTTGCTGTTCATCGATAGAGAGAGTTACTTGAATTAGTTAACGAGGATGGTATCCCCGGGGAGCATGCGTCGGCGTTCGTCTTCAGGAGAGATACGGCCCTGCTGCAGGTCAGCTATGTTTACTTCGAAGCTCTTTTCGGCTCCGTCTACTTGGCGGCTGATCTCGACGTTCTTCTGCTTGGAAACCTTGCGGAACCCGCCGGCGCGGCTGATGACTTCGAGCAAGTCCATGGAGTCGCTTTCGGAAGTCAGTTCGATTACGCCAGGGGCGTGTACCTCGCCCACGATGGATATTTCGCGAGGAGCGTATTCAAGGATGAATACATTGATTTTCGGATCGGTGAAGAATTCCTGCTGCACGTAGAGGTTGCGCAGGTGCAGCTCGGCTTGTGGCAAGGTCAGTCCTGCCACGTTTACCGATCCGAGGAAAGGGACTTGTACGCGCCCGTACTGGTCGATGCGCTGCTTTGTATCGAGGTCTGGTTCGTTGACTACGGAAACTTCGATATAGTCGTTGTTTCTGAATTTGTAGCTATCCTTGTCGGCTGGAGTCATTTCGATTTTTGGGATCGAAGGGACTTCCAAGGATTCTGCGTAATCCGAAGGCTGATACATTTCAGTTTCAGGCACATCGACTACCGGGACTACGATCTCATCATTTGGAAAGATGTAGTTGGGATTGCTTTTCGCCTCGGGCTCAACTTCCGGAGCGGGCTCGGTTTCGCTTAGCTGATCATCATTCGAAGAGCTGTTGATGTCGGCCTTCACCCGTTCGTAGGCGACCACATAAAGACCCTCTGCTTGCTTGAAGCGGTTGAGCGACTTCGAGTAAAGCGCCTTGGCGTTGCGAAGGGATTCTTCGCGATACTCCTGTTGGCTCTTGGCTTCTGCCACGGCGAGCTTCGCCTTGGCGGAAACTTCGCGAACGCGGTCCAAGGTTTCTTCGGCCCGGGCCAGAGTCTGCTTAGCAGAGTTAACGGTTTCGCTTTGGGCGATGTAACGTTGCTCGGCGACCAAGCGCTGTCTTTCCGCATCGCGAAGAGCGACCTCGGCGGCGTTGACATCCTGGCTTGCCTTTTGGACCGATACCTTGGCGGTGCTAAGGTCGGAGGAGATGGCGTTAACCTTCTGGTTGTTGGCAGCGATCTGGCGAACGGCGCTTTCCACCGCATCGACCGCTTGGTCGAGAGAGCTTTCCTGCTGCTTCAGCTTTTGCTGGGCCTGTACCAATTGGCTGCTGGTTTCGTTGAACTTGTCGCGAGCTGCGGATACCGCGGCTACGGAAGCTCTGAACTGCGATTCCGCTTGGCTGAGGGCTGCCTGGGCATTCGGCACTGTGATCTCGGAGGCCTTCTTTTCGGCGGCGAAAGCGCTTTGCAGGGCGGAGTCCGCCTTTTGCACGTTAGCGAATGCCAACTCGCGGTCGCGGTTGCTCGAGCGAGCGAGGCTTTCGATCTCGGAAGTGCGACGCTTAGCGAAACGTAGCTCGTCGCCGGCTTTCGAATAATCTTCCTTGGACTGTGCGTAAGCGATTTCTGCGTTACGCTCCGCTTGATCGGCGTCCTTCTTGGAGGCTAGGGCGGTGTCGTACTGTTCCTTCTCGGCTGCGTAGAACTTTTGAGCGCTTGCCAAGGCCTTTGTCGATTCCTTCAGCTTTAGCTCAGCGGCGCGCACTTCGGCGCTCGCTACGGAGCGTTCCTGCTTCTTCTCCTTGATGATGGCCACGCGGCGGGTCACTTCATCCTCGGCAGCTTCCACCGCTTGGGCGGCGGCCACGAAGTTGGATTCCGCCTTGCGGTACTCCTTGATCTTTTGCTTCAAGCTCGCATCGGCGTTCTGCTTGGCAGTTTCGGCGGCGGCGACCGCTTGAGTTGCTGCTTCGAGCTGGGCTTTGGCTTGAGCAAGAGCTGCTTCGTCCGAGTTCTTGTCGCTTTGCACGCTGTCGAGGTTCGACTTTGCCCGGTTCAAATCGTTGTAGGCGTCGCGCAGCTTGCTACTAGCGTCCGATGCTTCGGAACGAGCCTGTAGCTGAGCGTCGCGAGCGTCGTCGCGGGCCTTGTCACCCTTTACGAGACTAAGCTCGGCGCTTTCCACCGCTTTTTCGGCAGCGGCGAGTTCCGCTTTCAGCTCGTTTACCTTGTTGACGTAAATCTCGAGGGTCGCTTTGCGGTTTTGCAGTTCCTTTTGGGCTGCTTCGCGGCTTTTGGTAGCCGATGCCAAAACGCTTTCTGCGTCGCGCAAGCTGGCTTGTTTATCAGCCACTACGCTTTGAGCCCGCATCTGCTTTTCTTCGGCGACTTTAAGAAGAGCAGCTTTCTGCTCTTTGTTTTGCTCCGCTCGAGCGAGATTCTGAATGGCCTGATCGCGAGAGCCTTCCGCTCGGTCGGCCGCTGACAAGAGACGCTTGTGCTCCGCTTCAGCATTTTCCAAGGCCTTCACCGCTGCGGTGTGTCTGGCTTCGGTTTCTTCAAGCTTCTTTTGCAGTTCGTCGCGATCGCTTTCGGCATTGGCGAGAGACGACTGGCGGTCTCTTTGGGCAGAACTCGCTTTGTCCAGCTCCACTTCTGCAGAGATGCGCTCCGCTTCGAGGCGGGAAAGCTCCTGCTTCAGGCTTTGCAGCCTTTCGACGGCGGCGTCTACGTCCTGGGCCCGAGCCAGCTGGTTTTCTTCCGCTGCTGCGAGGGCTGCTTTGGCTTCCTCGATCGCCTGCTTGGCCTGCTCGTAAGAGAAACTTGCCTTGGCGAATTGGGTTTTTGCCTTTTCCACTTCCAGGCCTGCCACCGCGTAGGCGGACATGGCTTCACTGATAGGAAGGGACTCTTGCCCGATGACCTCGTTTACCAGATCGATGATCTCCCGTTCTTCCACGGGATCGATGCGAGGTTTTTGGGTTTCAGGTTTTTCTTCGGCTAGGGTTTCGCTTGGAGCTTGGGATTCCGATTGGGAGCTCGCCACGAGTTGGTCGACCATTTCGGCCGAGCTGACGCCGTTGTTCGCGGAGCTCTCAGACTCTCTTGAACAACCAGTCAGCAATGCGGAGACCAAAAGGGTCGACGCTAGCAACGTCTTATTGGGAGTAATCAGTTCCCGGGCGCTGTGGGTTAATGTACGTAATACAGGCTTCATGCTTCTGCTTGTCTCACATTGGTATTTATAAAAAAAGTTTAAATAGCCATATTTGCCAAAAGTGGCCTTGTATAAGCCCCTTTCATATTTTCCACCAACCCCCTCGGGCTGAAACCCGAGAGTAGTACTACTCAAAAGAGGGCCGCTGAGGGGAAAAAACGTCCAAAAACGGGGCCGAAACCGCCATTTTTGGCATTTCAGGTGGGAAAATCAGGACTCAAACGGAGCTTAAAGGAGCAGTAAGTGGCAAAATGGGTCCAAAATTAGGGGTTACCCTTATGGCTGTCTTTTTCTTTTTACAAAAAACAGGGGTAAAGGTCCTAAGAAATGGACCAGATGTAAAAGAGAACACCTTAGTTTTGGGGATCTCGAAGTTTCAATTCTGCTTCGAGGTAAGGCAATTCCGTTTCGGGCAATTCTTCACCCAATATTAGGGCCCGAATAAGCTTCGCTTCTTTGCCTGGGGATTTCGCGGCCTGTAGACTTAGGGTTTCCTTGGCGAGCTGGGGCCGGTTTTCTTGCCAGTTGGCAAAGGCCAGCAGCTCGCGGCTGAGCGGTTCCAATGGGAATTTAGCGCTCCAGCTCTTGGTCGCTTCGATAAATGGAGCCTTATCGCCTGCCAGTAGTAAACCGTAATAGTTGAGCTGTCCCTGTTTGGCGGGTGGAAGTGTTTTCACAAGATCCTGCGGATAGGCGAGAATGCAGGATAGCAGTTCGCTTTCGTCTTTTTGATCCAATGCCATGTCGAACCAGTTCTGGAAGAGGGGGCCTCTGGTTTTTGTTTCGGTGGCCAAGCGGCGGTACAGTGCGAGCATCTGCTCGGCTTGTCCCAACCTTTGCATCTCCCGCTCGAAGAAGTCCAAGTCGTCTAGCCCAGCTTCGGATAGGGCGCGTTGCAGGTTTTCGTCTCGCTTGGAGCGAGCTCCCTGTTTTTGGAAAACTATCGCTCGGATGAGGCTTTCCTGGGCGAGGCTTGTTTTGCTTTCCGGGTTCTGGTCCGAGCAAAAGTCGAGAGCCTCATCCGCTCGCCCTAGTTCGATCAAGGCCAGCATTAAAGTCGCCTGGGTCGATCCACTTAGCGGCACCGCACTGGCTTCCAGTAGGTCCACCACTGCCTGTGCCTTGCCAGTTTCCCAGAGGCTCTGGGCATATAGGTCGAGTTGTTCTGCGTTTTCTAGATCGATCTGAGGCTTTAGGCTTTCGAGTTGAGCGGAAAACGTCTTGTCGCCCAGACGAGCGGCCCTGAGGCCGAGCTGAAGCTGTTCGCGCAGACCAAGCCCCGGGACCTGCAGGAGTCGCCGCAATGCTTGGATTCTTGTCTCGTCGCTTAGCTCCTTTTGCATGCTGATCCAGAGAAGCGTAGTTTGATCCAGTTTCGGGGATTCCAGGGCTCGCGACATTGCCGCTTCCAATTCGCTCGTTTCGGCGAGCGCTCCGCTCAGGTTCAGGTAAAGGAATTGTAGGTCCCGATTCACCGTACCGGACTGCAAGGCCTGCGAGACGATGGAAAGGGCGGTCCGGTAGTCCTGCACCAGCAGGAAGGCCCGTGCTTCACGGAGAGCCAGAGCAGCTGGCTCTGCTTGGTCGCGGATTTTCCATTCCTCGAGATATTTGAAGGCCACGCTAGCATTTTGGCTCAGCAGGGCAGCATCGACGGCTTGCTCCCAATCCCTCTCCGTCGCTTCGGCGGTATTAACAAGCTTACGCCAAAATTCGTGGGCCTGCGGGTGACGGAAGTTCAGGGCCAGCTCGGCCAAGTGACGTGAAGCTTCCTTATTCGAGCCGTCGAGCATGACAGCGGTTTGGGCTTTCTGGAAGCTGCGTAGGTAGGCCTCCTCCTCGAGGAGGGTTTGGGATTCCGTTAATACGCGTTCCGCCCGCCAGGCTTTGAAACCGCGGTAAGCGGGCTGCAGCCCGATTCCAATCGCTAGGATTGATACCGCGAGGAGGACTATCCAGATGCGGTGGCGATTGAAAAAGTAGGTCGTGCCGGAGTTCAGAAGGATCATGCTTCGGGTCCTCTCTCTTTAGGGGCTGTGAGCTGCAGTTCCTCTTCGCTGGGAAGTTCGATCTTTTCGCGAACTGATGGAGCGTAGCTCTCTAGGAGCGACTTCTCTTCGGGGAGTAGCGCTTGCACGTCGATTTCGGCTCGAATCGCTTGGGCCTTTTCCGATGCCTGGTTTGCTTCCAGGGTGGCGTACCAGATCGCCAGTCGGCTGCTGGCTTGCCCGTCCGTTTCCAATTCTTCGGGCAGTAGTGCAAGGGCTCGTTTCGGCTGGCCGGTTTTAAGGAAGGCAAGAGTGAGTCCATCCTGCGCGAGTGGAAGGCTGGAATTGCTTTGCAGGATCCGGCTCAAGGTATCCTTTGCGTTCAGTATCTCCTGATCCAGCAAGACTTGAAAATAAGCGGTCCAAGCTCGGATCGCCAGGTTGTCCGGATTTTGATTCTCGCAGAGCTTCGCTAGCTGCAGGCATCGCTCGGTATTGCCCTGTTGACGCTCGAGTTCCAGGTAACTCAAAAGCAGCTGGGAAGGCAGGCCTTCTAGGGGACCGGCTTGGGAGGATTTGCGGAAAGCTTCCAAAGCGAGTTTGGGCTGCTGATAGTCGAAGGCCAGTTTCGCCAGGTGCCCGAGACTTAAGCTGACGTTTGTTTCCTCGGCTGCGAGGGCGATCCCCTTTTTCCAGAGGTTTTGGACCTCTTCGGCAGACCCGGTCGCAAAGGCTAGTAAGAGCCGTCCCGAAGCAAGAGTGAGCGAAGAGATATAGACTTCGGAGGTGGAGAGCAGGGCCTTTGCCTCTTGGTAGCGTTCCAATTTGACCAGACAAGAGAGTTCAGTCCCGAAGCCCAGAGGCGACTTTCTGAGTTCTCCTGACTGCTCTAGGATTTCCAGAGCTTTGGCCGCTTCCTCATGAGCTGCTAGGAATCGTGCGACTTCCAAGGGATATTTGCTCGCCTGCTCTAGGCCGGAGGCGATGGCCGAATTTCTCATCTGCTCGCCTTGCTCCCAAGCCAGGCCCGCCGCAGCAAGCCAAAGGGGGAAGGGAAGCTCTTCCTGCTCGATCAGAGCGGCAGTGGCATCTTGTCGGTGTTCATTGGATACCGTTTTGTTTTGGGCGATCTGTAGCAGCAACCGAGCGAATTGCCCTGAGCCTTCCGATTCCAATCCCGGTAAGGCCTCTGCGATGGCTTCACCGGTATCGCCTTCGATCAATGCTTGCCGAGCGACAAGGTAACGCAGCTGGTAGGATGGCTCCCCTTCGGATTGAAGGTTCGTTAACTTGGTTTTAGCCAGTTCAAGCTCGCCTTGCTCCTGCGCGTAGTAAGCTAGCATTAGCAGCTCGTTTTCATCGGCATCCCCCGAACGCTCCAAACGCTGGGCTAGGTCCAGTCCCAGTTCCGAGTCGAGTTCGCCATTGGCATTAAGCAGCGTTTTCAAAACGGCTGGCTTCTTAAGCAAGTAGTGGCTGGAGAAATACGGATTGCGTTTCAGCTCTCCAAGCAGACTCCGCAAGCGATCCGTTTCTCGGGGTCGGAGGGGAGAGGTGATGAGGGCTATTTGAGCTTTCAGGGCTTCGGGCGAATGGGATTCGCTCAGCTCCTTCAAGGTTTGTCGGGCCTGGTTTCGCTCCATGGGGTCTGCGCTGGACCCTTGTAATTGAGAGCGGAGCAACTGGGCGTCCGAGTGGCTTGGGTTTGCACGTAAGGCAGCTAGGATCTTTTGCTGAGTTGGCTGGATTTCACCTTGTCGCAGGCTTAGCCATGCTTGGCCGATGAGCAAATCTGGATCGTCATCGGGAAAGCTCGGGTCACTTTCAAGGGTAGAGATGAAGGCCTCCAGCCTTAGCCAATCTTGGGCAGCGATAGCTGCTTGCAGCATCAGCTTTTGGCGCTTGAGGGAAAGGTGAGCTGTCTTGGTTTTTTCGATACCTTGCTCGGATAGCAAACGTTCGGGATTTCGTTCCCCTAAGATGAGGGCACTTTGAAAGTCGTAGGACTCTACGTTGCCGGAGTTGCGATTCACCTTTTGCAGAAGGCTCCAGGCTTGCTCGGGATTTTCCTCGTTCCAAGCGATGCTTGCCGCGGTGAGCTGCTTCTGGTTTTCACGAGCAAAGTACTTCCAGCCCAGCCATGAACCGCTGAAAAGGATCGCACCAGCCAATAGCCCGACGTTGACCCAACCACTGCGATGCAGTTTAATCGAGAGCTCGTAGGTGGAGAGCTGACTCGATTTCTCCTCGGAGCTCGAAGGGGGCTGGCTTCCGATTTCGCTCATCAGGCTTCCCTTAGAGCAGGGCTCGTTCGCGCGGCAGCAGAGTTTCGCTCGCTCCTTGGAAGGCCTGATCGTTTATGACCGCGGCGATGTATTGGCTACGCCGATCCAGTTGAGGCAGGAACTCCAGCAGCCCGCTGATGAACTGTTGGGCCTCCGTCTTTAGGCCGGCTTGATAATAGGCAAAAGCGGCAAGGAACTGATAGCTGGGATCCTGTCGGAAACTGGAAGCCAGCTTTTCCGCCTGGTAGCGAGCAACCCCTTTGTCATCTCCGTAGAGCAGCGTGTAGTAAACCGCATTGGATAGCTGCCTTGGGTCCAAGAGATCGTTGAGCCAGTCCGGCTCGCCATTCACTGCTTTGGAAATTTCAGCTTCGTATCCACTTTGGCTGGCCAGGTTTAGCCAAAAGGCCCGTGCCCGCATGCCGTAGCGCGGATGTTCGCTGACCCGGGCGTAAAGCTCGAGCAGGGCCCGGATTTCGCCCAGTTGGCGGAATTGGTATTCCAAAAACGCAAGGTCCTCGAACTCGGCGGAGTCGATCGCTTGGTTGATGTTATTCTCGTATAAGCCTTCGTCGCCGCTTTCCTGAAAGGCGAGGGCCCGCAAGAAAGTTTCCTCCGCAAAGGTGGTCAGACGCTCGGCCCGAAAATTGGAAGTCATCTCCAAGGTTTCTTCGATTCCTCCCGCTTTCACTTGGGCCAGCAGGCGGTTTCGCATCAAGATGCGATCCGATTCCGCCGTTTTGTCATCGATCAAAGCCAGCGTTTCTTCGTACCGTCCCAACATACAGAGCGTACTCGTGAAAGCGGAAAGCTGCTCGGTATCCTCCAGATCGATACGTTCTCGGGTGTTTGCGATACGAGCATCGGTCTCGGTCCATTCGAGCTTGGCGGCAATATCCAAAAGGTGAAGCTCTTCGGTTAGCTTGATGTCTCCTACCTCCATGCCTGCTATTGCTGCATCGAGTCGCTGTCGCTTTGGCATCAGACTGTTGGATGCGATCCAGATCAGATCACGTAGAGAAGTATCCGGATTTAGGATTAAGCTTTGGGCGATCTGTTCCCGCTCCTGCGGACTCGCCAGCATGTTCGACATCTGCAGGTAGAAATTGTGAATCGGCAGGTCTTGCGGAAACTCCTCTACTGCGGCGACCGCCAGTTCGCGAGCCTTGGCCAATTGCCCTGCCAAGGCATAGGCTTGAGCTTGTCGCAAGGCGTATCCCGATGGATCATCTACGCCTGCTTCATCCCAACGCAGCAAGTAGTCAAAAGCAGTTGCGTAGTCGCCGCTGCGGAACGAGGCGTCCACCGCGTAGGCCCAATCGGAGACTTCAACCTTTTCGTTTTGGATAACGCTTTCCCAGAACTTGGCCGCCTGTGGGTGATTGAATCGCAAGGCGAGTTTTGCCAGCTCGCGAGCCGCTTCGATGTTCCCGCCGTTTAGCATCACCGCAGCTCGAGCCTTGTGGAATGCTTGCACATAGGATTCTTCTTCCACCAGCTCTTTTGATCGCTCCAGCACCGCCTCGGAACGAAGCTTCTTAAAGTAACGGTAACCCGGCTGGGCAAAGACCATCAGCGAGCAGATGAAAATCGCGATTCCCGCCACGAAGAAGGGACGCGAGTTGAGGAAGTTTATCAGTCTGTCTCGAAGTTGATTCATGAGGAAAGGGAAGTGCAGTTTTTTAACCGCTAATGTCCACTAATGGACGCGAATGCTTTGGAAAGGATGATCGGGTTGTGTGTTTTTGTTAACCACATAAGGCACACAATTCACAGAGGATGTCTGTTCTGTATTCTCTACTTTGTGTCACTTGTGCTTTTTGTGGTCATCAATTTCGGTGCAGGAGTTTTTTTGTAGGAGCGAGCTTGCTCGCGATCCGTATGGCCGGATCAAACCTGCCTCTGCTTTGCTGAGATCCTGCCGCCGCAGGCGATCCAGCGACGCAGGAGCGATGTTAAGTTTTTTGATTTGGTTGTGTGTTTTTGTTAACCACATAAGGCACACAATTCACAGAGGATGTTTATTATGTATTCTCTACTTTGTGTCTTTTGTGCTTCTTGTGGTTTTCATCGTTGGTTTGTTGATTCGCGACCAAGGTCGCTCCTACCGTTTCTTGTCTCATCGGTAGCGGAAGGTTTCACCGTCTTTTTGCAGGAGGAAAAGGGATCGCACGAGGCGGGTGGCTTCTTGACGGGCAAGCTGAGGGTCGTCGCTCGGTATGCCTAGCAAGGCGATCTTTCGTTTCAGGCTACGTTTGCGTTCGAAGAAGGCACTAAATTGAGCGAGGCGTGGATGCCCTTCTATAGACTCTGTGGCTCCTTGATGAAGGTCATCCCAGAGGCACCAGAAGACTTGGCTCATCTCGCCGTTGGGGAGGCGGAAAGAAAAGTGTTGAAATGGAATAACCAAGGCTCCGAGGTCTACGCTCAAGGTCTCCATCCGATCCTCCATCACTGCACCCAAGCCGCTCATGCAGATAGAAGGTGTATGGCTGTAAGCTTGTAGGCTCTTGCTCTTTGATTCCCCTGTAAATCCGTAGTACCAGAGCTCCGCTGGTCGTTTCAAATTGGCATCCTGCAAGGTCAAATGGTGACCGTAGTCGAAGCCCAAGATCTCCTCCACCCTTGGTGGGATAGTTTGCTGGTCGGTGGTTATTTCTGGCGATGCATAGGCGTCTAAATCCACGATCCAGTCCACTTGCTCGTTGGATTGATTTTCTTCGTCCTGATACCAGAATTCGCTAATAAAAAAAGGGAGCAAAGCGATTGCTAGGCTGATCCCTGCTAGGCTAGGACTGAGTCTTAGAGGCATCGGTTTTGACACTTCATTCGAAGCTCCGTCGGGTTTTTGGATCGAGCTGGGTAATTTAGAGCCAATCAAAAACAATGTCCCCAAGCCGAGTCCAAGGGCGATGTAGCCCACTGTGTCATGCCATTTATCGAAAAGGTTTTGCCCCCCGTTCAGTACCAGTAGAGAAAGGGTTAAGGAACGAGCTAGGTTGAACAGGATGGTCAGTAATACCGCCGCCGCGACAAGAAGGATACGTCCCGAAACTTTAAGTCCCCAAAAAGCTCCTACAAAGAGGGCCATCATGCTGAGAGCCTGCAAAGACTTGATACCCGAACAGGCTTCTTCTACGCCCACGACGGTCGATCCGATCTGTATTAGGTTTCCCATTTGCTCTGCCGGATTGCCGAGGATTTGTAGTGATTCGACGGAGACGTGGGTGACTAGGGTCGTAAGAGAATTGACGACTCGCTTTTCAACGAGGCTGGGCCACGGCACCATTGTTAGGCTGAATAGAAGCGGAAACAAAGAACTCGCCGCCGTCTTAGCTCCGAATAATCGATAGATTGTTGCCCAACTGCTTGCGATAAGGGTGGTCGCTCCTAACCAGAGGGGAAGTCGCCAGAATGGGTTCACTTCGATCAGCAAGCGAGCCATCACAAATACAAGCAGTCCTGCGAAAATGATAGCGGAGATCAAGCTGCCAGGAGCATTCGAGCTAGCATTCCTTCTCGTGCCTTCCTGCAAACGAGGCCAAAGCAGCAAGGCGGTTAGGGGAGGCACTAGCCAACCATAGTTGTAGGAGGAAGCGGATGACCAACTGTAGTGCAGAAACCAGAGAAACTGCCCCCAGGCCAAAGCTAATGAAAGCAGCAACAGTTTTGTCGCCAGTGTCGAGCCGTGGGCTTTTGCGCTACTCTGTTCCGTCGGGGTCGACATTTTCAGGTTGGTAGAGTCTTGCTTCGTCATCCACTTCGGGCAGGACGATTTCTTCTACGACCACGGGTTCGAATTCGTTGATGAGCGCTACCTCTTCGGGTAGCAGCTTACTTTCGTCGATCTGAGTTCTTAGCTCCGCGGCCTCTTCTGCTTTGCCGTTGGCGATGAGGGCCGCGTAGCGAATCGCTTTGGCCGAGTCCGATGTGGCTTCGTTTTGCGGCACCAAATTCAACAAGGAAAGGGCACGGCCTTGTTGGCCGGTTCTCAAGTAGGAGAAGGCCATGGCGGTGGAAATCGCCCGGTCCTCGCGACGTCGCTCGTAGAGCTCTCGCAAGATGTCACGGGCCTCTAGCACCTTGTTGTTAAGCAGGATGCTGTAGTAGCTCCACTGCCGTTGCAGCTCCACGTTTTTAGGGTCCTTCTTCAGGGCCAACTCAATCATGTGCAGGGCCGTGCTGGTTTGTTTGGCATCAAGCTCCAAGGTGGCGATCCGCTGCAAGGAGGCGGAGGAAATAGGGAGATTCGGAGAAATCTCCTGAGCTAAACGATAGGCTCGCTGAGCCTTCTGCGTGGCTTTGTATTCGAAACAAAGGTCGCCCAACTGTGCCAGAAACACTGGATTACGCTCCGCTTGGCAATAGTTCCAGGCTGCTTGCCAGGCCGCTTCGATTTGGGCGGAATCCTTGGCCAGCAAAGCCAGCATCAGTTTACCGCTCAGCTGAGTCATTTCGGTGATCGCCTCCGATCCATTCAGCAATTCCTCCGCCTGCTGCAAAGAACCGACTTCCACCAGTGCCCGGAATTTAAGTTCAATGGCCGCGTTTGGCAGGTCTGGCTCCAGGCTCTGCAGAGCCTGCAGTGCGGATTCGCCAAGCCGATGATCGACCAGAAAGCGACCTGCGATTAAAGGATTCTTTGAGGACAAAGCCAAGGCTTGCCGCTCCAGCTTTTTGTGCTGGCTTTCGTCCAGTGGCCAAAGCTTGCGGGCCGCAAAGTCCCACTGAAATTGGTTCAAGCGAGGAAAGTCGACCAGCAGGGAGAGGGCTTGCTTCTGCAGTGTTTCCGGTATGTCAAAATCCTGATCTTGGGCAAAGGCAGCCAGCAAGGATAAGAAGCGACCTGCTTCCGCGGTTTTAAGACCCTGTTCGCAACCTTGCAGGGCGGCTTCAAAGTCTTGCCCGTACCAGCTCTGTCGCGTTTCCAGCCAATTGCTCAAACTCCCATTCCCGGATACTTCGCGGTAGCTTTCTATCGCAGTGGCCGACTCTTCCAAATGCCCTTCTTCTTGGGCATAGAAAGCATACTCCGCTATTTCCATTTCGCTTGGCTCCGGCAGGCTAACCAGCTTTTTCGCTAGGCGATAGCTCAACTCCGTATTGCGGTCCCGAACACGTCCCAGAACAATCTGCAAAACCTTTTTGTTGGAAAACAGGTAGTGGGATTCCAGATACGGGTTTTCTGAGAGCCGTTCCGTTTCGCTTTTCCAGTCCTCGGGAAGGTTGGGCATGAGCCCGCTGGCTAAGAGCAGCAAACTTGCTCTCACCGAATCGGAATTGTTGCGAGTGATGATCTCTCGCAGGCTGACCACCGCTTGGTTGCGATCGCCCTGCGAAGGGCTGCCCGCCTGAAGCTCGGAGCGAAGCAGACGGGCTTCCGTGTCGAAAGGATTACGAAGTAAAGCCTGCTGCAAGTGGGGCCACGCCTCTTCGAAGCGCTTATTGCCCAGCGCCACCCAAGCTTTCGCCGTAGAGGCTTCGGGAGAGTCCTCCTGTAGCATTCCGCTTTTGAGGGCTCGTTGCAGAGCGGTTTCCAAGCCCGTCCAATCCTGAATGCGGGTATGGGCCAGCAGCAGGGCTTTCCAAGGGAAGCTCGGGTCTTTGCGCTCCAGCTCGTAAGCGAGGATTTCTTCCGCGTAGGCTTTGGCCGCTGCCGGATCCCTTTCCAGAAGCAGAGTAAGGCGAATTTTCTCGTAGCGTTCCAGCCCGACCGCTCCGGGATTGACCGCTTCAATGTAGTCCCAGGCCGCTTCAGTTTCTCCTTCAGCCCAGGATAGATCCGCCGCTGCGAGTTGTCGGTTTTCCTGCCAAAGGTAGAAACGGTAGCCTAGCCAGAGTGCTCCGAGGGCGATAATGCCGAGGGCGATGAATAAATTGCGTTTGCCTTGGGGTAGGAGGGGGACGTCCTCGCCGTATCCATACCCGTATCCATAACCATACCCGTAGCCTCCGCTATATCGATTTTTTTTGATGAGTGGGTTTTTAGCCATGGGTGAGTCGTGAAAGCAGGAGGGGTATTATTTATCCCGCAGAGGTAGGAGCGAGCTTGCTCGCGATTTTTTGAGAGTGATTGGGTTGTGTTTTGTTTAACCGCTAATGGCCGCGGATGCACACGAATGATTTTTTGATCAGGTAGTGATTTTGTTTAACCACATAAGGCACAAAAATCACAAAGGATGTGGGTTTGTTATCAAGAGTTCTGTGTCTTTTGTGCGTTTTGTGGTTTCATTTCTCAGTGCAGGACTGTCTATCTGATTTTCTGTAGGAGCGAGCTTGCTCGCGATCCGGATGGCCGGATCAAACCTGCCTCAGCTCTGCTGAGATCATGCCGCCGCAGGCGATCCAGCGACGTAGTCGCGATGTTAAAATGTTAGATCTGGTTGTGTTTTGTTTGTTAGCCACGAAGAGGCACAAAAAGGATTTGGTTGGATCTGCCTCCCAAAAGTCGGCTTTTAAAATTCTATGTCGGAGTTATAGCTCCGATCCTTCATCGGTTAGATTTTTGTGCCTTCTTGTGGCTAATAATTTCAATGCAGGATATTGTTCTGGTTGATTTTGTTTAACCACATAAAGCACACAATTCACAGAGGATGTTTGTTCTGTATCCTCTACTTTGTGTCTCTTGTGCTTCTTGTGGTCATCAATTTCAGTGCAGGATTTTAGTCGGGCTGTGTGGTTTTTTTACATCGTTCGCTATCGCTCTCTGGATCCGAGCGTTGCTCGGGCATTATCCGCTTCGCGGGCAGGTTTGATTAGGTTGAGCTTTGTTTTTAACCGCTAATGGCCGCCAATGGACGCGAATGATTTGGAAGTGATAATCAGGTTGTGCAGGGTATTAACCACATAAGGCACAATATTCACAAAGATGTAATTTTGTTAAATAGTCTTTTGTGTTCTCTGTGCTTCTTGCGGTTGATGATTTTAGTGCAGGATCTTTTATCTAATTTTCTGTAGGAGCGAGCTTGCTCGCGATCCGGATGGTCGGATTCGATCCTGCCTCAGCTCTGCTGAGATCATGCCGCCGCAGGCGATCCAGCGACGTAGTCGCGATGTTAAAATGTTAGATCTGGTTGTGTTTTGTTTGTTGGCCACGAAGAGGCACAAAAAGGATTTGGTTGGATCTGCCTCCCAAAAGTCGGCTTTTAAAATTCTATGTCGGAGTTATAGCTCCGATCCTTCATCGGTTAGATTTTTGTGCCTTCTTGTGGCTAATAATTTCAATGCAGGATATTGTTCTGGTTGATTTTGTTTAACCACATAAAGCACACAATTCACAGAGGATGTTTGTTCTGTATCCTCTACTTTGTGTCTCTTGTGCTTCTTGTGGTCATCTTACTTCGCGACCAAGGTCGCTCCTACCTTAGGCTTTGGCGGGGGTGCCGTACTTACCGTATTTATCGTAGTCGGCGTAGGCGTGGTAGTACTCTGGGTAGTACATCTTCGCTTGGAAGAGGCGTACTCCATTTACCAATACACCGAAGATCGGCACATCCGTGTCTTGCAGTTTGCGTACGGTCTTGGTGGCCAAGCCTACACGAGCTCGTGAGAATCCGGATACGAAGATCTGTCCGTCACAATGGGCCAGCAAGCTGATCGCATCGCCGAAGAGGTGAGCGGGCGGGGTGTCTATGATGATGCGATCGTAGCGTGTTTTCAGCTCCTCCATCATCTGCTTAAACTTAGCAGAGTTGAAGAGAATGAAAGGTTGGTTGTGGTGCGAACCGGCGGGTAGCACGTCACACTCTAGGTCCTTGTTGCGGTAGATAGAACCGTCCAGCGAGACATCGTCGTTTTTCAGATAGTTTGCCAGGCCTTGTCGCTTCTCTCCGGCGAAACGGTCCTCTTGGGCTCGCAAGTCACAATTGATGAGCAACACCTTTTCGCCGTAGCGTTGGAAGGCGGAAGATAGGGCTCCGGAAAGGAATGACTTTCCTTCGTTACTGATGGTACTGGTCACAAGAATCGCTTTGGCGTCTGCCGAATCCGGATCCAGGCGCAAAGTCGCCACCGCGGTATTTAAGGTTTCCGTATTTTGCGGGTCGGCTTCGGTCGCTTGTGTCAAGTCGCCAATGGTCTTGGGCTTGCCCTTCATCATGGCCATGACACCGAGGATGGGCAGACCAAACTTTTGCTCCACTTCCAGCGGGCTGCGCACGCGGTCGTCGATGAAAATGAGAGCGCCCACCAAACCAAAGGAGCAAACGCTGCCTCCCATAAAGGCCGCTGCGATTGCCAGCATGCGTTTAGGGGTGAAAGGCTCTAGCGGGATCACCGCTTCATCGACGATGCGCAGCTTATTGATATCGTCGCGATTCTGAGCCTCCGTTTCTTGGATACGGTTGTAGAGGTACTGGTATAGGTTCTGATTCACTTCCAGCTCGCGAGCCTTGGAGTCGTAGACCGTCTTGTGACGTTGCATGGCGATGATCTCATTCTTCTTGGCGATCACCTTTTCCTCCGCCTTAACCAAATCCTGTTCCGCCTGAGCCAGTTCGCTAGCGATAACACGAGCCGCTTCATCGGCTGCCATTTCCAATTCGGTCTCTGCGGCCACGAGTGCTTCTTGAGCCTCGATCATGCGAGGATGCTTGTGGCGGTAGCGCTCCTCCAAGCGGGCGATCTCGATGCGGTGGCTGGCGATGGAGCTGCGCAGGTTCTCGATACGTGGAGAACTGGAAATGAAAGATAGGTTGTAGAGAGGACGCTCTTCTGCCCGTGCTTCCTCGATCATGCTCCACTGAGTGGCGAGGCGATCGCGGACTTCGTTGCTCTGCGTGGCGTAAGCATTGAGGGAGATCATTTCCTGTTGATCTATATCGAGGCGCTGGTCGAAGGAGATGGTCTGCAAGTCCTCCTTGTAGTCGACTAGCTGTTTTTCAATATTCTCTACCTTGCGACGCTGGATCTCTGCTTGCTCCCGAAGGTCCTGTACCGCTCGGCTCACTACATTGTTTCGCACCGAGCTGAAGTAGGCCATCATCTCGTCTGCGAAGAGGTTGGCCACGCGAGCTGATATTTCTGGGTTGGGATGCACGTATTCGATGCTGACAATCAAGCTCAAGCGGGCCGGAGAAATCTTACGATTTTCAGCCACGATCTTGATGACGGAGAGGTCGTCTTCTTCTTGGTCGATCTGACGATAAGGGGCGAGAAAGTCCTGCTTGAATTCGTCTTCAATACGCTCTGCCACCCGCTCGATGATCTGCACACTGCTCAGCAGATTGATCTGCGTATTGATATCCTCCGTATTCCGAACCGTGTCGTCCGCGACCTTATCGAATTGGGTACGGGAATCTTCTTGGCGAAGGATTTGTACGCTGGCGGTCGACTTGTAGAGCGGGGTAGCGCTCATCATCAGGTAGTAGATGCCGCCGGCTACTAGGACGAAGGTCAGCAAGAACCACCAGATGCGGTCTAGGAAATCCGCTACGTAGCGTTTAATATCGATAGTAGGAAGCCCGGACGTGGACGGCTTGGAGCCACCATTGTCTGGAGCGTTTTTCGATTTATCGTCGGTCATGGAATAAGAGATGGAAAATGGGGAGGTAGGAGCGAGCTTGCTCGCGATCTTAAAGCTGTAACAGATTGTGTTTTGTTTCTAACCGCTAATGTACGCGAATGTTGATCGGGTTGCGTTGGGTTTTAACCACATAAGGCACAAGATTCACAAAGATGTGGATTTGCTAATTAGTCCTCTGTGTTCTCTGTGTTTCTTGCGGTTGATAATTTCAGTGCAGGATTTTGATTCAGTTGTGTATTTGTTTCTAACCGCTAAGGGCCGCTAATGTACGCGAATGGATTTTTATTAATGTTAATATCGTTCTGATGAACGATCCTGCCTCAGCTTGCTGAGATCATGCCGCCGCAGGCGATCCAGCGACGTAGTCGCGATGTTAATATTTTTGATCAGGTTGTGTTTTTGTTTAACCACATAAGGCACAAAATTCACAAAGGATGTTTATTCTGTATTCTCTTTTCTGTGTCTTCTGTGCTTCTTGTGGTTAATAATTTAAGTGCAGGATTTTGATTCAGTTGTGTATTTGTTTCTAACCGCTAATGGCCGCTGATGTACGCGAATGTTGATCGGGTTGTGGGGGGGATTAACCACATAAGGCACAAAATTCACAAAGGATGTTTATTCTGTATTCTCTTTTCTGTGTCTTCTGTGCTTGGGCTCTTGTGGTCATGTCGCTTCGCTCGGCAGTGCGGTTAACTTACTTCGCGACCAAGGTCGCTCCTACTGGTTTTAGAATAGTTTCTCGGGGATTATGACCACGTCGTTGTTTTGCATGATCAGGTTAGCGGCTTGGTTTTGATCGTCCTTCTGTGAGAGGTCGATGACTGTGACCTTGGTATCACCCTTTGCGCTACGGCGATGCAGCTCGATGCGTTTTTCATTGCCCCCCGCTGCGATATCGCCTGCGGCGGTAATGACGTCGATCAGAGTGAATTCCTCTTCCGGCGGGATGACCACGAAGCCGGGACGATTGACTTTGCCACGCACACGGACGCGTCGTTGGGCGTATTCGGTGATTTGGATGCTCACCTGCGGATTTACGAAATAGTCGGCGTCGTAGAGAGCGTAGAGTTCGCTCTGCAGGTCCGGCAGGGTTTTGCCACCCACCTTGATCAAGCCAATCAAGGGAAACTGTACCGAGCCATCGGCGGAGATGCGCGACTCCAGGGCCATATCCGGCTCTTGGAAGATGCGCATGGCGATGGTGTCGCCTGGCTTGAGCTGGTAATTTTCATCACCGCTCTGGGCGATGGCTTTCCCGCACAGTAACAGGAGCAGGGAGAAGCTAAGAAGTTTGATCAAGGGTTTGGATTTCATGGAAAATTTTTTTAACCGCTGAGGTAGGAGCGAGCTTGCTCGCGATTTGTGGAGAGGGCCAAGGCTGTGTTTTGTTTTAACCACATAAGGCACAAAATTCACAAAGGATGTTGGTTTGTTTTCAAGAGTTCTGTGTCTTCTGTGCTTCTTGTGGTCATCAATTTCAGTGCAGGACTGTCTATCTGATTCTCTGTAGGAGCGAGCTTGCTCGCGATTCGGATGGTCGGATTTGGACATGCCTCAGCTCTGCTGAGATATTGCCGCCGGAGGCGATCCAGCGACGTAGTCGCGATGTTAAACTTTTTAGGTTCTGGTTGTGTTGTTAGCCACGAAAAGGCACGAAAGGATCTGGTTGTATCTGCCTCCCAAAAGTCGGCTTTTTGATTCACGTCGGAGTTATAGCTCCGATCCTTCATCGGGTAGATTTTTCGTGCATTTTTGTGGCCAATAATTTCAGTGCAGGATTTTGATACGGTTGTGTGTTTGTTGAACCACATAAGGCACAGAAATCACAAAAATTGAGTGCGGAGTATTTCTTCCTTATGTGTCCCTTGTGCTTCTGGGCTCTTGTGGTCATGTCGCTTAGCTCGGCAGTGTGGTTTTCTTCATTTCGCGAGCAAGGTCGCTCCTACCGTTTCAGCATGATCTGAGCCAGCGGTTATCGCTTAGAAGCGCCAGCCGGTAGTCCAGTTGAAGACGAGGTTTTTGTAGTCGTAGCCAACGATGTTGGAGTTGTTTTGCTCGTGGCTAAGCGACATGGAAGAGAAGAGCTGCGAGTCAGTTGGCATGTAGTCCAAAGCGGCGGTAAGGCGGTTCACCTTGTCCTTTCGCTCCGAGATATCGAAGTCCTCCTTCATGTGAGAAACAGAGGTCCGAGCACTCAGCTTGGTGGAGATTCTCCAAGCCGCGGTCAGGGCGATATCCTCGCGCAGGACCGAATCGTTGATGCCGGTCGCATAGGTGTCCCGCTCCGTGGAAAGGCTGATCCGGGCGTCTGGGGTGGCTTGCCAGTTGATTCGGCCGGATACGAAAAGCTCTCCATCGGCGGAGCTTGTCAGTTCCGATCCTTGTACGTCCAGAATACCCACTTTCAAGTCAGCCGTCAGCTTACTGCTGAGTTCCCCTTCTAGGGCTAGGTGCCAGGCGAGGTCGTTGGGTTGATCGTAGTTTTCCTGGGAGCGCTCGCGGTAGCGAACCCCGCCACCGAGCTCCATTTTTTCGGTCAACTGATAGTAGAAGCGAACTGGCAGGGAGAAACTCTCCCAGTCGCTGTAGTTGAACTCCTCTGTATCGTCGAAGGATCGCTTGTAGTAGCTGAAGCCACCGTTCAGGCGCGTACGCGGACTGTAGCGATAACTGCCATCCCAGTTCGCGGAGCTGCGGCTGCTATCGGGGGTTCCGGAGCTAAAACGGGTGTGGTGTTCAGGAAGGGAGATTTCCTGGGTCTCCGCATTGAAGTTCCAGCGGCTTTTGCTGCCCTTGAAGCTCGCTTTGAACTCCATGTGGAAATCCTCCGCATTCAGTTCCGAAATCGATTCAAAGCGACGCATGATAACGCCGGCCTCGCCGGACAAGCGGTAGACGCTTTGGTCATCACCCATCTCCAATACCGCGGTGGGATCGAGGATGAAGGCGAGGGAGTCCTCAACGGGGAATAGCGCTTCTAGTGCCTCATCCCGCAGGTAGGGGTTGGAGTAGTAGGCTAGGGCACCGATCGCTTCGAAGCGAAGGGTGGCTTCGCCGATATCGAGGCTTTGGGCCGAGGCGGCAGAGTTGAAATGAAGAGCAGCGGCCAATGAAGCCGTGGTGACTGACTTTACGATAGAGGAATCCCGCATGGGCGACTGTCTAGGTTAGTTCTAGCTTTGATAGCAAGTTCCAAGCTAGGTAAACGCTTAAGTGCAGGTAACAATCAGGCAAAGCACTAGCGACTACCCGTAAGGGCTAGCGCTCAAGGCGGTAGGAGCGCGCTTGCTCGCGATTGGGTAGAGCTAGTTTAACCGCTAATGGCCGCCAATGAACACGAATGCTTGGATTGATCGGATTGCGTTGTGTTCTAACCACACAATGCACAGAACTCACAAAAGACGTGGTTTTGTTATCAGTCCCTATGTGTATCTTGTGCTTCTTGCGGTTAATATTTCCAGTGCAGGATTTTTGATCGGGTTGCGTGGTCTTTTAACATCGTTCGCTATCGCTCCTTGGATCCGTTCGCTTTTGCTCCCGGGCAATATCCGCTTCGCGGGCAGGATTGATATGGTTGTGGCTTAGTTTCAACCGCAAGAGGCTCAATGATCACAAAATGTGGGTTCTACCTTCTGTGACTTGTGTGCGTTGTGTGGTTCTTTTTTCCAGTGCAGGAGTTTAAAATGCAGGAGCTCGAACTTGCCGCTCTGCAAGAGCGATCATGCCGCCATAGGCGATCCAGCGACGTAGGAGCGATGTTAACTTACTGGTTTGGTTTTAACATCATTCGCTAACGCTCACTGGATCCGAGCGTTGCTCGGGCATGATCCGCTTCGCGGGTAGGATTGATCAGGTTGTGTTTTGGTTTTAACCACAAGAGGCACAAGGATCACAAGATGTGGGTTCTATTTTATGTGGCTTGTGTGCGTTCTGTGGTTCTCTCTTCCAGTGCAGGATTATTATCAGGTTATACTCGAACTTGCCGCTCTAAAAGAGCGATCATGCCGCCGGAGGCGATCCAGCGACATCGTCGCGATGTTAATTCATTTTCCAGTGCTCTGTATCTGGCGGGCTTATGTATGCTATCAGGGTGGCTGTGGGTAGTGCTTAGGAGGATGTCCGTATTTGAGCGGTTTTAAATACGTACGGGTTTATTTTACACACCTGCTGTTTTAAATTGATCATATTTTTAGTCTCGGTGGGTTGTATAAATAAATCTAATAAACCCATTGCTGTTTTGTTATCTAATGAGGTGAATATTAATATTGATGTAGGGAATAGACCCCTATGTTTATTATCCCCTAGGCACCGTTTGTTGCATTCCTGCTCAGGGAAAACACCATGTGTGCGCCGATCGGGTGAAGTGTTGTTTTCCAGCTTGCTTTCACTGAGTAGCCTTCGCTTAGTCGCTGCCAGTTGTGCATAGGCCCTATTGGTGTAAATGCTTAACTGTTCTTTTGTTGTTCCCTAGTCCTTTGTTGCGAATCGCTGTGGTGATCAAAATGCTTATCTCTTCGTTGGTTGGCAGATCGCATGCTCTAATTTCGCTGAGAACTTTCGCCTTCGAAAGATCAACTTTGGTAGTTCAACTCAAATCCATCTCTTCCCGTGAAATCTAAACTCAGCTTTAAGCTAACTCTATTGTTTGGGGTGGCCTTAGTGCTATCCGCTAATGCTTCGGTCGATGCTTTTGGCTCGGCGGGCTCTGATCCAGTCTTGGGGTCTGTCATGAGTCCGCAAGTTCTAGCCTCTGTTTTGGGTCTGTTCTTGTACGGAATTGTAACTATCGGGAGAGAAAGATCCTAGCGGCGGTTGTCTGTTTCTCCATTATTGTATTGCAATGAAAAACTCCACAGCTCACTCCGACACCTATTTTGATGGGTCAGATACTCCCTTTTGTGATACCACGAAGATATCGGTCGTAATAGTCAATTATTTCAAGGGTAATCAAGTGGTCGAATGCGTGGGATCATTACGAAAGCAGTCTATATCTCATTGCTTTGAGTATGTAGTTTTAGACAATTCGGTTTCACAGTCTGAAAAAGAAGTTCTGCTTCAAGGTTTAGGGAGTGATGTTAAGACTATATTTCCGTGCAGAAATTTAGGATACAGCAAAGGGGTCAACGCAGCTGTAAAATGCTGTAGAACTCCGAGTCATGTACTCTTAGTAAACCCAGATATAGTCGTGCCGAGTGAGCAGGCGATCGAAACCATGCTTACTGAGATGTTAGGGGATGACCGGATTGGTGTCTTAGGAACACTCCAGCGTAATCCGAATGGGGAGGTCGTGGAGGTTGCGAGGCGATTCCCTAGTTTTCACAAGCTTTTTGCTAGAAGGTTGTTTCCTGGTTCCTACATGGATTCCCATTTGTTAGAGCCCCTTTTGGGGGAGAATCCTATTGATCGAGTCGAGGTTGATTGGGTTCAATCATCGTTTACTTTAGTAAGGGACTCCCTATGGCACGGAGTCGGCGGTCTAAATGAAAGGTATTACATCTTCATGGCGGACGTCGATTTAGGGAAGAGAGCAGTGGATAGCGGTTATAAAGTCGTGGTTACCTCGTCTGTAATTGTTTTTGCAGATGGGCTTAGGGCGAGTCGGGGCGGAATTAAGTCAATTTTTAAGAGTCGTGCACTGCGTGTTCATGTTCTCGATGCTGTTAAGTACTTTGTTAGCGCATGGATTCCCGAGAGGATTTGTGAAAGAAGGACGTCATTAGTGGTGTCCCAAAATTCCTGAGGCTTTGTATATTTCATTAACAATCTAGATTGTTCGCTTCGCCTCGTCTCTTTTGCTGTTATTGATGCAGGGTTTCTATGCATTTAATGAACAAAAAAATCATTTTGATGAATGCGGGGTCTTTGTGGATCTTGCAAGGGGTCAATTATTTAGCTCCTTTTCTGGTGATTCCACATTTGGTTCGGGTGTTGGGGTTGGACTTATATGGAGACTACCTGTTCCTGGTCAATGTAGCGGCGTATGTTTTGGTGCTGGTTGATTTTGGCCTAGTAAATGTATTGACTCGAGAGATCTCCGTTTCGCGGGCTGACAAAGAGCGAATTAAATTCGTCTTTACGTCTGTATTGATTTGGAAAATTCTTTTGGCCTGCGTTGGGAGTATATTGTTCATCGCGTGTGTTCAATTGCTTGGGATACGTTCTTCTGTCGGTTTTTCCTTGGGGGTTTATTTTTCGGTGGTTGGTATTACTTTCTTACCGGTTTGGTTTTTTCAGGGACTTGAAAAGATGATATATGTAACTGTCTTTTCGGTGCTTTCTAGAGTCATATTTACCGGAGCTGTGTTTTTATTTGTTCGTGATCCTAGCGACTACAGTGTTTTACCTTTTCTTGGTGTAGTAGGGGTTATAGTCTCTGTCACATGCTCGTTCCTTTTGGCCTCTAGGTATTTTGGGGGAGCGAGTTGCAAGGTAAATTTGCGAAATAGCATTACTTTTTGCGGCAGACTTGGGTGGAAGATGTTTTTATCATCAGCATTTTGCGGTGTTTACTTGGTTTCAATGTCCGTAGCACTCCAGTTGTATCGATCTTCTGAGGAAGTCGCAGTCTTCACTGTTATGGACCGTGTTATCCGGGCTGTTGGTTTTTTCTTGATGCCTATCAATAGTGCTCTCTTTCCTGTTTTTTCACGTTCGCTTGGTCGGGGAGTTGTTGGCAAGACAGATCGTGTTGCTCTGTTTACTGCGGTTTCTGGGTTCGTGATGATGCTTGTGTGTGGTTTGATTTATTTTCTGTCGGATTGGTTGTGTTTTGTTCTATTCGATAAATCGAGCGACGAAGTCGTTGTGTTGTTTCGCTGGATGTTGCTGGTCCCTGTTTTTGTAACTGTAGCACGATCTCTTTCTTTGAATTATTTTTTAGTCCGATCAAAAGAGACCTTCTTGATGGTTCTTTATTTGTTTAGTGCTTTGTTAGCTGTGTTGTTGGGCTGTTTTATTGTGCCAGATTACGGACTCGTTGGAGCAGTTACCAGTGTGATTGTGGTGGAATTGTTTGGGGTATTTGTATTAGCTTTTGTATTTATATATGTTAGAAGAAAACCATAATTATGTGACGGTTGTCACTGTGACTTACGGTAATAGGGTCCATTTGTTAGAGCAGGTGGTGGATTCTTGTTACGTTGAGGGCGTGGATCGCATAATTATTGTAGCTAATGGCGTTACTGATGACGTAGTGACTGTACTGGACAAGTTGGTAGGTAAGTCTCGCGTTCCTGTACGTTTGGAGTTGCTAGAGGAAAACATAGGGTCAGCTGGTGGTTTTAGTAAGGGATTGCGGATCTTTTCAGATGAAGTTGGCGAAGGGTGTGTCTGGTTGTTGGATGACGATAATGTTCCTGCTTGCGGAAGTCTTTCTGAGTTAAAGGCTTTCGGTCGAAAATTGGCTGGATTGGATGGTGGATCTGAGTGCTCAGCCCTGCTCAGTTACAGGCCGGATAGGCAGATGTACGCTCAGGCTGTTTTGGAAGGGGATGAGTCGATAGTTATAGGGCCTGTTGATGGCTTTTTGGGGTTCTCGATATTTGATAGGCTCAAGTATTCGAAAAGGCATCTCGATTTATCGAAGTTCGATGGAAATGGTAGCGTCGCAGTCGCGCCATATGGTGGGCTTTTCTTGACTTGCTCCTCGCTTAATCGAGTTGGCTTACCGGACGAAAGGTTTTATCTTTACGTTGATGATCATGAGTGGACATACAGGCTACGAAAGCTTGGTAAGATACTGCTTGTTGGTTCTAGTCGGGTAGAAGACGTTGAGCAGTCGTGGAACGTTCATGAGGAGAATTGGAATTTTGTTAAAAGGCTCTCTAAGGCACCTGCTTTTCGTCTCTATTACAGTACTCGCAATAGGGTTTATTTTGAGTTGAACTTCCTTGTGAATAGCCGGGTTCGGTATTACTTGAATGTTATTTGTGTTAGCATGCTGTTTGTTGCGTACTCCGTTTTGCGTCCTCGGTTATTGACTGTTTGGTTTTCAGCGTTAAAGGATGGCTTTGAGGGAAACCTTGGCGTTAGTAGGATGAAATTGGGAGATTGATATCGTGCTTAATCTTTCGATTTTTTTTAATCTCTGTTTTCTTGCCCTGTTGCTTCCTTCTGGGTGGCTTCATCTCGCTTACTCGAATTTCACGTGGTTTCGAGATTTATGCATGGTTTTTGCAGTGTGTGCGAATTTCTATGTAGTTCAGTTCAGAGTTTGTGATCGTTCAGTATATTTGGGTGTTTTGGTGTTGCTTGTTTTTACGACTCCGGTTTTCGCTTCGTTTTTAGCGAGAGATTATGACCCTGGACTGCTAGTTGTGTTGAGGTGGTTCTTCGTTTGTTATTGGGCGTTAAGTTTTGGTTGTGTCATTCGGGTAGGATTAGGAGCTCGTTTCGAGTTCGTATTGTTCTTGATAGTCGTTAGTTACTTGTGCGTTGAAGCTTCAATCGGATTTTATGAAAGATTTAGAGGCGAATTTTTCTTATCGGACGAGCTGAATTCAGTTTCGCTGACTGGTGATCGACTGTTTAAGGAATCAACGATGAACGAACCCGGCTTGATAAGGGTGAAGGGGTTGCAGCGGGACGTTTTTGCATTCTCGAATCTTATGCTGTGTGGTTTTGTGCTGGTGTCTCCGACTTTGTTTTTTAGCTCTTCCACAATTCAGAGAGTTGCTGGAGCCTGTCTCTCTTTGTTTTTTTTATCATGTTTGTATATCTCGGGCGGTAGGTCAGCCTTAGTTGGGCTTTTGGGGGCAGGGATTGTGTTGTTAGTGTGGTCGATCGGAAGGGGAAGGCCGTCAAATCGCCTGACTATCTACGCCCTTATTTGTCTTGTTCCGATTCTTGGTTTGCTTTTCAGTTATTTTGGTATCGTTGATATAGTTGGGGTCGGTGCTCGTATATTGTACGGAACAAGTGAACTTGGTAATCTGGACAGTACTTTGGATCGTGATACTGTTTGGGCTGGTCAGTGGAATGATCTATTTGCTCAGCCTTCTCTGTTTTTCCTAGGCGGATATTTTGTTTCTGTTTTCGATCAAGATATTGTACTTGGAGTTTCTGATAACCAATCGCTCTGGGTTTTGAGGCATTTTGGATTTATAGGTATGATTGTATATTCATTTGGTTGGTTGTTGCCTCTTATTCGTTTCGAAGGTTTTGGCCGTTATTCTGCATTCTATCTCGCAGCGGTTGTGGGGGTTTTCAGTGAAGGGGTTGCTAGGGAGTCCTTGTTCTATAGTCTAACTTTAGTGGGATGCTTTTTTTGTGGTAGAGCGGGCGCGGGAGGCGAGAGCTGTGGTTGAGCGTTTTCGTAAGGCTGCCTGTTTATGTATGCCCTACTGGTTCTTGCATCTCTTGGTAACAAGTTTGGTGGCGAGCGACTCTCTTCGAATTCCAATGGAGGATTTCGAAGATATATGCACGTGGAGAGCGGAATCGTTATCGGGAGGAAGGGAGGCTGATTGGTTTCCAGCCGTGATATCGTTGGGTAGTTATCCTATCGGGGATGATGGGGGGTATGTAGGCAAGGGGCTTTACTCTGTAAGAAACTCAGGCGGACGTGTTTTGTATAAGAGAGCAAAGCTTGAGAGGCTTCAGTTCGATTTTTATGGGGTTAGTCTGCGAGTTAACGCTTTGGGTAAACCTATCCGGATTGCGGTCCGAACGCGAAAGGATAGTACGAATCTCGTTAATTTGTCTGCGTTCCGGGAAGTTGATGGTATGGGTTGGAGAGATGTTTTTATTGAATTGGAAGGAGGGCGTTTCGCAGGACTCGTGATCGAATGTAAGGGATCTGGAGAGTTCCTGATTGATGATTTAATCGGTATCGGTGTGGGGGGAGACCGAATTGGAGTTTCGATTCGCAAAAGTTCTTTTATGTTTTGGGAAAAATCTGATATTCGTAAAACTTTTAGGGTTTCGAATTACAGTGATTTAGGTATTAACTTGGACGTTCGCATCGCGATTACACCGGTGGGGCGAGATGCCGAGGTTACAGAGAATCGAACTCTGATTCTAGGGCCCCACTCGTCTGAAGATCTTGTTTTTATCTATGCGGATTTATCGGCGGGCCCATATTTTCTAGAATTAGAAGTGTCGAGCTTGAAATCTAGCGTGAGCGTTTTGGATTATCTATTGGTTTCTCGATCCGATGCTGTTGCTGTCCGTTCTGCCGGGCCGATTCTTTTCGGGGTACAGTGCTTAGCTACCTGGGAGGTTGGGTCTGAAACCGATGAGCACCTGGCTTGGTTGCGGTATTTGGGAGTGGATTTAGTCCGTTTAATTTGCTCTGGGCATTGGTTTGAGCCGACAAGACGGGAAAGGCCGCAAGCGTTCTTGGGAAGGCTTTTTAATAAATTGGAATCGGCTGGATTGGATGTCTCTGTCTTATATACAACAAGGGTCCCGTCTTGGACTAGATATACGAGGGGACATGGAATGCCGCCGGAGCGATGGGGTGGTTTTAAGGCGCATTTAAAACGGCTAAGTTCTTATCTTTCGCTGTACTCAAACGTAAAGTATTTAGAAGTTTGGAATGAACCCAACTTGGCCTATTTCTACCGCGGCACATATGAAGCATATATTGAAATGCTTAGTTTGTTCCACAGAGTGTTCGACTCTGAGAATTCAGAAGTGAAAATTGTAAGTGGAGGCATTGTCGGGGCACATGAAAATGCTATTCCCGCTTTTGGGGAGCGAATCTTTGTTGATGGGAATTTCGACTTATTCGGCTATCACTCGCACGGATCGTTGAGTGCTCTCAAGAGGGATATCGATTCTTTTCATCATGAGAGGAAAGCGAAGACTAGATTGGCCAATACTGAATCTGGCTTAAGGTCTTTAGGTACTAAGGATGGGGCGATCAGGCAGGCTAGAGATTTAGTGAGGAAATTAGTCTATACTATGTCAGAAGAAAATGTTGAGTTTTTCATATGGTTCACATTGCAAGATTTTTGGGATTTCGACCTGAACTCTGATGATTCTTTTGGTCTTGTGTCTGTATTTAATTCGCCCAAGCCGTCGTTCGCTTCCTATAGAAATTTGATATGTTTAATGTCTGGAAAATCGTTCTATGAGTATTCGATCACTGATTCCGGGTTGTCGGTGTACCGCTTTTCTGGAGGTGGGCCAGACGAATTGTGGGTTGTTTGGTTAGATGAGGACCGCGATACTCGGAATTCCGCACTGTTGGAAATCAAGGGAGGAGAGGGTGTACGCTTAGAGGATATGTTTGGGCGTGATGCCCCTGTTTTGAGTCGTGAAGGAAGTCGGTTTATTCGCATTGGGCGAGCTCCGTTTTATATGATCGGAGATCGGATTGAGCTCGAAAGCTCCGTTGGTCTGTTGAGCGAATTGGAGAATTCTGATTTGAGGAATTGAGTTGGTTTTATACTGAACTGTATTGAATGCTTGTTCTGATGAATTTAAAGTTTGTTGTAGTTATTAACCCGTTAGCATCTAGAAGTCCCACTGGAATGGGGGTTGCTGGAAATGCAGTTCAAGATATTTTGGATAATGGAATAGGCGTCGCGTGGAATCGTGTTTTCTTTCTAATTAATGATTCTGCGATTCCGGCTGTTCTGAAAACCCTTTTAAGGATTTTTATTTGTCAGATTGTGCCGTTTACGTGCCGGTCAGGGGAATTTGTTGTGTATACCACCCATCATGGCCCGTTTTGGCGGACAGGTCGTCATTTGCTTATTGTTCATGATCTCATATGTCTAAGCTATCCTGATCAACATAAGTTTCAGACTTTATATTTCCGAAAGCTATTGCCTGTTTTGGCTAGCTGTTCAAACATGGTTGTAGCGATATCGCAATGTGTTAAGTCGGAAATAACAAATCGCTATCCTTCTGTTGATGTTCCTGTTTGTGTTGTGCCTTCTATGTATAGGTTGAAGGTCGGTCTGCGTTGTGATAGCTTTGAGTCAAGACTGGAGGATAAGAGATTATTGGTCGTCGGGGGGCGATACTCACACAAAAATATAGACACGGTACTCGAATCATTTTTGAGGTTGGTCAGTAAGGACAGTGGGTGGAATCTTGTGCTCGTTGGTTTCGATCGCAGGATTTGGTGGCAAGATTATGGCGGGTTTGATTTGTATCCTTGTAAGGATAATGTGATTATTTTCGATTATTTGTCGGATGAAGAATTAGAGGAGTTATATGCCAGTTCGTTTTTGCTGCTTTATCCCAGTTTAGCAGAAGGGATGGGGTTGCCTCCTTTAGAGGCCTATTCTGCAGGATGTCTGCCTGTAGTCCATGACATGCCCATCATGCATGAAACATGTGGCGAAGGTGCCTTGCGATGCGACTGTACTCAATCAATCAATCTTGATGAGGTTATATCCATCGTTGCTAGTACAGGATTTTGCACTGAATATTCAGATAGGGTCCGACTTGGGCGTGAGCACGCCAAGCGATTTTCCTACAAAAGTGTCACTGACAATTGGCAGGCCTTAGCACGTAGAATTTACTGTGCTACATTTCGTTCTTCTGTTTGATTGAGTCTAAATTTTAGGTTACAAATGAAGACTTTAATTATAAATACTTTATATTACCCGAATTTGGTTGGAGGGGCAGAGAGGTCGGTTCAACTCGATGCTGAAGAGTTAGTGAAAGAAGGTGGAAAAGTTTATGTCGTAAGTTTGGGGGCTGCGTCGGAAGTTCGGCGAATAAATGGGGTTGTATGTATCTATAATGGGTTGTTTTATCGCTTGTCTCCGTATTGTAATTGGGGGGCTGCTTGGAAGAAAATTGTTTGGCACGTCTTGGATGTCTTCAATCCGGTTCAGTTTTTTGTTTTATTTTTTCTTATTCGTAGAATTCGCCCAGATGTGTTGCATACGAATAATGTCGGTGGGTTTTCTGTTAGCGTTTGGCTAGCATCTCGGTTGTGTGGCGTTCGTGTTGTGCACACATTGAGGGATTATCATCTGACTTGTTTGAGATGTACGCGTTACCGGAATGGAAGTGTATGTGAGAAGTCCTGTATGCCTTGTAGTGTCGTGGGGGCCGCTAGGCGTTTTTCAAGCCGTTGGGTGGATGAAGTTGTTGGAATCAGTGAATATATACTTAACAAGCACACAGCACTTGGATATTTCAAGAATACTGATTTCAAGAGAGTTCGGCATAACCTAGTCAAGATACCCTCAAATCTGGTTTCAAAGCCGAGGGTTGGATCTGGTGTTGTTTTTGGGTTTGTTGGACAGTTGATGGAGGAAAAGGGACTCGTAGACTTGATTCGAAGTTTTCGGTTATTAGACGGGGATGTGCAGCTGGATATTTTCGGACGTGCGAGTGATGAGAGCCTTTTGGATATCCTTAAAAGAGAAGCTGTAGGTTGTAGGGTTACTTTTAAGGGAGTTTATCCGATCGAAAAAATTTTTCAGTCCATTGATGTTTTATGTGTACCCTCAAGGTGGGAGGAGCCCTTTGGTCGGGTTATTATCGAGGCTAATGCGTTTAATGTTCCGGTTATATGTAGCGGTTTAGGCGGTATGCCTGAAATCGCTTCTGCAAAGGACTACAACATTGTAGTACGCGATGGGAATTGGCGAGGAGCAATGGAGTACTTTGTTAGATGTCGGAGTCGTTAATTAGGTGTTTGATCCCTGCCGCCTCGGAATGATCGATGGATTTATTTTAATATAGTAAGGTATTTTATGATAGCACTCGTAGGATCTACTGGCTACGTCGGAACCGCGTTTCGGCAATTGCTCGAAACCAAAGGCGTCGATTTCACTTCCCTGAGCGGGCGTGATATCGCAAATGGCTCCAAAGCCGAATTCGCGGACGCCCTCAAGGCGACCGGGGCGAAGTTCCTGGTCAACTGCGCGGGCTACACCGGCAAGCCCAACGTGGACGCCTGCGAGCTGGACAAGGGCAATTGCCTTGACGGCAACGCCGTATTGCCAGGCTTGATACGCGAAGTCTGCGGCGACCTTTCCATTGGCTGGGGCCACGTCTCCAGCGGCTGCATCTTCGGCGGCGAGCGTCCCGGCGGCGGAGGCTGGCGCGAGGACGACGCTCCCAACTTCTCCTTCCGCAAGCCTCCCTGCTCCTTCTACAGCGGCACCAAGGCCTTGGGCGAAGAGGTGCTCGGCTACCGTGAAACCGACCGCGGGGAAGGGGAATGGCCGGCTTGGGAACATGAGTCTTCTCCCGAGGGCTACGTCTGGCGCCTGCGCATCCCGTTCAACGAGATCGACAATCCCCGCAACTACCTTACCAAGATGCAGAGCTACGCCTGCCTGCTTCAGGCCACCAACTCGCTCAGCCAGCTGGAGGATTTCGTGACCGCCTGTTTCGCGTGCTACGAGCAGGACGTGCCCAAGGGCATCTATAACGTGACCAACCCCGGAGCGGTAACCACTTCGCAGGTGGTCGACCTGATCAAGAGTTCCGGCGTGAACGGCAAGGAGTTCAAGTTCTTCGAATCGGAGGACGACTTCATGTCCAAGGCCGCCAAGACGCCGCGTTCGAACTGCATACTCGACGATTCCAAGCTCAAGGCCGCGGGAGTGGTCATGCGCCCTGTGGAGGAAGCCTTGGAGTGGTCGCTCAAGAACTGGAAGAAGGCCTAAACGGAGCATTTCCCTATGAAATCTATACTTGTAACAGGAGGCTGCGGCTTCATTGGTTCAAATTTCGTGCGCGTGCTGCTTCGGGACGGCGCGGCCCTGCTCAAGGCGTCCGGCTACGACCGGATCGTCAATGTCGACTCGCTCACCTACGCCGGCAATCCCGCCAACCTGAGCGACCTGGCAGACTCTCCGGAGTACGTCTTTTCCGAGACCAGCATTCTGGACCAGGCCAAGATATCCTCCCTGCTGGAGGAGTATTCGGTTGGCTCGATCGTCCACTTCGCGGCGGAAAGCCACGTGGACCGCTCCATCGACACTCCTGAACCTTTCGTGGAAACCAACGTTACCGGCACGCTTCGCATGCTGGAGGCGGCCCGCCACTTCTGGTCCGGCCTTGAAGGCGAAGCCAAGTCAGGCTTCCGCTTCCTCCACGTCTCTACCGACGAGGTGTTCGGCACTCTCGGTCCCAACGACCCCGCCTTCTGCGAGACCACGCCTTATGCCCCGAACAGCCCTTACTCGGCGTCCAAGGCGTCCAGCGACTTCCTGGTGCGCGCCTACTTCCATACCTACGGCATGCCGGTGGTCACCACCAACTGCTCCAACAACTACGGCCCGTTCCAGTTCCCGGAGAAGCTGATCCCGCTCGTCACCTTGAACGCTTTGGAGGCCAAGCCCCTTCCCATCTATGGCGACGGCAAGCAGATCCGCGACTGGCTCTTCGTGGAGGACCACTGCACCGGCATTCTCGCCGCTCTCGAAAAGGGGGCTCTCGGCGAGACCTACTGCATCGGCGGCCGCAGCGAGATGGAGAACATCCAGATCGTGAAGCGCATCTGCTCCTTGCTCGACGAGCTGGCTCCCGTTTCGGCCAACGAGTCCGCCCAAAAGGCGGGCATCGCCAAGTACGAGGACCTGATCACCTACGTGAAGGACCGTCCCGGCCACGACCGCCGCTACGCCATCAACTGCGAACGCAGCGAGAAGGAGTGCGGCTGGGTGCCTGCCGAGACCTTCGACAGCGGCATCCGCAAGACCGTGCAGTGGTACCTGGACAACCAGGACTGGTGCAAGGACATCGCCGAGAAGAAGTACGCCCGCGAGCGCCTCGGCCAGGCCTAGCCGGACCCAATTCTCCAAAACCCTAGCTTATGAGCGCAAAGCCAAGAAAAGGGATCGTCCTTGCGGGCGGATCCGGAACCAGACTCTATCCTTGCACGATCGCGGTATCCAAGCAGCTGATGCCGATCTACGACAAGCCGATGATCTACTATCCGATCTCGCTGCTGATGCTGGCCGGGATCCGCGAGATCCTCATCATTTCCACCCCACAGGACACGCCGCTTTTCGAGCGCCTGCTCGGCGACGGCTCCGCCTTTGGGGTGAGTTTCAGCTACGAGGTCCAGCCTAGCCCGGACGGTCTGGCCCAGGCATTCCTAATCGGCGAGGAATTCCTCGACGGCGCTCCGGCGGCCCTTGTCCTTGGAGACAACCTCTTCTACGGCCACGATCTCGTGCGCACCCTCAAGGCCGCGGACCAGCGGTCGGAGGGATCTACCATTTTCGGCTACAACGTGGCCGACCCGAAAGCCTACGGCGTGGTCGAGTTCGACCCGGACGGCAAAGTCGTCTCGATCGAGGAGAAGCCCGAGAATCCAAAATCCAACTACGCGGTTCCCGGGCTCTACTTCTACGACGAGCGGGTTGTGGAGTTCGCCAAGAAGATAAAGCCTTCCCCCCGCGGGGAGCTCGAGATCACCGACCTGAACCAGGCCTACCTGGAAATCGGCGACTTGAACGTGGAGCTTTTGGGGCGAGGAACCGCCTGGCTTGATACCGGTACCCACAAGAACCTGATGGAGGCCGGACAGTTCGT
>NZ_JACHVC010000009.1 GCF_014230145.1 Pelagicoccus albus
TAACGCTAAGGTCTGGTGACGGCGGCGTTAGCCGACGTTGCCAGCACCGTCTGGTTAGCTCTAGTTTTTAACTTTTCCATTCTCAATTTGAAGAGTTGCGATGGATGAAAAATGGGTGCCAAGACTGGTGAAACCTAGTGAACCATCGTATTCAGAATCATCATATTTCATGAATGTGATGTATCTCCCATCTTTAGGTCTAGGCATCTCGTATTCTTCGTTTTTCTTGAACCACGCATCCAAATCAATCTCGGTCGTTTCAGTCTCTCCTGGCTTTAGGTTGCTGAAATCGGGTACAGACGCTTCGGTCTCTCCAACGAAAAAGACTTTTGTCACTTCGTCCTCTTCGTTTATTAAATAGAGTCGATACCCCCAATACTGGTCGCCATTCGAAGTACTCTGGTTTCGGTAGTAGCTAATTTCTCTTTGAGATTGGTTCGACCATCGAACAAATGCTGATCCAGCATCGAAACTTAAGTCCATGCTTACGTCTTCTATCGCCGACAGTCTCACGAAGAGTGTAGTCAGGGTAAGGGGCAGAAATGCCAATTTGGGGATCTTCATTTTTTTAGCTAACGTGAAAGCCATACGCGTAGGTCAGCGCGGAGCGCTGGCCGGAGTTGTATGGGCTGACTGGTTAGAATTCATTTTTGCATCTTCGGAGTTGAAGCGTACTGCGTAATGATTGCACAGGTCGATGACATGCTCGTAGACCTCCGCTTTTTTCAACTCTTCGATTCTGAAGTATAGGTTTGGAGTCGCTTCGCACGAGATTCGAAGCCAACCGTCTTTTTCTTCCCAAACCGACGCCATCGCCCAATCCACTCGGATATCGAGTTTATCGCAGCTGATCCGAAGATCTCTATCGTTCACTTCATAGGTCACTTCGCCTTGGAGAAACTTCGAATTTGTAAACCAACGATTGAAAGTTCCTGCGCTCTTCTTTCCTAGAAAGAAAGCTAGACCAACGAGAAGTAGGATCGCTACTCCGATTACTATCGTGTACGGAGAAAGCAGGCAGACTACGCCAATCAGAATCGCTAGCGTTAGTCTTAGTGGCTTGCTTTTCCTCGAGAAGAGTCCGGTCAAATACACGTACTCTTCTCGTGTGAAGGTATGAGAATGCGTGTATCTGAATTTTGGGGTCATTATTATTTTCTAACGTGAAGGCCATACGCGAGGATCAGCGCGGAGCGCTGACCGCAGTTGTATGGGCCGCCTGGTTGAGGTCTTTTTCTTTGGATAAAAAGAATCCGATAAGCAGAATCTCTTCTTCGAGTATTTTTGTTCTTTTGCCTTTAGTGGACGTGATGTTTCCAGCGCACATCGCTGTTGATAGTCCTTCTTCTGAGTTCTTAAGGTAGATCAAATGATCATAGCCTTTGTGAAATGGATATGGGCAGGGTGCTCCTGTGGAAACTGAAATGATGTCTCCTTCTTTGAACTTTCCATCGAAGCTTTGAAGCACCTGTATTTTTGATATAACCTTTTCGGCTAGAAGTGGGGTCGACCTATCTTCTTCGACTTTTTTTACGTCGACAATTCGGGCTAAGATTACCGAGTCGCTGTACTCCAGCTTCTCCTCGACGGATATTTCCTTACAGCTACACCCATACGAAATGGTGATTCCAATTAGGTAGGGTATGACTAGTAGAATTAGTTTCATTTTCTTCCCTCAACGCTGAGGCCATACGCGCAGGTCATCGCGGAGCGATGACCGCAGTTGTATGGGCCGCCTAGTTCTGCTTTATTTTTATTATTTTCAACCTGATCATTCTTTAGGTATTCCTGTAATCATCCAAACTAGTATAGTGAAGGTGGATGCGACTCCGAATAGAAGAATAAACAGCTTCGTAGCTCTTTGATTCATCCTTCTAAGCACGCTTGAGAATCCTTTCGTGTCATTTTGGCAATTTCGGTAGTAGCTTGACGCCGTCTTCCATAGTATCCGAAGTAAGATTACTATTCCAATTTCTAGAAATATTAGGAAGGCTATTTCCATTTTTTTCGGCAGAACGTGAAGGCCATACGCGCAGGTCATCGCGGAGCGATTGCCGGAGTTGTATGGGCCGCCTGGTTAGCCTCGTTTAATTCTATGCCACCGAATGGCAAAATGTAAGTAGGGAATCCGAATTCGAAAGAATCGTACTTCGCTTGAATTCGTGCTTTCTTAAAAATTCGATTGGTTCTTTCGATCGTGAACTTGAACCTGATCATTTTCTCTCCATCGCTTTTGATCTCGTTTGTCGATGGATCGTAATGGATGTCAGCGAATAGAAAATCCTCGTTCCATTTCGTTCTTCCCAGTTTCGGATAATTCATGTCCCAGATTCCCAGTGATACAGTGATCTCACCGTTCTGAAGCGAATATCCTTCGGTTCGGGTCCACTGTGAAAGAAGATCGTTATGGTTCAGTTCAATACCATCTATTTCTTTGTGATCGGATACCGCTTTCGATAGCTCTTCCAAAAACTGTGACCTGTCCAGTTCTTCCCAAAGTCTTTGGCTTTCTCTTTCGCGCATCGCATCCCTACGTTCGATGTAGTTCTTGGGCAAATCGATCTCGAATGCCGAAAGAAAGGGCACGAGTGCGATGATTGCGAGCAAGGCTGTTGAGATTGTCTTCAATTGTTTTTGGCTAACGTGAAAGCCATACGCGGAAGTCAGTCGCGGAGCGACTGGCTGGAGTTGTATGGGCTGACTGGTTAGGCTTAATTTTCTTATTTCTTTGGGTAAGACTCAATCGTTTAGACAATTGGTTTAGTATTTTTGTCTTTTAGCTTCATGGTGACGACGTAGGAAAACAACAATGTGGAGAACAAAATGAAGAGATAGCTTTTCCCTATACCCAGAATCGACTCTTGCTTCCCGATGCTCCCTGCCGAGAAGACAGAGACAATATTCGCTAAGGATATGAATCCTCCTAAGACTGTGAGAAGTATCTTTCCATTTCTACTGCTTGGAGTTCTTTTTGATGCACCGAAAAGAATGGATGTGAGAAATATGAATACAGAGCCTAATTCCCAGAATCCTTTGAATCCGGTGTAGAAGCTACTGGTCGGAATCTGGGTCAAAATGCAGACGAATCCAATCGCGACCGCTGTGGGAATTAGAACTATGTAGACGAGGAACATTGTTTTCTGCCTAACGTCGAGGTGATACGCGAGGATCAGCGCGGAGCGCTGACCGCAGTTGTATCGACCGACTGGTTAGGGTAATTCATTTTAGGATTCACGAGTTGGTCAGCGTTGTCTTTTGGCTATTCTTCTGGTTTCGGCAATCGATCCTTACACCGGTCTAATCTTCTTTTCCCTCTATTCGTTTTGGTCGGTTTGTCGTGTGGCTAACTTCAGCCAAATCGAGTAGGGTAAATTTCTTCAAATCTTATCCTTTATTTGGTCAATTGTTGAGAGATGATCCTTTAGGTAACGCATCGACATTGGAATGCTTAGGACGAATCCAAGCGAGAAGAACACGGTGAGTATGAAAAGAATCGCCAGTTTGTTCCAGTCTAGGAAATGGCTCAGGAGTAGGATCGGTATAAATGCTACGAGTGATGCCGATAAGCCTAAGACCGACGGTAAGCAAAGGAGCCAAAATATTACTGATAAGATTTTGCTTTTTGCTATGTATCTGAGGCAGGTATTCATTTTCTCCCTAACGTGAAAGCCATACGCGGAAGTCAGCGCGGAGCGCTGGCTGGAGTTGTATGGGCTGACTGGTTGGCTCTCATTTCTTTTCAGTGATGATTGGGTAGTGGCCAGCTATGACTTCAAAGTCTCGATCCTTATGAAGTATCGTAGCTCCTGTCTCTATCGCGGTCGCTGCAATCAGACAATCTATGATACTTCTGATCCTGAATCCTTTTCTTTGCAGCTCTTGATAGATCTCGGCTGCCAACATCGTCGTGGACCGTTTCTGTGCAGCTAGGACTAGAGTGCCAAACTCGTTCTCTATTCTCTCTCTTCCTTCTCTGCTTCTTATGCCTTGGATGATTTCCAGAAGGATCATTTCAGTGTAGAGTAGGGATTCTCTATCCCCGAGCTTCTCTTTGAGTCTCTCTTTGGTCCAATGTTCGCCGCCTTCCAAAAAGTCGATCCATACACTCGTATCGACAATCGTCATCTAGCGAATCTTCCCTTTCTGAGTTCATCGAGATCTCCCTCCCACTTGAATTTGCCTTCAAGCGCCAGGATGCTCTTCTGGTCTTCTTTCCGTAATAGCTCTCTGAGAGCTAGATCCACGAGTTCTCGCTTCGTGCGTAAGCCGGTGATCTTCAGACCCTTGCTTACTAGCTTATCGTCTAGGTTGATGTTTGTTCTGCCCATACACCTAAAAGTATGGATTAGGTGTATTTTGTCGATTTCTTTCTTTAGCCAACGTGAAAGCCATACGCGGAAGTCAGTCGCGGAGCGACTGGCTGGAGTTGTATGGGCTGACTGGTTAGATATTCTTCTTTTGTAGACGATGAGGGCCAATACCACGCAGGGTAGGGTGAATAGTGCCATCATTGGAAGTTCAGGCCAAAACGATTCCCAATAGATTCTTTCTGTTTCCAATTTTGGAGAGTCGATTGGAATACCAACGAATCCTCTGCTTTTTAAATTCTCTAAAACGATTTCTCGTACCTCAGGAAAATAGCTTAGCAAAAGTTTATCTTTCGGATTTGGAAGAATCGGAAGTATTTCTTCTTTGATCTCGAGTCTCAGCGAGTCTCCCATTTGACTTAGAGATAGCGTTATTCCGTCACTTACAAGAGCATCAATCTTTTCATAGGTAGCTCTGTTGTGTACGACTTCCCACCAATAGAAATCTAAACCGTTTTCGTTCTGTTCAGTTGATAGAATATCGCTGGACTCAAGCTCTATCCTTTGAAAGACGGTGTAGTCTCTGTCTTTGTTAATGGTCGCAAAGAGCGCAATCCAACCAACTAGAAGGGCTGAACAGTAGAAAGTGCTGAGTGCTATGAATGAATCTTTCATTCTATCTAACGTGAAAGCCATACGCGTAGGTCAGCGCGGAGCGCTGGCCGGAGTTGTATGGACTGCCTGGTTAGACAATTCTTTCATAGCTCTTGATTTGTAGGGAATTGCAAACTTGTCACAGAGGGCGACAACTTCGTCTAGAACTCCACTTTCTCGTAACTTTTCGACTTCAAAGTAGAAGGTTGGCATATTTGCACAAGTGACATAGAGCCACCGATCGGCTAGTTCCCAGTGCCGTATCATGGACCAAGCTATTCTCGCTTCAAATCCGGTGCCATGCATCCAAAGCGCTGACTCGCTCACTCCATAAGTCACTTGCTCTTTCAGAATCTTAGATTCTCGATATGTGTGTCCAAAACTTGTATTACGGATTTTGTTTGTGAACAAGTCTAGCGTCAGAAAGCCAAACAAAGCTAGACCAACGGCGATTGTGTATGGACTAAAAAAGCAAAGAATTGCTAATGCTCCTACTGCGATTCGGAAAATAGGATGTCTCTTCTTTGGGATGACGTAGAAAAGATCGAAGTATTCCTCCTCGGTGAACCGATGAGTGTTCTCGAACTTGAATCGTTTGTTATTCATTCTCGTCTAACGTGAAGGTGATACGCGAGGGCCTAGGTTGAACGTGGAGAAAGAGTAGGGCAAGATTCGTCCTTGCTGCATCCACAACTCGGGCGCTTGGCCCGAGTTGTATCGACCGCCTGGTTAGGCTTCTCTTCCATAATTTCTAGCAAGATCTCCAGCACACCATTCGTCATATTCAAAACTCTCAGGGTTCAATAGTAATTCTCGAGAACGTGTGACCCAGAGGTGGATGAAGTATTTGGGAAATTCGGTCTCTGCAACTTCCAGCAAATCTTCAATTTCTGATTTCTTCTTTGTTTGAAAATCGGTCCGAACTGCGTCTCCAACGATCAGATACAGGAGGGAAAGAAAATACTCTGAAGTCGGGCACTGATCGTTCGATGCCAACTCAAGGTAGAGTCTTGTTCTATTCAGGTGAGACAACATGAGATCCCAATCCTGTCTCGGCTCGACGCTTATGTCTGTGAAAGCCCATTCGCGAATCTCGTCCTCCGTTGGGTTGTAGGGATCTTTCATTTTCTTGCCTAACGTGAAGTCCATACGCGTAGGTCATCGCGGAGCGATGGCCGGAGTTGTATGGGACGACTGGATGGGATTATTTTGGGGTGGGTTCAAGTGTTGGGTTCCTTGTCGAAAGAGGCTGTCTTCATGACGCCTCCAAGTCCAGTTTCTGTCCCTGGGAAGTTTCCATTCGTTTGGTCGGGGTAGTGGAGAGCTCAATGGTCGAAGTCTTCAGTGCCTGAGTTCTTTCTCTTCTGGATTCTTCTTCGTCGTGGGCATCTTACTTACTCCAAAAATGCGTCGTGGGAGTCCTTCCTTTCGCGTTCTTCATCGGTTCGTTCCAGTCGTCGATTTTTCAAAAATTTTCGCCCTACGGGGTAAGCGTAACATGCGTTACGCCATAGTTGTCTTCCCATCGCAGAGGCCATGCATGGAGGCCTCAGTTGGGGTTTAACTTAAATTAGGGGTTGATTTGTCACAGGTCGGATTGAAAGGGCGGGCGTTTGCCGGA
>NZ_JACHVC010000010.1 GCF_014230145.1 Pelagicoccus albus
TAACGCTAAGGTCTGGTGACGGCGGCGTTAGCCGACGTTGCCAGCACCGTCTGGTTAGCTCTAGTTTTTAACTTTTCCATTCTCAATTTGAAGAGTTGCGATGGATGAAAAATGGGTGCCAAGACTGGTGAAACCTAGTGAACCATCGTATTCAGAATCATCATATTTCATGAATGTGATGTATCTCCCATCTTTAGGTCTAGGCATCTCGTATTCTTCGTTTTTCTTGAACCACGCATCCAAATCAATCTCGGTCGTTTCAGTCTCTCCTGGCTTTAGGTTGCTGAAATCGGGTACAGACGCTTCGGTCTCTCCAACGAAAAAGACTTTTGTCACTTCGTCCTCTTCGTTTATTAAATAGAGTCGATACCCCCAATACTGGTCGCCATTCGAAGTACTCTGGTTTCGGTAGTAGCTAATTTCTCTTTGAGATTGGTTCGACCATCGAACAAATGCTGATCCAGCATCGAAACTTAAGTCCATGCTTACGTCTTCTATCGCCGACAGTCTCACGAAGAGTGTAGTCAGGGTAAGGGGCAGAAATGCCAATTTGGGGATCTTCATTTTTTTAGCTAACGTGAAAGCCATACGCGTAGGTCAGCGCGGAGCGCTGGCCGGAGTTGTATGGGCTGACTGGTTAGAATTCATTTTTGCATCTTCGGAGTTGAAGCGTACTGCGTAATGATTGCACAGGTCGATGACATGCTCGTAGACCTCCGCTTTTTTCAACTCTTCGATTCTGAAGTATAGGTTTGGAGTCGCTTCGCACGAGATTCGAAGCCAACCGTCTTTTTCTTCCCAAACCGACGCCATCGCCCAATCCACTCGGATATCGAGTTTATCGCAGCTGATCCGAAGATCTCTATCGTTCACTTCATAGGTCACTTCGCCTTGGAGAAACTTCGAATTTGTAAACCAACGATTGAAAGTTCCTGCGCTCTTCTTTCCTAGAAAGAAAGCTAGACCAACGAGAAGTAGGATCGCTACTCCGATTACTATCGTGTACGGAGAAAGCAGGCAGACTACGCCAATCAGAATCGCTAGCGTTAGTCTTAGTGGCTTGCTTTTCCTCGAGAAGAGTCCGGTCAAATACACGTACTCTTCTCGTGTGAAGGTATGAGAATGCGTGTATCTGAATTTTGGGGTCATTATTATTTTCTAACGCGGAGGTGATACATGAGCGACAACACTAAAAAGCATCAACCTTCAATTCGCGGTACTGTCGCGAATTGTATCGACCGTCTTGTTCTGGGTGTCGGAAAACGGGATTCGCGAGGGGATTTCAGGCTGCATGGGGGAGGTGGGTGAGTGCTGCCGTTTCTAAGCGTTTTTGCGGATAAGGCAAGCGGAAGTTGGCCAGCGCGGCCAGCAGGGCCCTAAGGGCGGACGCCGGGCCGGGGCGAGGGGCCCCGAAGGCGGCCTTGGCCCATTTCTCGGCGTTGTGCACGCAGCAGTACGCTGAGACCATACGACGAGGCCTAGGCTTGGCCTCCATGTCTGAGGTCGTCGATTTCTGAGGGTTCGTTTTGAAAGAGGCGGGCGTTTGCCGAAGTTGTATGCGTCGACTGGTTGGAAAAATTTCTCATTAACTGTGCAACGGGTCCTACAACGGATAGGCCACAGCACCAACTCGCTGAAATAACGATATTTCGTATGGATCCGATGATCAAGAAATCTGGAATCTCATCTTCTCCCACGTATAAAGTCAGAAGTTCTTTCAAATTCATTTGTTCTCGTTGGAGAACGTAAATCATACCCAGTGATACTTGAACGAATGCAAGCAGGAGAACTAACCTACTCAATCTACTGTTTTTATTTTTGAATACGATAAGAAGCTGGGTGACGGTCAGGATAATCAAGAACGCAAGGAGGGGCAATGGCACATAGTGTGTCAAAATAGTTGGTAACCCTTCTGTAGCTAAGATCTTCATTTATTCTTCCAACGCAGAGCTCAGACGCGGCGGCTTGCCGACGTTGTCTGAAGCGACTTGATATGTGTTATTTTGCTTTCCCTTCGCATCGAAAAGCGAACTCTGAATCTTCAGTCGAATAGATGTATCCGATTTTTGATTCTTTTGCTTTTTCTAGTATCCGTGTGCAGTCCTCTAGCGCCTGATCCACCGATTCGATCTTCAGTCCGGAGTCGATCATCTTCTTTAGGATTTTCTGTGGAGTCAGATCAACGCCAGTGAATACGGTCATGAATCTTTCTATTTTCTTTCCATTCTTTGTGGATACCAGATTCAAGCCGCCTTCAAGTCGGTGGGGTAGGACGAAGTCAGAACCTCTGGGGCGTTTTTCGCCGGTAGTGGCTATGAAGTATTTCTTCGTCATGATTTCTTCACATATCGTGAAGGTCATACGCGAGGGCTGTGAAACCGTCGTGCAGGAAGTTGTGAGGATATGTCCTTGCTGCTGCCACAACTCGGGCGCTTGGCCCGAGTTGTATGGACCGACTGGTTAGCCTCTTCTTTCATTTCCATAGTAGGTTTTCAATCTCATCAAATCTTTCGGCTATCTTTAGAAATGTATCAGCCCAGCCACTACTTAAGCTTACCTCTTGAATTGGACCGGTTGGTGCGAACAAAACCGATACCTCTAGGTTTGGTGGTAGAACTCCAGAAAGAATCGATTCTTTGATCTTCTGTATCTCTGCAATCGCCTCTTCGCTGGAATTCCATGATGACCAAATGAAATCGTTCCCTTCGATGTTAAGTAGCTCGATAGTGGATTCGAGTAGATTCAAAAGGCTCTGATTCGGATCAGACCTATCGATTCCGTCATGAATTAGAGCCTTTGTTCGTTCGAGGTTCATTCTTTTGGCTAACGCTGAGGTCAGACGACGGCGGCGCTAGCCGACGTTGTCTGAACCGACTTGTTATGCTTGTTTTCATCTTCTATTCTTTGTCCCATTCTTCGGCCATTTCTTTTAGGTACTCAACGAGCATTTCTGGTTCATGTGCCAAAATCTCGTATTCGTAAATGCAGTCATAGTCGTGATTGGCTAAAACTGCAGGTGGTGAGTCATGTGAAAGGTCGAAGTAGTAAATCATGTGCCCAGGATCGCTTCCAATCGCAAAGAAGTGGTCGAACCATGGAAGGTGATAATACCCTTCTTTTCTTAGTTCTTTGTTCAGAGCGATTACCGCCGCTGGGTCACGAAGGATCTCCTTCTCTTCGAGTATCCTTTTCGGTAGATGATTTACTTCGGCAAGAAACTTTTTGATCTCATCGGGTATAGTGAGCGAGAGTTCGCTTGAGATCATTTCTATGCTTTCGCCATTCATTTCTTTTTCTGCATAACGTCAAAGTGAGGCGACGGCGGCGTTAGCCGACGTTGCCTCGACTGCCTTGTTCGCACTAATTTTCATTCTTAATAACTTCGGCGTCTGGTCCGTAGTACTCTCCCTCAGCGCCCATTAGATCTGCGTTTAGTTTCTTCGCTATTCGATACATTTCCTTGATCGTTTCATCATTTGGACCATCGCAAGAAATGACCCCTTCAGAATAAGTGAACCACCCGATTATCTCTCCTTCTTTATTTAAGCAGGCGGTTAGTCCTTCCTGATTGATTCGTATTTTGTCTTCTCCAGATCCGGCTTCGGCGTACCCATCCAAGCGTAGCGATGGTGTCGAATCAACGAGTTCTTTCCATTCTTTAAACGTGATCTGTTGCTCGGGTTCAGCATCCCAAAGCTCGTCGGATCGTGTAATGTATATGTTGTAGCCCATGGCTGTGGTGATATGTATGCAGAAAACTGCTACTGCTAAAATCGACTTCATTCTATTTTTTTGCGAACGTCGAGGACATACGCGGAGGCTAGCGCGGAGCGCTGGCCGGAGTTGTATGGTCCGTCTGGTTCGCTCTTATTTTTTAGGTGTTTGTATCGCCGTAGTAAATGTCTTCTTCTTGTTTTTCCATCGCTTGAATGGCTTAGTTGAATCGATTGCTTCTAAAAGCGAAGATGCCAATTCGTAACCCTGACTATCATAGCCTTCGATCATGTATAAATATGAAACCAGATTTTCTGCCTTACCGGTTGCCTCGATAAGGGTCGGTGACTTGGTTCCTGGAAATTCTAGATCATTAGGGTGTTCGTAAGAGTAGATGCATCCCTTTACGTCTTGAGCGTGATGCCGCCTGCATCCCATCGGCCTAACTTGGTATACTGAACAGGAACCGTTCTTCAGCAATGGACACTTCATGTTTGTGGCCATGTGCTCTGTGTAGCTGAGAGTTGATGCAGCCTCTTTGTATGTAACTAAAGACTTCTTTAACTCTTCGATGTCTTCGTCTGTCCATCTTTCTTTGATGAAGCTAGCAATCAGCAGGATCTCGTGTGATCTCGCGTCGACACGAAAGTGACAACAATGGGAACAACCTTTGGTGCAGTCTAGCCTGATGCTGTGTCGGTCAATGCACTTCTGTTGGTTGTCGCCGATGAAAGTGTACCCGTCCTTCAGTACGTTCAGTGCTATTCTATAGCCGATGGCACCTCTGAGTTTTGCTTGAAGGATTTGGTAGGTATCTTTCATTTTTTAGCGAACGTGAAATCCATAGGCGTAGGTCAGCGCGGAGCGCTGGCCGAAGTTCTATGGGATGACTGGTTGGACCAGCTTTCTTAATTTGGTTAGTTCCTCTTGGTAGGTTTGTTTCTTAGAGTTCGGCAGTTTGTCGAAGGATTCTTTCGCTAGATCTTCCAGATAGGCTAAAACCCCTTCAATGTACTTTCGTTCTTCTTCGCTGGGAGGTGTCTTCAGGTACACCTCTATGTCTAGGATTGCTCTTCTCGAGTACAAATCGACTAGTTTCCAATTCTCGGATAGAAATGCTGAAATAGAGAGTGAAATATCGGATACAATGCTGTGCTCGGCTTTGTTTCTCCGATGCCACATGCTTGGGACGAATCCTTCCGAGTTTAGAAGTTTGTGCCAGTCTGATATTTTCATTTTTTGTCCAACGTGAAAGCCATACGCGTAGGTCAGCGCGGAGCGCTGGCCGGAGTTGTATGGGCTGACTGGTTGGACAGTCTTTCTTTTCTTTTACTCATTTATAGTGGTCTCATTGTCATGGACTTCTTGGGTTTCCTGCTGTGGTCCTTTTCGAGAGTCCATGAAGTCCTTGATCAACAGAGTGACGAATACTGTGATGGCGACTGTGATAGCATGTGAAATGAAGAATCCGACTTTCTTCATGGACGCTTTAGCAACGGTCTTTGATACACCTGAGACGGAGTTCTCCGCTCTTTTCTTTCGTTCGTTTCCGAGTGCTTCTCGACCGTGTGAAGTGATCGCCAGATTAACTAGGAGGTATCTTATTTTTCCTCGTTCTGGAATCTTCGTTTTTCCGGTGTACGATGCCCATCCTCTTTCACAAATCTCGTATGCAAGGACGCTCTCGTCTTCTGGCTTTCTTCCGAATATAGAGAGCATCCCTTCAGTTTCCAGTTTGGAGAGGAGATTGAATTCAGGGTCAGTCATTTCTTTTTGGTCCAAC
>NZ_JACHVC010000011.1 GCF_014230145.1 Pelagicoccus albus
AACGTGGAGGACATACGCGAGGATCAGCGCGGAGCGCTGACCGGAGTTGTATGGTCCGTCTGGTTCACCCTTCTTTTTTCGTAGGTTGTTTGGTCGAACGACATGTTCTCTAAGCCAATCGCTAAGTCCCGAACCTGTTCTTCGCTGGATCCCCAAATCCATAAGTGGAGCTTTAGCTCTGTAAAATGCGGTGAATGACGGTAGGGAACCAATGCTTCCCATATTACTGAGTGTGAATCGAGATCAGACTCAAGCCAGTCGATTCGTGTCGAAAGCAAAGTAGTCGAATCTTTCTTTTTTCTATTCTTTTCTTCGAAGTGGGGATGGGTTCCGAAATAGATGCTAACTCCAGTTTCGCCTTTCTCAGCTAGGTAGGTGTAGAAATCGGGCCCATCTTTGAACTTCCATTCGTAGCTATCTGGAATGCCTCCAACCGGAATTAGCTCTGGTATTTCAAAAGGAGGATTTGGATGAATAGATGCTAGCTCGCTTTTGCATCCGCAAAGTGTGACGAGAGCCAAGGCCTGTATCCAGAGTTTCATTTTATTTGGTGAACGTGAAGGTGATACGCGAGGGCCTAGATTGAACGTGGAGAAAGAGTAGGGAACGATACGTCCTTGCTGCGACCGCAACTCGGGCGCTTGGCCCGAGTTGTATCGACCGCCTGGTTAGGCCTATTCTTCTTTTCTTCCATTCTCGTAGTTAGAATTCTATCACGCATTTTCCTGAATCGTTTAATCTACGGTTGTCGTCTTTCATTCGGTCAACCAGATCTTCTTTTCTTTCGTATTCCTTTGTTTCTGGATCGCCCTCGTGTGGTCGGTATTCGTAGATAAACGAATCTTTCTTTTTGGTAATCGTAGCACAGTGTTGCTCCGCGGGCCTTGCATCGAATGGCCAATAGAAGATCCCAAACTGCTGTGGTGCTGTGTCCACAATCGAAGGATAGTCTTTGGGAAATGCTCCAATGGTCATTTTCTATTTTCTGCCTAACGTGAAAGCCATACGCGGAAGTCAGCGCGGAGCGCTGGCTGGAGTTGTATGGGCTGACTGGTTCACCCTAACTTTTTCGGACTTGTGAATTTCGATTCCTGAAGCGATCGAGATGAACTCATAGCAGTAGGTTTCATCTTCTTCTGATTTCATTTCAATTCTTAGTCCATCAGTGTAGCCCTGCTGATTCGTGAGTATCCAACTCCAAGTCACGCGAAAGCAACCTGCTAGAATGGGTGGTTCTGTTCGTTCCTTTCTTTCTTCTTTTGTGATTACTATCTCGTCAAACTCAGGTTCGCAACTGATGAGAAACTCCGCCTCTTGAGTCACTAGGACCGCACGCTCAAAACGAGTAGGCATCTCTTCGCATGGGATTCCATAGATCGCTTCGATAGTCTTGAATTCCGGAGTATTCATTTTCTGGTGAACGGGGAGTACATACGCGAGGGCCTAGATGGACCCTTTAGCAAGAACTCGGGGTTGAATTGCGCTTGGGTGTTCTATAACTCGGGTGCTTGGCCCGAGTTGTATGAGACGGCTGGTTCTCCCAAAATTTCTCTCTTCAATGCAGGAGGTTCGCGCGTCCAAATCTGGAATGAATAAAGAAAAGACCGTCATGTTAGATTCCTTGTCGTATGATGAAGTCTGATACGCCGATGTCGAAAAAATCGTCTGCTGGCCTTGTCTGTTTCGTTCGTTAGAAGTGAGGTTGATCTGTCGTGTTAGCACTGGATGTGGATGATGCCGCCTTCGATTCGAGAATCGTTCACTTATGGAGAACGTCGAGGTCTCACGCGGAGGTCGGCGCGGAGCGCTGACCGGAGTTGTGAGAACCGTCTGGTTCTCCTTTCATTTTCTTCTTCAAAATATCGATCATTTTACCATGAACCGATATTCGGAAAAATTCTGCGGGTGTGTAGGTGAATAGGATAAGGTCGTCGGCTGACTCCAAGTACAGGCCTAAGTAGGCTGAACCATTCTCCATAGCGGGGTTGCGAATGAACTCTTCTAGAATCGCTGAACTAATCTGTAGTCCAGATAGTTTTCGTTCCCAATCTAGTTCTGACCAAGCATCGTCCTGGTCTTTTATGTAGAATCCATTCCATTCTTTTGATAATTCTTCTATCCAGGCAAACAACGTATCAGTTCGTGTCATTCCGAATCGTTGCGTCCATGATGCTGGAACGCCAAAACCGTCGATCATGGTGGCGATGATTGGCCATGAGAGACCCGCTTGATACAGGTCGAACCGATCTGTTTCATTCCATTTTTGGAAGAATCCAGTTTTTGCGTCGATCAGGTCAGCTGGAATGGTTTTCTTCATTTCTTTGGAGAACGTCGAGGTCAGACGCGAGCGCTTGCGCTCGTTGTCTGCACCGACTGGTTCTCCCAATCTTTTTTCAGTAGTTTCGTGAATAGAAGGCCGATCGTTAATGCTGGAATGCTGCCAAAGAATGCCAACCAGAACATGGGTTTGTAGATGTAGTCGTAGATGTCGTAGTCTCCATAAATCACCATCGTTGAGATGGATCCAATCAAGCACCCAAACAAGAATGCGCTCAACATGAAGAGAGATCCGTTTCGATATCTTAATAGTTTATTTGATAACTTGAATCCGACCAATTCAGCGTAGATGACGATGCCAACGTAGCCAACAATTGTTTGCGGGTAACACATTTCCGCTATCTCAATCATTCCTTTCCAACCGAGGAGTACCCTGCAGACAAGAAGAACGCCAAAAAATGATACCAACAAGGTAATGGCGTAGTTCTTTCGGATGGTTCCTATTTTCATTTTTTGGAGAACGTGAAAGCCATACGCGTAGGTCAGCGCGGAGCGCTGGCCGTAGTTGTATGGGCTGACTGGTTAGCCTCTCTTTTCTTTTTTGCAGCTTTTACTCCCGTACTCAAAATCTTCATAAAGTTCTTCTGATCCTCTTTTTGAATACGGTTCCAGATGATTTCGTATGGATCGTGGGGGTTGCCGATCTCTTCGATCAATAGCTTCTCAATGTTTAGACCTTTTCCTCGATCCCAGTAATAGTTGCGAATCTTGTCGTACTTGATCGTGAATGAGAAGAAAGGCCTCTTAATCCATAGCTTTTCATCATCGAGTTTGTAAGATGAACGAAGCTTCAGGTAGAGCACCAAATAGATGATTCCAGCGAGAATGACTCCGACTTCCATCAGAATGATTCTTTTTTCGGAGCCTTCAGCCCGAGGAAAATCGGAAGGAATCAGTGGGATAAGTGGAATAGCAATCGCGATGAGAATGAAGGTGCCTAAAACGATGAAGACGTTTTCACCCTTCTTAAACCTCATCTCTTGGATTTCGTATTCCATTTCTTGTGGCTAACGTAGAGGTGATACGCGAGGGCCTACAGGCCCGTTGTGAAAGAGGTTGTGTAGCTACGTCCTTGCTGCGTCCACAACTCGGGGCGCTTGGCCCGAGTTGTATCGACCGACTTGTTGGAAATCCTTTTCTCACTCATGATTTTGAATACAGAGTTTTTGCTGCAACGACCATTCCACCGATGGTCAAGAAAATGGCGGTCACGACCATCGTGAATAGAAATCGCTCACGTGAAATCGAGTAGTATAGTTCGAGCGCCTTGGCAAATCCGTATCCAACCAGGAGAGCGAAAATCGCTAGAGTAAGTGTGATGAAAACCAATGAGAAAAAGCGTATGAAGAATTGCGATACTCGGTCGGACTTAGCTTCCGCGCTTGTTTCACGCAAAAAGCTTCTAGTCGATTCCGCACAATGACCTTTCGGGTTATCTCTTCTCGTGCTTTTCATATTTCTTCCAACGCAGAGGCCATGCATGGAGGCCTCAGTTGGGGTTTAACTTAAATTAGGGGTTGATTTGTCACAGGTCGGATTGAAAGGGCGGGCGTTTGCCGGAATTGAATGGGCCGACTTGTTAGCCTCTTGTAGGTAGTCTCCAAAGCCTCCATCCACAAGTTGGTTTAGTTCGAATGCTTCGGGCCTTGTAGCTTGAACGTAAGGTTAGGGTCCTTCGCCTGAAACCGAAGCTTGAAATGACTAGGTCAAGAAGTTCTACCGTCTGTTCGGGATGCTGCATCCTTCGATTAAGTAGACCAATTTCCATAATTATATTTTCGGCTAACGTGAAAGCCATACGCGTAGGTCAGCGCGAAGCGCTGGCCGGAGTTGTATGCGCTGCCTGGTTAGCCCTTATCATATTTGTCATTTATTGCATCTCGGAGCTTTTTGATTCCCTTTCCGATCGGTGGTAGTTTGGCTTTTATCCCGGTCTTTCCTACTTCTACTGTTCCGCCTGAAAAAATGACTGCTATAGTTATTGCAGAAATAGCACCACATAGAACGATCTCTAGTGGACTGTTTTTGTTTATTCTAACTAGTTTGAGAATGTCTTTTTCGAAATATCCATCGTGCCAATCGGGATCGTAGCGATATCGTGGGTATGGAAAAGGGCGAGCTGCACGAACGATGTGCTCTCTTCGTAGTCTTTCCGAAATTTGGTAGTATTCTTCTGGCGTAGGGTTCCACTCCGATTTCTCTTCGAGCAGGAGTTCGACGGCCTTGTGAACGGTGCGGAAGTGCATAAGGTACGACCCCAAGAGGCTTACCGGAATGTCATCATCACCTTCGAAATTTAAGGTATAATTTTCTGTGGTTGTTGGGGCCATGGTTTTATTTTTTGGCTAACGCAGAGCTCTCACGGCGTGCGCTTGCGCACGTTGTGAGCAGCGTCTTGATATGCTAATTTCTTTTTGTAGTAAATCGGTCGAAGTATCGAAATCAAAGATACGATAGCTATACCGGCTCCAAGGAGAAGAACGCCTTCTAGCGAATCGCCAATCAGTCCGAAGAACGACTCGTTTTCAAACATCGCCCTCCCTAGATCCAGCATGCCTAGCCCTGTGATCCCCACGGTTAGCCTTAAGAGCCAGAACTCGAAATTGTCGATGTCTTCATTCATTCTTCCTGCCCCTTTTTTCTGTAGGATCTCCACGATGAAACCGAATGAGATGAACACCCAGAATCCGGCCCAAGTGATCCCCATGAATGAATCTGTGAAACTCTCAAAGTCTGCTCCTCTAATCATGATTCCTTCGGCGTACGATAGGAAGTACGGTCTCAGCACGTAGAACGCTTGAATGCTTAGCAAGAAATAGCCGACAAGAAAGGTTAGTCTGAGAATAGGGTTTCTGGGGTAGATCGTAAGTCTCATCTTTTCTTCATATCGTCGAGGTGATACGCGAGGATCAGCGCGAAGCGCTGACCGCAGTTGTATCGACCGACTGGTTCTCACTAATTTTATTTATTCTTCTCAGCGGATTCATTTTTTAATAATTTGTGCAGCCAAGTTTCTATTCCCATCTTTTCTTCGAATTCATTTTTGATTCTGGTTCTGGATTCGAGCAGCACCTCTCCGTAATTTGTTTTGAAGGGCTCAACCATTGCCTTCTCAAGTAGGCCTTGGATTTTATCTAGAACGATCAGTTCGGATAGATCAGAGAAGGTAACTTCTTCTTTTTCTTCGTTATGGCTTAGCCACTCGAACAGAACTATCAAATCGTCGGATGTAAGTTCGTGTAACGGCTGATTCATTTTTTTTGAGAACGTGAAGTCCATATGCGTAGGTCAGCGCGGAGCGCTGGCCGGAGTTATATGGGACGACTGGTTCGATATTTCTTCAATTACTTTCACCACGTGTTCATGAAGCTCGGCGATCTTCTTTTTGGTGTGCTTCCAAAGCAGAAATCTGAGTGATAAGACCAGAAGGGTACAGACAAAGAGCTCAATGGATGGAATCGATGTGAATATCGAAATGATAGTGAGTACAACTAGTGCGGAAAGTAGGGCAAGATATGAGATCAGAACGATGTGGCCTAATCCACCGAGTGATGTCTCAACTCGTAATTTCTCTTCTTTCTCCTGAATCGTTCCAGTCGAAAAGGCTCTGAGTGCGTTTTCACCGTAGCTTGGGAAACTCAGATAGAATCCTTTTTTGGATACGCTTCCTTCAAGTTCGTGGGATGGTGAGTCGAGTCTCGATAGCTTCAACTTTCCGACGACTCCTGAAAGTGCGGAAAACAGTGTCTCCGCAGAAATGGGGAGACTCAGAGTTTCAGACTTTCGGGGCGTCATGTATTTCATTACTTGATCGAACGTGAAGTCCATACGCGAGGGCTTCAGTGATGGTTGTGGGTAAGGTGGGGGTTGGAAATGTCCTTGCTGGTTCCACAACTCGGGCGCTTGGCCCGAGTTGTATGGGACGACTGGTTCACCCTATTTTTCTTTGGTTCTTTTGTGCAACGCGATGATTTCATCTTGGTAGGATTCAGGTTCTTTTTGTATCAGGATGTTTCGTACTCCCGTAGCAAAATCCTTCGCTTTCTTTAGATCTAATCCTTCGATCTGAAAAGGCATCCAATCGTCGTTCAGTGCGTCTTCGAATGATTCGATCACTTCAATCACTAGCTCATATTCTTTTGTTCTTCTGTATTTCTGATAGGTCTTTCCATCGTTTATTCGAACTGCCAATTCATCGATTCTTCCTGGCATCGGGGTGTCCTCGTCTTTCCATCTCGGTGATTCGATGATCTGGTCCAAAGTGGCGATGAAGTGGTCGACTGGGGAAGTCATTATTTTTTGGTGAACGTGGAGGACATACGCGAGGATCAGCGCGGAGCGCTGACCGGAGTTGTATGGTCCGTCTGGTTAGCATCTTCCTTACCTTCCTTTTCCTCGACTCTTTCAGTGGTCAGGTCAATCGTGTTAGCGGCTTCCATTCTGCTTCGCATCTCTTCCAATGTTACAGGGGGTAGTCCATCTCGTTCTAACATCGCATTGTAAATCTCCAATCCAATTTCCGTGAGCTTGTCCATTCTTACGTCGTCTTCATCTAGCCAATATGCTGCGTTATTGGTGAATTCCATAGCCCTCTCGTATCGACCATCCTTCATAAGCTGATCGATCAGAATGCGGTGCTCGTAATAGCTTAGATCATTCCTGTCTGATTTTGTAGGCTGTGAGTCACTACGTAGCGTGAAAAAGATTCCGACAATCACAAGTGTGCAGAATAGGCCAGAGAGGGCGTATATCTCGTCGCCTGCTGTCTTGTTCGATTTCGTGTAAGCTATTGCACATATGACGATAACTACCGCCATAACGACCATAAGAAACAGGCCCACAAGTGAACCAAGAGTTAGGGTCTCTTCCATTCGGAACTCGATTCCTGATACTAATCCAAGAATTGTTCCTGCTGTGAGTCCGTAGACTGTGTAAATGACCTTGTCTCGTAACTCTCTCTTTTCTTTGAATTTGTCGCCAACTTGAATGAGCAAGCCAACAATGGAAGCTAGGGATGATATTAGGGCTAGTATGCTCATTTGTTTATTTTGCTAACGCAGAGGCCATGCATGGAGGCCTCAGTTGGGGTTTAACTTAAATTAGGGGTTGATTTGTCACAGGTCGGATTGAAAGGGCGGGCGTTTGCCGCCTTGTAGCTTGAACGTAAGGTTAGGGTCCTTCGCCTGAAACCGAAGCTTGAAATGACTAGGTCAAGAAGTTCTACCGTCTGTTCGGGATGCTGCTTCCTTCGATTAAGTAGACCAATCTTCATAATTATATTTTAGGCTAACGTCGAGGTGATACGCGAGGATCAGCGCGGAGCGCTGACCGCAGTTGTATCGACCGCCTGGTTCACCTTTTCTTTGTTTTTCTTCGGGTTGAAGTGCTCTTCAGGTAGATTCTTTCCTTTGGTGTTCCACCAGCTTCTCCATGCTTCTTGGTCGAATCCGAAATCCTCTCCGGTTTGGGCTTTTAGTGCATCATGTAGGTGCTTCCAAGTGCAGATATATCCTTCATTCTTTTCTTCAGCTTCCTTGATTGCTTCGTTAGCTTCGGTGAGGTCGTCGATAAGAAAAGGGACAGATTTTTTCATTCCGTAATCTATCAATCGTGCGTATCCATTGTGAAGAGAACCTTTCAGTTCGGAATCATTCTGCTCACGGTGCATGACGACGTCGATGGATAGTTGATAAAACTCTTCCTCGGTTATTCTGGCGCTTGCGATTTGCTGTAGGCTCGCGATTGCAACTGCGAATATGATCGTGGCGAGTTTCATTTATCTTTGGTGAACGCAGAGGCCATGCATGGAGGCCTCAGTTTGGGTTTAACTTAAATTAGGGGTTGATTTGACACAGGTCGGATTGAAACGGCGGGCGTTTGCCGGAATTGAATGGGCCGACTTGTTAGCCTCTTGTAGGTAGTCTCCAAAGCCTCCATACACAAGTTGGTTTAGTTGGAATGCTTCGGGCCTTGTAGCTTGAACGTAAGGTTAGGGTCCTTCGCCTGAAACCGAAGCTTGAAATGACTAGGTCAAGAAGTTCTACCGTCTGTTCGGGATGCTGCATCCTTCGATTAAGTAGACCAATTTCCATAATTATATTTTCGGCTAACGTCGAGGTGATACGCGAGGATCAGCGCGGAGCGCTGACCGCAGTTGTATCGACCGACTGGTTCTGCCTATTTTCTTTTAAGCTTTTGAATCCTTCTTTACCCGAATATAGAGTAAAGCTGCCAATAAACGGAAAGGGCTCGTCGTCAACAATCGTCATAATCTGATAGTTATATGGTCCTAGGGTGAAGGCTTCTCCATCTTGCCGCGAGATGGTGAATTCCAGAAATGCTGTTTCGGTTTGCTCTATCTTTAACTCTGGTTTCGAACCGTCGCTCGCTTCAAGGAAAGTGTCTACATGGCTTCTTTCCAACGTCGATTTACCGTGAAATGGCCTATGGAAGATAAACTTAATATTCTTTCCGTCTTCGCAGCTAAACAACGGTAGATAATCGACTGACGCCTCTGTATCCAAGATGACTGTATCCCCAAAAGGATTCTTATCGCATCCAAGTAGTGCTAGCATGGGGATGAGTACGACGGTTGTGATGTTTAACTTCATCTTTGCAGAACGTCGAGCTCAGGCGACAAGGCCTAGGTTATCGTGGAAACTTCTGAGGTGGTTGAATTTCGTGGGGTCGCATTGAAAGAGGCGGGCGTTTGCCGCAGTTGCCTGGAGTGACTGGTTATGGACAATTCTTTGTTTAGCTTTCAAACCAGTATTTCCTCATCTTTTCTAGAAGCTCTTTTTCGATTGGGTAGCCTGATTTCGATCCAATGACTGAATCAATGCCGCACCTAGGGCACATCGCTGTTGTTCCTTCTCCGTCATCGCCTTCATCAGTCCATTCCTCGATATGCTTGGGTTCGAACGTTTCCAAGCAGAAGAAACAGCCACAAACCTCGCTTGCTTCGATTTCTTTTCGATGGTTCGCAGAGTTCTTGTGAGCTTGGGTGATCCATTGGTCCTTAATGTAGGTCATTATTTGATACCCATAACGTGAAAGCCATACGCGGAAGTCAGTCGCGGAGCGACTGGCTGGAGTTGTATGGGCTGACTGGTTGGACTTTCTTTTCGTTGGTTCTTGATAGTGATTTTGCGACCTTCATTTTGGGGACTTTCCAAAGCATAAGTCCTACCCCGATCAAAATACATAGGAAAGTGAATACGGTGTAGTTCAAATTCTCATCTATCCATTTTTCCATACCTTCGGTCGTTGCAGCCACTATGATCGGAATGAAGAAAGTAGTGAGAATGATTAGAAAGTAGGGAGCGAAAAGGAGAAAGGTCAGCCCGAGCAAAACCATGCATACAATCAATAGTTCGGGTATGAATGCAGATACGAGCAGAGTTGGGAAAATCGCGAGGAAACAAAGAAAACCGAGTTGTCCATTCTCGTTCTTGGGAAACGGGATTGGATTCAGAAGAAACTGTTCGATTTTGCTCACTACTTTATTTTGTCCAACGCAGAGTTCATACGACGTAGGTATCGCGGAGCGATGCCGGAGTTGTATGAAACGACTTGTTGGGGTTAATTCTATCTTTCATAGATTCTGACTAGGTTTGTCTTGAATGCAGGATGTGCCACTTCGGAGAACCAAATCTTCCAGTCTCTAAACCCATCAATTCGTTTTGGAAGCTCGTTAATCAATTCGTTCCATTTCGGATCCTCTTCGTCTAGCTCGATTCCTTCGTTCTTATCTTCTTTGGATAGTTGGAGGCAAATGAGGTCATAGTTCAGGAGGTCTCGTTTGAATGCGTTGGCAGTGTGGAACTCAATCCAGAGTAACGTTTCCTTTTTCGATTCGTGGAGATAGTCGATCCCGTAGTTTGTGATTTCGGATATTCGGGTGACTATCATTTTTTCTCCCCAACGCTAAGACCATACGACGAGGCCTAGGCTTGGCCTCCATGTCTGAGGTCGTTGATTTCTAAAGGTTCGTAGTCAAAGAGGCGGGCCTTTGCCGAAGTTGTATGCGTCGCCTGGTTATGCCAAATTTCTTTCATTCTTTTCTTGGTTTCTCGTATTGGATTTCCAAATCAAATCCAAGAAATCCAGAACTGATAATGGATTCCATAACTACTCCTTCATTGCTTCTGTAGGTGAGTTTGAATACGAGGCGAGATGCTGAGGGATCCTGCCCCATGTCGTCCGTGTATCCATAACGAGTGTCCTGTCTTAAAGTGATGACTTCCCAGTTTCTTTTCCTCGCAAATGCTTGGATTCTTTTCTTCGAGAAGTATGCGGGCGCATCGCTGAAGTTTATGATAAACAGTACAGATGTGCCGACTAAAATCAGGATTCCCGCTATCAATTCGTAATTCATTTTTGCATAACGCTAAGGTCTGGTGACGGCGGCGTTAGCCGACGTTGCCAGCACCGTCTGGTTAGCTCTAGTTTTTAACTTTTCCATTCTCAATTTGAAGAGTTGCGATGGATGAAAAATGGGTGCCAAGACTGGTGAAACCTAGTGAACCATCGTATTCAGAATCATCATATTTCATGAATGTGATGTATCTCCCATCTTTAGGTCTAGGCATCTCGTATTCTTCGTTTTTCTTGAACCACGCATCCAAATCAATCTCGGTCGTTTCAGTCTCTCCTGGCTTTAGGTTGCTGAAATCGGGTACAGACGCTTCGGTCTCTCCAACGAAAAAGACTTTTGTCACTTCGTCCTCTTCGTTTATTAAATAGAGTCGATACCCCCAATACTGGTCGCCATTCGAAGTACTCTGGTTTCGGTAGTAGCTAATTTCTCTTTGAGATTGGTTCGACCATCGAACAAATGCTGATCCAGCATCGAAACTTAAGTCCATGCTTACGTCTTCTATCGCCGACAGTCTCACGAAGAGTGTAGTCAGGGTAAGGGGCAGAAATGCCAATTTGGGGATCTTCATTTTTTTAGCTAACGTGAAAGCCATACGCGTAGGTCAGCGCGGAGCGCTGGCCGGAGTTGTATGGGCTGACTGGTTAGAATTCATTTTTGCATCTTCGGAGTTGAAGCGTACTGCGTAATGATTGCACAGGTCGATGACATGCTCGTAGACCTCCGCTTTTTTCAACTCTTCGATTCTGAAGTATAGGTTTGGAGTCGCTTCGCACGAGATTCGAAGCCAACCGTCTTTTTCTTCCCAAACCGACGCCATCGCCCAATCCACTCGGATATCGAGTTTATCGCAGCTGATCCGAAGATCTCTATCGTTCACTTCATAGGTCACTTCGCCTTGGAGAAACTTCGAATTTGTAAACCAACGATTGAAAGTTCCTGCGCTCTTCTTTCCTAGAAAGAAAGCTAGACCAACGAGAAGTAGGATCGCTACTCCGATTACTATCGTGTACGGAGAAAGCAGGCAGACTACGCCAATCAGAATCGCTAGCGTTAGTCTTAGTGGCTTGCTTTTCCTCGAGAAGAGTCCGGTCAAATACACGTACTCTTCTCGTGTGAAGGTATGAGAATGCGTGTATCTGAATTTTGGGGTCATTATTATTTTCTAACG